>DKKK01000045.1 GCA_002455215.1 Anaerolineales bacterium UBA6668 | reverse complement strand
GCGTCATCCGATAATCCGTTCAATCTGCGTACCGAATCAGGAGTGTATCGGTAAAGCGTCTCTGTCCGTAACACAGCTTTTTCGGCTTGGGAGATTATGCTGAATTTGGATAGGTGCTATTTTTAGGTTGTTTCACACTTATCTGTGGCAACCCAACATCATTGTTTGTTTCACTATGCCTGAGCACTCACCAATTTTTCAGCGAATGAAAAGAAAAATGCCAATAGCGGTTTCTATTGGCATTAACCGTGGATTGGCAAATCAAATGACAGATTCGCGAAAGTAGGTCGCCTTTTAATATGACGCACAGAGCCTAATCTTGCACAAAAACTTGCCCCAAGCCTTCGGGGGCGCGGCTGGCAAGTCAGGATTGGATATTGCGCGAAAGACCAATGGGCAGATAGCTGAGCAGGCGTTTTAGACCTTGACTATTGAAAAATACTAAGGTCAAAATCATTAAGGGAAATGGCAAGAGCGGGAATACTTGAACCGGCAAGTTGGGAAAAATTGGCTGAAGCTCGGTTGCCGATGCGCGTAAAAGCCCAAAGAGATAGCACCCCAAAGCCACACGCAGGGGATGCCAACCGCCAAAAATGACAATCGCCAGCGCAATCCAGCCGAAACCGGCGGTGTGGTTGTGGCTCCAGCCCAACTGCACCCACAAGGAAAATGCCGCCCCACCCAAACCAATGAGTGCCCCACCCGCTAAGGTGTAAACATAGCGCATGAAGTTGACATTGACACCGCGAGCAAACGCCGCCGCTGGTTTGTCGCCTACGCCACGCAGTTTTAGCCCAGGCTGGGTGCGGTAGAACAGCCACCACATGCCAAGAATTAGCAATAAACTCGCATAAGTTAGGATGTCATGGTCAAAAAGCAAGGGTCCAATGATCGGAATATCGCCCAAAAACGGGATTTTGAAGGGTTGAACGCCTTGGATCGGTTGGCGAACCCACGGCGCACCCAAAAATGAGCTCAGTTCTTGCCCCAAAATGGCGAGAATAAAGCCAATTGCCACTTGGTCGCGGTGGAGGGTGATGCTCCCAAACGCCACAATCAATGCCATTGCCATCCCCACCAGCATAGCCGCAAGCATGCCTAAATAGATATTGCCAGTCACTTTGGTGACAATGAACGCCGTCATTGCGCCCAGCATCATGCTCCCTTCTACCGAAAGGTTAATCACGCCACCCCGTTCATTCAGGGTTTCACCCAAAGATGCGAAAATCAGCGGTGAAGAGGCGGTGATGACCGCACTCAAACTGGTAATTGAAAAAATTTGAAGTAATGCTTCCCACATGATGTTATTGGTCCTTTATCGTTTTACCGTATTTACTTTGTAAGCCCTGTGCAATTTCAAACATCAGGACCAGCAAAGCCGTGACAATGCCCGCCAAAGACGAGTCCAATTTGAGCGATAAGCGAATCGCAGTACCCCCGACTCCCAAACCGGCAAAAATTAGGGCGGCAAGGGGCACTAGGATGGGAAATTTTCCAGCGAGCAGGACAATTAAGATTCCGGTAAAACCGTAACCCGATGAAATGTTGTTGACAATCTGGTGGCGAACCCCAGTTAAGAGCAGTGCGCCCGCCAAGCCAGCCGCCATGCCACAGACAATGTAGGAACTGAGCAGGGTTGGAGCCGTTGGAACGCCCATCAGAGTGGCACCGCGTGGGTTCAGCCCAACCGCTTTCAAGCGCAAGCCCCAAAATGTGCCCCGCAAGGAGAAATAAATGAGTAAGGTGGCAAGCAGGGCAAGCACCACCGCCACGATGCTAATCCGCAATCCCGGCAATGTTTGCAACCACAATGTTTCGGGCAACAACTCAGATGTGGAAACTGAGCTACTGCCGGCGGGCTTCCACGGCTTGGAAATCAGGTAGATTGTGATGGAAGTCGTGACAAAATTTAGCCCCAAACCGGCAAAAATTTCGTGTACGCCCCCATAAATGCGCAAGAGCGCCACCAACATTGCCCAAAATGCGCCCCCTGCCATGCCCGCCAGAATCATCACCGGGATGCCAATAACGCCCGGGCTATTCCAAACCACCCGCCCAGCCGCGTAT
This sequence comes from Anaerolineales bacterium UBA6668, assembly GCA_002455215.1. Classification (GTDB taxonomy): domain Bacteria; phylum Chloroflexota; class Anaerolineae; order Anaerolineales; family UBA6668; genus UBA6668. The sequence continues at coordinate 21,804 of DKKK01000045.1, read as the reverse complement.
GCCGCAATTGCGCCCAGCATAATTTGCCCTTCCATGCCAATATTCCATTGTCCCGCACGGAAAGTGACCATCAAGCCCATGCTCACAATGGCTAGTGAAACCCAAGCCACCAGTGAATCGGCAATTTTTACATCGGTGCCGATTGCCCCAGTAATGAGCGTCCCCATCACGGTCATTGGATTTTGCCCCAACACAATGATTAACAAAGACACCACGACTAACGAAAGCACCAAAGGCAGTAAACCAAAAATGATTTGAGTAGAAGATAGTTTTTTCATGGAAAAGCCTATTCCAGCTTGGCAAAAGCAGGTTACATAGCCAGTGATTTTAGGTCACTCAGAGATTTTCCGCCAATGAGATAACCCAAGTCTTCGGACGAAAGTTCTTTGCGCGGCACAATGGCATGGATGCGGTTTGCAAAGCACACCAACACACGGTCGCTGTACTGTAAAATCTCGTCTAAGTCAGCGGATGAATACAAAATACACGCGCCTTGGTCACGCCGTTTTAACAGTTTGTCCCAAATATAGTTTGCCGACTCAATATCCAGCCCACGGGTGGGGTGTTCCATAATCAGCACACTAATTTTGGCAGGGAGTAAAGCCAGCTGTGTCCGTTGCTGATTGCCACCCGAAAGTGAATTGACGGTGCTCTCGGGTCTGCCCTTGATGCGGAAATCCTTAATGCGGCTATCGCTTTCTTCAATTGCCGCCTTCCAATTAATAAACAAGCCCTTGCCTTCCGGGCGTTTTTCTTTTTGAGCCAGCAAAACAGCGTGTTCAGCAATGGTCATGCCAGACACCAAGCCTTCTACCAAGCGGTCAGCGGGTAAGAAAGCCACACCATTTTGCTCAAAGAACGGATAACCCTTGCCAGAAAGGTCTATCCCATTGATAGCTGTGTACCCAGAAAGGGGGCGCAGTAAACCTGCACAGGATTGCATCAACAAACGTTGCCCAGAGCCTTCCAAACCGGCAATGCCAATCACTTCACCTTTTCGTACCTGCAAATTGGCGTGTTCCATGCGGTTTGGACCTTCAACAATGGTCACGTCTTTTAAGTCCAACGCGCTATCGCCCAGCGGCACATCGGAACGTGGGTGCAGTTCAAATGCTTGGTCAAACATTAACTGCACCATCTTCCTTTCGTCAAATGGCGCGGTCAGTGTGCCCACCAAGACACCGCGCTTTAGCACTGCCAATTCGCCACATAATTCTTGCACATCTTCTAGCTTGTGTGAAACAAATAAGATGGACATTCCTTGCTGTGCAAGCTTTTTCAAGGTTTGAAAAAGCTTCACCTTTTGGATGGCAGAAATACCCGTGGTGGGTTCGTCTAAAATTAAGGTGCGAACCCCCAGCCACAACAGCCGGATGATTTCTAATTGCTGGCGTTCCCCTACGGTAACTTCGTTAACAAAAGCATTCGGGTCTAAGTCGAAGTCAAACTGCTTGCATAAATCATTAAAAGCTTTGAGTGCGGCGCTTTGGGGCAAAATCACCCCATGATTGCAAGCCGTCATAAAATTCTCTAGCAGGCGCATGGGGGGGAAATCCAACGGGTCTTGGTGCAACATCCCAATGCCTTGCCGAACCGCATCTGCTGGGGAGACAATTTTTACCGGACGGTCATCTAGCAAGATTTGCCCTGAATCGGATGAAAAATAGCCAGAAAGTTGCTTCATTAATGTGCTTTTTCCAGCCCCGTTCTCGCCAATCAACCCGTAAATTTTTCCAGTTGGAACAATAAAGGATACGTCGTTGTTAGCATGAACTGCGCCAAAACGTTTGTGAATATTGCGAAATTCTATTTTCATTGGAAAGGTGTAAACATTAGCCCATTACACAAAAACAGGCGGATGATTGTTGCTCGTTTGTTGAAACTCATGGGGAGCATTGGGTTCGCTTGTGCGTTTTGAAAAAAATTACCATTCGGAGTTCCACAAGAATAACTGGTAAACTGGTTGTGTTAAAAAATTGAATCGCGTTCAGTTTAAGCGGTGGTTTATCTCGTCAATTTAGCACCACGCCATGTTTTTGGGATGGTCACACGGTGCGCCCACCGGTTTTCACACAAGCGCTAGGCATTGGGGCGGTGGTTTGCGATCCTATTCACAATTGTTTTGAAAAAGGGTGTGCCCGTTTGGGCACACCCTTTTGGTGCAACTGGCTACTTAGAAGCGCCTTTCATGCCTTCTAACAATTGTTCTGTGTACCAGATTTCATTGTCAGTGGCGGTAGCGCCATCTGCCACGAAAACAGTACCATCTTGATAATTGAGCGGTCCAGTGTAAAGGTTGACAGAACCATCACCCAAACCGGTTATCAAGGCATCCACAGCGGCTACGCCTTCATCGGAAAGCGCTTCGCCGTGCATCCAACCCACGATGCTGGTATCAGGGTTGTTGATGTCTGCCCAATCAGGAGCAACCCAAGTCCATTCTTGCGCCCAATTGCCATCTTGTACTTGCTTGCCAAGGCGGACATATTCAGGGCCCCAATTGAAGTAGGGGACACCCAAACACACGGCTTCAGCTTCGCTACAACCGGCAACATAGTCGTAAGGAATGGCATAGACATTTTCGCCAGCGGCGTTGCGTTGTCCGGCAACCACCACTGCTTCGGTGGTATCAATACCGGAGATAACCACATCTACGCCCCCATTATAGAAGTCATTGACAACTTGGGTGGGGTCTAGGGTAACGCCAGGGATATTGAACCAGAAACCAATCCAAACCACTTCAAAGGACAAGTCGGCGACATCTTTGCCACGTACGGTTTCCCAGCAATATTTGGCGCCAAGATAAGCGCTGTTGGTTAGGCGGCGGGTTTCTGAATCAACCAGTGGCCCAAGATAACCGATTTTACCGGTTTCGCTGGTCATTGCGGCGGCGCAACCAGCCATCATCTTGCCGTATTCCATGCGCCCCATCACATTGCTCACATTGGCGGGAGCATCCCCACTGAGCACTTTGTCACCAGATGCGTGAACGAAATAAATTTCCGGGTGTGCGAGTGCGGCATTGTTGGTGGCGTCTGCCATTTCGGCGGAGTTGGCAATCACCATGTTAACACCTTGGGCGGCAAAGTCATCTACCACTTGTTCCAAGGTTACATCCGGGTTATCGGCAGGGTTCAACTTGTCGAACCAGACAAATTCTACGCCCAACTTTTTGGTGGCATATTCTACAGCTTCGTAGTGGGCTTGGTTCCAACCATGGTCTTCCTTGGGTCCAACCATGATTAAGCCAATCTTCAACGGGTTACCACCGCCAGCGGCAGGGGCATCCACTTTGCCAGTGGCTGGGCTGAAGATGACTGGCGGCGGCCAGTTGCCATCCACTTCTTCTTGGCGGATTTGGAAAATGCCCAAAGCATCACCAGTGGCACAGTCACCGGTGGCACTGCAGGTCAGTTTCCCGGTCAAGCCTTGATAATCGGCAACGCTGTTCAAAGCATCGCGCAAGGCTTGGCGTCCAACGCTCAAGTTGCCACTGCCATCATCCACTGCCACTTTTTCAATGGCGTTCAACAGCAAGTTGGCGGCATCATAGGCGTGGGCATGGAAGCCACTGGGCGGCGTGCCACCCAATTGAGCGTCCCACTTTGCCAAAAATTCATTGTAGGCATCGCCGGCGGCAACATACGGTCCAGAGAAGTACATGCCCACTGCGCGGGATCCGGCGGCTTCGGGGAAGCTGTCAGAATACGCGGCATCGGCGCCCATCAAAATTACATTTTCCAAGCCAGCCACTTCGGCGGTTTGTGCGGTCAGCAGTGGCGCTTCTGGTTCAAAGATGGGGTAGTAAATCAATTCTGGACCCGCGGCGGCAATTTCGGTCAGGATGGGGCGCATGTCGGTGTCGCCCACATTCACTGCACCTTGGAATACCACTTCACCACCCAATTCCGTGATGGTGTCGGCAAATACTTGTTGCAGGGCTTCGGCATACGGGCTACCATCGTGAACGGTGGCAACTTTGGTGATACCTAATTCTTCAAACACATATTTGGCGGCAACTGCACCTTGGAATTTGTCGTTGTGGGCAGTGCGGTAGTAACCTGGCTTCCATTGTCCACCGGTGTCGGCGTTGTCATTGGTCAGGTTGGGGTTGGTGTTGCTGGGGCTAATCATCACCAAGCCGGCTTCGCTGATGATGGGCAAAGCGGCAAAGGCTTCGGACGAGCAGGAAGAACCGATGATACCGAGCAATTCGGTGTCGGTTGCTAGCTTTTGACCAGCGGCTTGTCCACCTTCTGCACTGCACAAGGAGTCTTCGCCGGACAATTCGACTGGATGTCCCAAAAGTTCGCTACCGCGGTCAGCAATAGCAATTTCCACACCACCACGGCTGTCTTCACCCAAGAAGGCGGTGCCACCAGAAACGGTGAGCATGTAGGCAATCTTGATTGGGTCGCCAGCGGCAATTTCGACACAACCAATCGCATCGGTACAACCGGCTTCAGCGGGTTGTTCGGGCGCAGTTGTGGCTTCGGCGGTGGCTTCTACCGGAGCAGTGGTTGGCTCGGCAGGCGCCGGGGTGGCGGGCTGACAAGCCGCCAGCATCACGGAAAACACCATGATAAAGCTGGCAATCATCCATAAGTTGTGTTTTTTCATAGACTCTACTCTCCTGAAAAGATAAAAAAGATTGAGATTATTACACAAGGAACTCATTTGAGTACCCTGAAGTAATTATGAGAATAAATGGTAGGCTGTGCTCGTGCAATTTCACTGAATTATAGACCGATTATATTATGCGGCATAGTTAATGACAAATGTAACTCAGCCTTCCAACACGGGTATAAATTCAAACTTGGTTACATCCACCAGACCTAAATCTGAGATGCGCAAGGCAGGGATCACCACCAAAGCAAGCAGGCTGTGTTGCATGTTGGGGTTGTTGAGCTTGCACCCACAAGCCTGAAAACCCGCTTGGATGGTTGCCGCCTGCTCTGCCACCACCACAGCAGGTTCATCGGAAATTAAGCCAGCAATCGGCAGTTTGACTTGCCCGATGACTTTTCCATTCTTAACCACCACTTGCCCGCCCCCACATTCAGCCAGGGTATTCACTGCCAATGCCATATCGCTTTCGTTGGTGCCAATGACAATCAGTTGGTGACTATCGTGGGCAACAGTAGATGCAATTCCACACGGCACCGAAAAGCCAAAGCCATGTACCAAGCCCACTTGCACCCGCCCTTCCCCGCGATGACGCTCTACCACAGCGATTTTTGCCAAGTCGCGTTTTAAATCCACCTGCACTTGCCCGTTTTGGGCTTCCACCGGGAAACGCAGGTGGGCAGTGGGTGCTTGATTTTCAATCACGCCAATGACATTAGCGGTGTACTTGCCATCTTTGGCGGGCAAAACAAAATCTTGGGCTTGCAGGGCACATGCTAGGTGGATAGATTGTTTACTCCATGCCGGGTATGGGTTGGCGGGCTGGTGAAATTGCCATGCGCCACCTTTTGCCAATATTTGCCCTTTGGCAATGACGGTTTCAATTTTTAGCTCGGCTAGGTTGCCAACAATCAGTACATCTGCCCAGCGGCGCGGTGCCAGTTGCCCTACTTCGTGGGAGAGTCCAAAGTGCTCTGCCGTGTTGAGCGTTGCCATTTGAATGGCAGTGAGCGGGGGTAAACCTTGCTGAATGGCATGGCGTACCACACGGTCCATGTGTCCTTCCTGTAGTAAGGTGGCGGCAAAGCAATCGTCTGTGCAGAGAATGAAGTTGCGGGAGTCTAAACCGAATTGGGTGATGGCTTTCACTGGTTCGGCAACATCGTGCCAAGCCGAGCCCAGTCGCATCATGGCTTTCATCCCTTGCCGCACACGGGCGATGGCTTCTTGCGCGGTGGTAATTTCGTGGTCGTCTTCTGCACCGCCGGCAACATAGCCGTGAAAGGGCAGTCCCAAATCGGGGGAAGCGTAATGCCCGCCAATGGTGCGGCTGGCGGCGCGAGTGGCAGACATTTCTGCCAACATTTTGCTATCGGCATTAAAAACACCGGGGAAGTTCATCATTTCGCCCAAACCAATGATACCCTGCCAGGTCATGGCTTCTGCTACTTCTTCAGGTCCTAGATGAGAACCCGGCGTTTCCAGCCCGGGTGCAGAGGGAACACAGGAGGGAACTTCTACCCACACATGAATCGGTTGCTGAAGGGCATCTTCCGCCATGAGCTTGATTCCATCCAACCCAAACACGTTGGCGATTTCATGCGGGTCAATGAACATGCCGGTCGTGCCACGCGGAGCAACGGCACGCACAAATTCTGTCACGGTTAACATGCCAGATTCCACGTGCATGTGGGCATCTAGCAAACCTGGCACAAGGTATTTGCCTTGTGCGTCTATCTGGGTGGTCTTTTCTCCGATGGTGTGGCGGGCGGATGGCCCGATGTAGGCGATTCTTCCCGCCCGAATGGCAATATCTGTGTGCGGAATGATTTCTCCTGATTGCACACAAACCCATTGCCCGTTGGTAATAACCAATTCTGCAGGGGTGCGTCCCATGGCACAATCAATGAGTTCTTTGGTAAATGTTAACCAGTCTTTCTGCATAGCGTGTTTTGAACCAGTCATAATAACGTCCAAAAAATTGGGCAATCGTCTGACGTTAATTGTAATACTGGTGTATTTTTGTGCAAGGGGGGGTAATAAAGATTCATTATCTCCTTCCGCACAAGTGGCGACAGCCTATATTGCGCTTTTTCGCTTAAGAAATAAAGCAATTTTGTAACTACTAAGTATGACATGCTAAGTAATCACAATAATTTTCATATATTTTGCGTTGACAGCCATATTTTGCATAGACTAAATATTAATGATATTGAGTTTATTTTTTGTTTTCATTCCTAACAATGTTTTTATTTGTTCATGGTGAACAAGATTTTTTATGGTAGTTATTGGCTTATTCAGCTTGTAAACACCTATATTATCGCGTATAATTTTGGCGATTGTTGGGAAAATACAATATTTCTCAACTTTTTGTCAAATTTTATTACTGCATCTATCTATTTATGTCAACATCATTAACAAACTTTTCGTTTTCCGATGAATTTATTCCAAATTTATTCTCAATAACTGCTCAGAAGCGTGCAAATGCGAATGCTTTGTTCTTTCAAGGGCAAACAATGTCCTATAAAAAGCTGGAAAATTTAAGTAACCGTTTGGCTCATGCCTTATTATTGCAGGGTGTACAGCCCGAAATGGTCATTGGTGTTTATTTGCCTGTTGGCTTTGAACGAATTGTTGCTTTGTTGGCTATCCTGAAATTAGGAGCGGGATATTTGCCCATTGATAGTTGGTATCCTGGCACACGCGTCACTTATCTTCTTTCAGACAGCCAAGCAAAGTTTGTCCTGAGTTCTGCTCAAATGGCTTCACAATTACCGCCCAGCTCTGCCCGAACCCTACTGATTGATGGTTTTCAGGATTCTCAAGGGGAGCATCCGCTACCGAAAGTTAGCTTAACACCCGATTTATTGGCGTATCTAATTTATACGTCTGGTTCTACGGGTCAACCCAAAGGCGTATTAGTCAGTCACTCTGGTCTGGTCAACATGGTAAAAAACCAAATAGCCGCGTTTAGAATAGACGAAACTAGTCACGTTTTGCAATTTGCATCCAATAGTTTTGACGCTTCTATTTCAGAGATCTTCACCACCCTGTTAGCGGGTGGGACGCTTTATTTGGCAGACAGGGATGAAATTAACTTAGATGAAGGCTTACAAGGATATTTGGCAGGAAATCAAATCTCGGTTGTTACCCTACCCCCTTCTATTTTAAGGTTAGAGTCGCTCCATCCAGAAGAGCTACCCGCTTTGAAAAGCATTGTTTCCGCCGGAGAAGCCTGTGGCAAAGATATCGTTGAGAAATGGGGACGCGGACGGCTCTTTATCAATGCTTATGGACCAACCGAAACCACTGTTTGTGCCAGTTTGGCAATTTGCCAGCCTGACCAACCGATAACGCTGGGAAAAGCCTTAGATGGGATGGAAATGTGGCTTTTGGATGAGCACTTGGCTCCGGTTGCACCTGGCAAATCCGGTGAGATTTACATTGGAGGCAAGGGTTTGGCACGGGGCTATAACCATCTACCGGCACTCACGGCATCGGCTTTTGTCCCACATCCCTATTCTACAGAACCTGGAGCGAGATTATATCGTACGGGAGATATTGCTCGCCAGATGGAGAACGGGGAATTTTATTTTGAAGGGCGCGAAGACAATTTAGTGAAAATTCGGGGGCACCGCATTGAGCTTGGCGAAGTTGAACATGCGTTACGAAATTATCCGCTCATTGAAGATGCTATCGCTGTGGTGGAAGATGATATTCATGGCAATTTCCGCATCATTGCATATATAAAATTAAAAAGGGGTGACACATTCCAAGTCAGCAAAATTCGCTCTGAGCTTCAAGATTACTTGCCTTATTTTATGATTCCTTGGTTTTTTGTTTTGTTAGACCAATTTCCGCTAACACCTAGCGGCAAAATAGACCGACAAGCACTTCCAGCCCCAAATTTGGTGCGCCCACATCTGAATGTTGAATACGTTGAACCTGAATCTGACACGGAACAGCGCATTTTAGAAATTTGGCAGGAAATTTTAGGCGTGGCAGAAATTGGCATGTTAGATAATTTTTTTGATTTGGGTGGGCACTCGCTAATTGCCACTCAAGTCATTTCAAGAATTCGGGCAGAATTTAATATTGAACTCCCTATTACTCGTTTATTTTTAGTTGAGCCCAACATCCGAAATTCTGCTGAAATTGTCGATGCAATTTTGCATGAAAACGCATCCAATGACGAGTTTTCCGATTTGCTTGATGAGCTTGTGCAATTGAGCGATGAGGATATTGCATCCTTGTTTGAGTCCGTCAACTAAACTAAGCACCCAAAAGGAGGTTTTTTATGCGAATTGCTATGGTTCAATATCTTTCGTATTTGTTTTTGGCTGGTGGCGCACACAAAGCCAATCGTTACCTCATGGAAATGTTTGCCAAGGATGGGCACGAATGCACAGTGATTTGCCCAGGCTATGAGCAAAATATTACGACCCGAAACCAAATACTGGCAGAAATAGAAAAAGTCGGTGGGGTCATTTTGAGTATCAGTGAGAATGAAGTGGTTTATCGGCTAAATGGCGTGCAAGTACATGCCATTACGGGCGCATTCCAGATGGTAAAAATGCCGGTCAGCCTTATCAGAGCCGGAAACTTTGATTGTGTCTTGGTAACGGAAGATAGAACTTTTTTCTTGCTTCAAACGATTGTGGAAGAAAACTTTAAAAATGTCTTTTATATCGGACACAGCCAAGCAACTTTGCCATTTGGTCCTGAGAGTTTTAAGAATGCCCCAGATAAAGCTGTATTATTTGAAAAATTGGACGGATTAATTGCTGTTTCTAACTATGTAAAAAATTATGTCAATACATACAGCACTTTATCAGCAGAATTGTTGTATTTCCCTAGTTATGGTCCAGGACCATTTCCCAATTTAGCCAACTTTGATAGCGGAACGGTGGCAATGATTAATCCGATTGNNAACCTGGGGAGATTCCGAATCGCTTGTCAAGCGTTTGTCTCAGCGAGGCAATTTTGTTGATATTCCTTCCAACCCAGACATGAATTTGGTATTACAGCACATAAAAATATTGCTAGTGCCATCCCTGTGGGGCGAAGCATTTGGGCAAGTTGTGGTTGACGCAATGTTACGCGGGATACCCGTGATTGCTTCCGATTTGGGGGGATTGACCGAGGCAAAATTGGGAGTCCCTTATCTGCTTCCCGTCAATCCAATTCGAGAGTATGTCAACAAACCACTTGCGGCACCCGCACCTGTCATTCCCGAACAAAATATTGAGCCTTGGATTTCTGCCATACAACGGCTGACAACCGACCGAACCCATTACAATGCCATCTCTCAGCAATCTTATCAAGCTTCGCACCAATTTCTCAATAGCCTTTCTTCAAAACCGTTTATTGAGTATATAGAGCGCGTAGAAATGCAAAGAAATATGAATGAAAAAAAGAATTCTGGGCAACTGAGCGAGTTGAGTTCAAACCAGTTGAAGCATGAACACTTGGCAAGAAAAATGAGCCAGCTTTCAATTGAGCAACGCGCTCTCCTTCGAACCCGTTTAGAAAATCGCACTTTAGAAAAGAAATGAACACAAATCAGAACGATTTGCTGGATAAATTACGAAAGCTAAATCCTACTCAACGGGCACAGCTTCAACAACAACTGCAGAAGCAATCTACAAAAAAACCGCTAGGTTCTGTGCCCAGCACGCAGGAAAATTACGCTTTTTTGCCCAAGAAAAAAGACACCCCTGCACATTCGGCACGTGTACCCAATATCGACCCTACCGAATATCGCATCCCAAGACAGCCTCGCACGGGTGAAAAACAAGCGTTCCCGATGTCTTTTGCACAACAAAGAATGTGGTTCCTTAACCAGTGGCAACCTGAAAGTGCGCTGTATAACATTCCGGCAGTTTTTGAATTTCATGGGTATGTTGACCCGCTTCAAATGGAGCATTGTTTAAATGCTTTGCTGGAACGTCACGAAAGTTTAAGAACCCAATTTGGCGAGTTGAATGACGAACCCGTGCAATGGGTTTTGCCGTTTGCCCAGCTTTCATTGGATTATTCAGACTTACGCCATCTAGCTGTCGCTGAAGGGCAAAAACTCAAATTGGAGTTGCAAGGGGCACAAGCCACAAAGCCGTTCAATTTGACAACAGATTTGCTCATCCGCGCACATCTCATCCAACTTACACATGAAAAAGCAGAACTTCTCATCACCTGCCACCACATTATTAGCGATGGCTGGTCTATTGGGGTTTTTCTCGATGAGCTTAGCCAGGTTTATTTTGCAAAGTCTGCCAATCAACCCATCTTGCTACCAGAAATGCCTATTCAATATGCAGATTTCTCAGTGTGGCAACGCACAACCCTACAGGGAGATTATGCAGAGAAATTAGCCACTTTTTGGAAAGCTCAATTCCCAAACCCTATTCCAATCCTAGAACTGCCAACCGAACGCCCCCGCCCATCGCAATTATCCTATCGAGGGGCAAGAGAAACGTTTTATTTTTCAAATCAAACCCTGCGAAAACTCAGTACATTCTGCCAAGAGCACCAAATTAGCCCTTACATGCTGGAATTGGCTGTTTATTTTACCTTGCTACACAGATATTCCGGTCAGGATGATATTATTATCGGAATGCCAATTGCCAACCGAAATCGCAAAGATACAGAACGGCTGATTGGTTTTTTCGTCAACACTCTGCCGATACGAATCACAACTAGGCAAGATGAACCCTTTAAAGTGCTTCTTCAAAAGGTTCGCGAGCAAGTTTTGACAATCACCGAGTATCAGGATTACCCTTTAGAAAAAGTGATTGAAACCCTGAACTTACCCCGTGCTATCAGTCATTCGGCTCTTTTTCAAACTGTGTTCATTGGGCAGAACATGCGAATTAATAAGGGTGAAGATACAGCACATGGCTCTAGCCCATCGCCCAATTTAATCCAATTTGTTGGTGCCCAAAACACGGCTACCAGCAAATTTGATATTACCTTTTCAATCGCCCATAACCAAGTAGCAGTTGAATACAACACCGATATTTTTTCACCCGAAAGTATCAATCGCATGTATAGCCATTTTCTAAATCTGCTAGAAAATGCCATCCAAGCACCAAACTCGCCTATCGGAAGGCTCTCTTTGTTGTCGGCGAGTGAATATCGCCAACTCGTTATTGACTGGAATAGTGCCTGCTTGCCCCTAGAAGAAAAACCTTTCATCCACCAGCAAATAGAATATTGGGCTAAACACACACCGGAGCAAACGGCGGTGTGGTTTGAAGGGCAGTCTATCACCTACCGCATGTTAAATAACCAAGCAAATCAGTTGGCTCGCCACTTGATTGCACAAGGGTTTGCCGCCGAAGAAAAAGTGGCTATCTATTTAGACCGTTCGCTTGATATCGTAATTGCCTTCCTTGCCACTCTCAAAGCGGGCTTGGCTTATATTCCGCTTGACCCTATCTACCCCAAAGAATTGCTGGCGAGTATGCTGGAAACCGCTCAGCCCCAATATGTGATTTCTTCAACAGATTTAAAGAGCAATCTGCCAGAATGGGCAAAACCGGTTTTTTGTATCGACACAGAAATGCCGAGCATTGCAGGCAATTCAGTTCAAAACATTTGGGTATCCATCCAACCTGAACAGTTGATGTATATATTATTCACATCAGGGTCAACAGGAAAGCCCAAGGGAGTGGCAATCACTCACCAAAATTTCATCAATTACCTTGCAGGGTTGCAACATCGCATCCGATTGACAGAACCCGAACAGATGGCACTTGTTTCTACACTTGCCGCCGACTTGGGGACAACCAATTTATATGGAGCGTTGTGTGGCGGGGGAACTGTCCACATTTTTCCTTATGAACGGGCAACTGACCCGCTCGCTTTCATTGAGTATTTCCAAAATCATGCGCTTGATAGCATGAAATTGGTTCCGAGCCACTTTGAAGCACTCCGAAACCAAACAAATTGGCAAGATGCCCTTCCGCGAAAACGGTTGATTCTCGCTGGAGAAGCAAGCAACTGGGAGTTAGTGGAAGCTATTCGTAGGGAAAAACCCGAACTGGACTTACAAGTGCATTATGGACCTACGGAAACCACCGTTTCGATGTTGATGTACCCAACCCCCGCCAATAACCACCCGCCGACACACCATGTCCCATTAGGGAAGCCCATTCCAAATGTCAACACCTATGTGCTAGATGCCAATTTACAACCCGTGCCAGTAGGAATTCCGGGAGAATTATATGTTGGCGGTGCTGGGGTTGCCAGAGGCTATATCAATCAACCCGGACTCACCGCTGACCGATTTTTGCCTAACCCATTTGACATTAACGGCGGCAGAATGTATCGAACTGGGGATTTGGTTCGATATTTGGCGAGTGGCGACATTGAATTCCTTGGAAGAATTGACCTGCAAATTAAGGTGCGCGGGTATCGAGTAGAATTAGGCGCAATTGAGAGTTACCTACAACAGCACCCAGCTATTCACAATGCTGTTGTCGTCTCACACACCCCAACCAAAAACCAAACTCAATTGGTGGCATATTTGGTGGGAACAGATNNCAAAACTGCCCGATTATATGGTTCCAAGCTTATTTATGGTGATAGATAGCTTGCCGCTCAATCCCAATGGCAAAGTGGACCGCAAGAATCTACCCGCACCCAATCAGAGCAGGCACCTAACAGATGAATTTATTGCCCCATGTTCGGAAACCGAAATTAAAATTGCCCATATTTGGTGCGAAATTCTAAGCCTGCCCCAAGTGGGTGTGGATGATAACTTTTTTGATTTGGGGGGTGAATCGTTTAAAGCAATCCGAGTGGTTCGGGCGATGAGCCAAGCGTTTGGGCAAAACATCAGTGTGATGCAATTATTTAAATTTCCAACTGTTCGGGAGCTTGCCGAACAATACGCCGATAAACAGCTACCCAACGCCCAAATCGAGTACCTGTATAATCTCACACCGGATAGAAACTCACAATCAGCCCAAGCAACCCTTCTAGCTGTCCCCTATGGTGGAGGAAGTGCCATCAGCTACCAACCATTAGCCCACAAACTATCAAAATCGTTGGCTTTATTTGCAATTGAACTTCCCGGACANNGGACACGATTTCAGCCGCCCCCTTGAAAAGCCAGAACCAAATCCGGTTGCACTGAGTAGGTGTATTGAAGAAATAAGACAAAAAGTGCAAGGTCCCATCCTTGTATATGGTCATTGTGTAGGCTCGGCATTTGCAATTCAGCTTGCAGAAGCATTGGTAGCACACAACTTTCCCTTAAAAGGGGTCATACTCGGCGGAACTTTCCCGTCCGCCCGTTTGCCAGGACGAATTTTTGATTGGTTTTACAAATTGTTGCCCACCGACCGTTGGATGTCGAACCGTACCTACCATGAATTTTTGCGCTCATTGGGGGGCTTTACCGATATTGTTGAACCGGCAGAGCAACAATTCGTGCTAAATGCTTTGCGCCATGATGTCCGACAGGCGGAAGATTTCTTTACAGGAGCATTCTCTCAACCCAACCGAAAGAAACTGCCCGTGCCAATCCATTGTGTGGTTGGTGAAATGGACCGCGCAACAGAACTCTACGAGGAGCGCTACTGGGAATGGTGCGCTTTTTCCGACCGAGTGACCTACCAAGTGATTCCAGAAGCAGGTCATTATTTTCTCAAACACCAGGCAAAGGAGCTCGCATCCATCCTAAATGAGCCAATCCCCCCCCAACCAACCAGTTTGCCCCCAGCCCAAAAGGCAAAACAACCCAGCCAATTGGAGGCGCAAGTAATCCGTAACCCTTGGCTGGTGTTCTTGACTGTAATACTTGGAGAAACCATCTCAACATTAGGCTCAGCCCTAACTGGTTTTGGCATTAGTATCTGGGTCTTTCAAAAAACCGGCTCCGTTATGAGCTTTTCCATGATGGCAATGAGCGGTTTATTGCCCGGATTATTGGCAATGCCGATTGCAGGCGCAGTGGCTGACCGCTACGACAAACGAAAAGTGATGTTAATCGCTGACCTTTTTGCGGCAATCGCATCGGTTTTCCTATTGCTGAGCTTGTGGCAAGGAGAGCTCCAGATGTGGCAATTGTATGTCACCTCTGCCATTGGGGCAATTGCAGGCGCATTCCAACGCCCAGCCTATTCTGCTGGCATCACTCAATTGATTCCCAAACAATACTTAGGGCATGCAAATGGTCTGATCCAATTTGGCAGTTCGCTCACCGGGCTAATTTCTCCTTTACTCGGAGCCTACTTGGTGATGAAAATTCGTTTGGAAGGGATATTGATTTTAGACCTGCTCACCTTTCTTTTCGCGGTTGTGATGTTACTGCTGGTTCGGTTCCCGCGCAAATTATTCTACAAACGACAGGAACCCCTGCTCCAAGAAGTATTGCAAGGCTGGCAATACATCATCCGCCGGAAGAGTATGGTGGCTTTGGTGGTGTTTTTTGTAATCTCAAACATCTGGTTTTCCATTGGGACTATCCTTCTTACCCCAATGGCACTAGCGGTGGTCTCTCCAACTTCCTTGAGTCACATCTTTATGGCGGGGACTCTGGGTGGCATTCTCGGCGGGTTAATCATGACTATCTGGGGAGGCACCCGCTGGCGTGCCACCGGCATGATTGGCTTTGTTATCGTTGAAGGGGTTTTCCTGGTCATTATGGGCATCAACCCATCTATTTGGGCAATTGGCTTTGGCTTGCTGGGCGTGAACCTATGTGTAATTTTGATTAATTCACATTGGCAGGCACTCATTCAAGCAAAAGTAGGTTTTGAATTACAAGGGCGTGTGCTGGCTACCAATCAAATGCTGGCAATGTTTTCAATGCCCATTGGATTTTACCTATCCGGCTACCTATCAGATTCTGTGTTAGAACCTTGGATTCAGTCGGCTACACCGCTTGCCCAGCAGGTACATCTCTGGTTAGGGGGAGGTGAAGCGCGAGGCATGGCATTATTGATTGTCATTGTGGGTGTTTTACAGTTTTTCTGGGCAATCATCGGGCTACAATACCGCCCCCTGCGCTGGATGGAGAAAATCTTGCCCGATGCAATCCCCGGTGAACTGATTGCCAAAGACCGCAACGAATTACAACGGCAAGCTGACCTGGCGTTAGCCAACTATTCAAGCAATGTTTAGCACCCGTAAAAAAACCACACTGCTTACCCTAGCCCAAAAACTCACTTCAATATTTTTTCAACTAGCTTATGCTCTCATCTCAATTTCAGGAAACAACTCATGTCAGAATTTCAACCGACTTACACCGTTGTCATCAATCACGAAGAACAATACTCCATTTGGCTAGTCGGGAAAGAGCTTCCAATTGGTTGGCGCGAGGTTGGAAAATCGGGTAGCAAACAAGAATGTTTAGATTATATTGAGCAAGTGTGGGTAGATATGCGCCCGCTTAGCTTGCGAAAAGCAATGGGAGAATAGCAGTCAAATGAACGGGGCTTTACCAACACGCTCCTGATTCAGTGCGCGGGTTGGCTGGCTGGTTGGGTGACACAGTTCAGAAAAATGGTCGAAATTTTCACCTTTGCTAGCCAAACTTATTAGCGAAAATTAATCCATTGGGTGTAAAATCAAGCTGTTGTTCCATATTCAGCACACGTGCCAAATATAAGCTATTCTTTCACCTTCGCGCACAATTTTTATGCTTCCATCTATTCAAACTCACATTTCTGGCGTTCAAGTATCTTACCAAGAATCAGGTTTCGGCGACCAACACATTCTGATGGTTCATGGCTGGATGTCTTCTCGCCACATGTGGGATGACCTGATGGATGTGCTTGCCCCCCACTTTCATTGCTGGGCAATCGACCTGCCCGGTTATGGCGACTCAGATAAAACAGCCCACGACCTGCACGATATTCAGGCTTGGTCTCAATTGCTACTTGAATTTTGCCGTTTACACAAAATTGAAAATGCCTGCATTGTTGGGCATTCAATGGGCGGAATGATTTCACTGCAAACCGTCTTGCACGACCCAGAACGCTTCCGCAAGGTGGTGGTGATCAACCCAGTGGTAACTGGCAAACGCGCCCGCAAGGACTTGCAACTGCTGGAGAAATTGCCTATGCGCAACTTGCAACTGCGGGTGAGCGAATGGGCTTGGCCACAAATGATGCGCATGCGCCACCTAATTCCCTTTTATGGCTCTGCCCCTACTGCCACTTACCAACGCCGCAAGGAAGAGTGGGCAAAATCGAGTGGTGCGACCATTGTTAAGTCACTTTGGACAATCGCCCAGCACGATTTGGAAGACATGCTTCACCAAATCCAACAGCCAACACTGGTCATTTTGGGCAAATATGACGGCGTAGTGCCAAACCGTGATGGTCAGTTGGTAGCCAAACATGTGCCCCATGCCCAGTTGTTCACGCTCGATTGCGGGCACTTGCCCACAGATGAACTGCCCAACCAGACACACACTTTGCTTTACACCTTTTTGGCAGAATAGACAGCCCTATCAGCACACATCCACACTTGCTTAGTCGGCAAGTGCTTGCCACAACACCTCCACCTGCCGCCCATCATCGGTGGTGCCCACCAAACGCCACAATGGAAAAACCAACCGAGCGGGAGAATCTGCCGGAAATGCGCTTTCGCTCATGCCTAAGTTTAAGTCATAAGCAAAATAGACCCATTCAAAACGGTCAATGGTTGCCGCCCCAAACGCGCTGACTGCACCCGAACTGTAAGTCACACACGGTTGCGGAGAAATGGGCGTGAAAACCGGGAATTCCTGGCTAGGGTCGTAAATTCCCACTTGCCAGCACCGCCCCTCCCCCGCGCTGGGTATCTGCCCGGCTTGAATTTCTTGCCACACCTGTTCAGCGGTTTTTAGCTTGGCAGTGCCATTGGGGTTGAGCTTAAGCGCACGCCAAAAGACGCTGGAAACCGCCCCTTCCGCATTAAACAGCACCAACATGCGCCCATTGAGTGGGTCAAAATCGTAAAGTGGCACACCATCCAACAAGGGCACCACGCGTATTGCCCGCCCTGCTTCGCGTGAAAAATTGGGCACTTCCAAGCGATAGGGAAAATTGAGCAATTGGCGCTCTTTTAGAAATGTGTCGGCAGATTGGGCGCGTTCTTGAATTGGCAAATTAACTTGTTGGGCATCAAGCGGCTCTTCGCCCATTGCCAGCACCATGTTTAGCGGGTCGGTAGATACCAAGCGCAGGCTGTTGCCGCCTTCAGTTACCAAGATGGTGCGGTCATTTGCTTCACCAAAAGATTCTGCCACTTCGCCTGTCACTTTTAGCTGTGCCAAAACGGCATCCAGTTCGGCAGGGCTTGGCAGGGCATCGGGCATCGCTTGACGATACAACGGCAGTTCGGCGGGAGCACTGGGTAACGCCCCGGCGAGTGTGGCAGATAACGTAAATTGTGGCCAATCGGCACCCGGCTGGGCGGTTGGCGTGTTATTATCGGTGGGCAATTCGTAGGCGGCAGTTGGAGCGGCGGGCAATGGTTGGGTAGTCGCTGGACTGCAAGCTGTTTGCGCCCACATGACAATCAGCAAAAAAAGGAACGTTTTTTTCATCGTGAACACCTTCTGAGTTTCTGGCAATTGTGTAGGTGGTATCTGACTGTAGGGATTATAAATGAAAAAAGACGTTGGGGGGCAACGTCTTTTTCATTCTCTTAATCATCCACGCACTTACAGGCGAGTGGCTAAGAAATAACCGCTCTGCAGGTAGGCACAAAGTGGCGGCGCATCGGCGGCTTACAACTTGAAGGCGACCGTTGCCAGTGGGGGCAAGGTAATTTCAAGCGAGTGTGAGCGTCCTTGCCAGCCATATTCGTGAGCTTGCACCCCACCCTGATTGCCCAAATTACTTCCACCATAGACAGCCGAGTCTGAATTTAGGATTTCGCGGTAAAAGCCACCCTTTGGCACGCCAATTCGATAGCCAAAACGCGGCACCGGCGTAAAATTGCACACCACGACCACAAAATCATTGCGGTCATGGGCATAGCGAAGATAACTAATCACGCTATTATCGCCATCATTGTGGTCAATCCACTCAAACCCACGCGATTCAAAATCCACTTGATGCAAAGCAGGCTCTTTGCGTACCAAACGGTTTAAATCGCCTACATAGTATTTAAGTGCGGAATGATTGTCAAAATCGAGCAAATTCCAGTCCATGGATTGTTGATAATTCCATTCATTCCACTGACCAAATTCTTGCCCCATAAAGAGCAATTTTTTGCCTGGGTGGGTAAACATATAGCCATATAAGTTGCGCAGGTTGGCAAATTTTTGCCAATAATCGCCGGGCATTTTGCTCAACATTGAACCCTTACCATGTACCACTTCGTCATGCGAGAATGGCAAGATGAAGTTTTCGGTGAAAGCGTAAATGAGCGAAAAAGTCAACGTGCCATGATGATAACGGCGATGAATCGGCTCTTTTTCAATATACACCAAAGTGTCGTGCATCCAGCCCATGTTCCACTTCAGGTCAAAGCCCAATCCACCCAAATAGGTTGGGCGGCTCACCCCACCCCAAGCAGTGGATTCTTCGGCAAAGGTCAGCACGTCAGGATAATTGAGATGCACCAATTCATTGAAGCGTTTCAGAAAAGCCACTGCTTCCAAATTTTCGCGTCCACCAAACTGATTGGGAACCCACTCACCCGCCTTGCGAGAATAATCTAAGTAGAGCATGGATGCCACTGCATCTACCCGCAAGCCATCAATGTGATATTTATCGAGCCAAAATAGCGCACTATTGAGCAAGAAAGACTGCACTTCATTGCGCCCAAAATTAAAAATGTAAGTTCCCCAATCCATGTGTTCGCCTTGACGGGGGTCAGAGTGTTCGTATAGGTGAGTGCCGTCAAAGAAAGAAAGGCCGTGTTGGTCCTTGGGGAAGTGGGCAGGCACCCAATCGACAATTACGCCAATGCCTGCTTGGTGCAAGCGGTCTACAAATTGCTTAAACTGGTCTGGTGTGCCAAAACGGCTGGTAGGGGCAAAATAACCCACCGCTTGGTAGCCCCAACTGCCATCGAAGGGGTGTTCGGTCACTGGTAAAAGTTCAACGTGCGTGAAGGCAGTCTCTTGCAGATATGGGATCAGTTTATCAGCCAGTTCGCTGTAGGTCAGGAAGCGGTTACCGTCTTCGGGTTTTCGCATCCAACTGCCCAAATGCAATTCATAAACTGATATTGGCGCATCCAACCTTTGCCGAGCGCTCCGCTGAGCCATCCAGTCATTATCGTTCCATTGATAGGCATTAATATCCCAAACGATACTGCTGGTACGCGGACGCAGTTCTGCAGAGAAGCCAAACGGGTCGGTTTTTTCCACCATATAGCCCATATAGCGCGTTTTAATTTCATATTTGTACAGATCCCCTCCTTGCAAGGCAGGGATAAACAGTTCCCAAATGCCCGAATTTCCGCGCAGGCGCATCGGGTGGCGGCGTCCGTCCCAATTGTTAAAGTCGCCAATCACGCTCACCCGCTCTGCATTGGGCGCCCACACAGCAAAACATACTCCTTTTACCCCTTGTACTTCCATTGGGTGTGCCCCCATCTTGTTGTACAACTGCATGTGTGTGCCTTCCCCATGCAAGTACAAGTCCGCATCGCCAAGTACAGGCGCAAAGCGATAGGCATCGTCTAATTCGTATTGGGTATCTGCCATCGTGGTGATATGCAGGCGATAACCAGACTTGGCTTGTTTTTCGTTCAGTTGAACTTCGAAAAAGCCGTAATCGTGCGTTTTTTCCATTGGAACAGACTTGCCCTTAGCAAAAACCACTTCCACTGCACGCGCCTGTGGCTGGAAAGCACGTACAACAAACATGGGTTTGTCGTCATTTTCAATTTGGTGAAGCCCCAACACATCAAACGGGTTTCCATGATAGCCCCCGGCAATTGCGGCAACCGCTTCTGGGTGTGCCTTCCATTGAATAGCTGAATCTTTCGTCATTATATTACCTCGATGAGCGTTCCTTCTTTATTTTTTGCGGGTTGATAGTCCACATCTGCAGAAAGATATGGGGTTGTCCAACGATAAAGCCAGTGTGCAACCTCGCTCGGCACATTAACACAGCCGTGACTGCGCCGCACACCAAAATCATTATGCCAATACGTGCCATGAATTGCCATGCCACTGGATGAAAAAAAAGTACACCACGGCACTCCCGGTAAATCAAAGCCATCGGCGCTGGCTAAGTCACCACCTGCCATATGGCGACTGGGCATTTTCCACAAAACGCGATAGGTGCCTGGCGTAGTGGTGTAATCTTTCCACTCGCCGCCTTCTTTGTACCAATCTCCCGTACAAATCGGCAACTCAAACACCAGTTGGTCATATTCATAAACAGAAATGCGATTGGTTTGTGAATCGACATGAATGCGCTTCTGGTCGGGGGGAACTTGTGGGCTAATGGGTGAAAATTCTTGGTAAGGCAGGATGCGCATAGCACGGGCTGGGGCGTAATGGTAGCCAGCCGCACGGTCATCCCACACCTTGTACCAGACATTGCCCGCGTCATCTTCGCTGATGCTGGTGATCCAAAAAGTAGTGCCATAATAGTAGCGGTAAGCTTTACCTGCTCCAAACCACGGCTCCCAGCGTGCATCTACAAAGGGCACGCTCACTTCGGTTAGGAAAGAATTTTTGGGGAAGCGTGCGGGTGTTTTTTGGTAGCGAATACGCACCGGCTGAAGCCAAGACGAATGTACAAAACCATCTTGCACACGATACCACACTGGATTGTGCTGGGGCTCCTCGGCAGTCACTTTACCGGTCACCAGCACGACCTGATCTTCGCGCAAGTATCCGACAACTTCAGCATTCCTATCTGCACTAGCACGGACGTAAACACCAGCCGCAATTGAGCGTGCCATGAAAGTATTGGTAGCATAACCGACCGGGCTAGGTGGGCTGGGCAGTGGATATGTTGGGTTGGATGCAAAAGTCAGTTGCCCAGCAAATGGCAAAGATGCGGCAATGCCAGTAGCAACCGCCAATTTAAGGAAATTCCGCCTGGTGATATCCTTATTCACACGCTAATTTTACCTTAATCTAGCGGGATGGGGGAAGAATGATGCGATTCGGCACAGTTGAATCTCCTTACTAATCCGAAACGCCTTTTTTGATTGTGCCATGCCCTCCATTTCCTTCCCCCCAAGTCAACCGCATGAAAAAGGCATTTG
>DKKK01000150.1 GCA_002455215.1 Anaerolineales bacterium UBA6668 | reverse complement strand
GTCTCCCATTTCCCGCCCCCAAACTATCCTTTTACGCCACTGCTGGCGACATTTTCTACATAGTAGCGTTGGGCAAGGATGAACACAATCAATGGGGGAATGACGGCAATGGCGGCACCTGCCAGCACAATGTTCGGGCTGTCGCTGGCGCGTCCGCGCAAGATGGAAAGCGCAAGGGTTAGGACGTGATTTTTGCTGTTGCCGGTGTTGATAATGAGCAGGGGCCAAATAAAGCTGTTCCAAGCGTATAGGAAAGTGAAGGTGGCTTGGGTGGCGAGTGCCGGTACGCTGGCAGGAATAAAAATGCGCCACAAAATTTGCAAGCGCGATGCGCCGTCAATCAGTGCCGCTTCTTCAATTTCTNNAAAAATGTACCATACGCCGAAAATACCCACGGCAGAATCAGTGCCGCCAGCCGGTCTTGCCAGCCAATTTGCACCATTAGTTGGTAGAGTGGCACAATTAGCACGACAAACGGAATCATAATCGTGCCCAGATACAGCACAAATAATTGATTGCGCCCCGGAAATCGCAGGCGGGCAAAGGCATAGCCCCCCACCACCGAAGTTGCCAGTTGCCCGAACACCACCAAGAGCGTGACCAGCGTGGTATTGGTTAGGGCGCGACCTAGCCCTTGCAATTCGATTACTTGCGAGAAGTTTTCGGGGTGCCATGCCAGTTTGCGCACGGGCTGGCTGAGACGCACATTGGCAAGGCTGGTAATGCTGGGGTCGGTGGGGTCCACAAATTGCCCAAGCGCGGTTTCGCGCACCAAAACCATTTCGACTACCTGCCCATCGGCTAGGGTGACATCAAACAGTTTTTTGGTTTCTCCATTCAATTCCACCGTTTTTTGTTTGGTCACACCCCCGCTTGGCTTTACCAAACGTTTTTCGCTGATGGTTTCGGCAGAAAGGTCAGCCGGTGGGGCATACACACCCACCTTAATCCCTTCTTTGACTAAAGCCATTTCGCGCTGAACACCGTTCACTTCCAATAAGTAAAGCGGCAGGGGTTGGTCGTAGCCGCTGACCGTAGTGGTCACCGCATCGCCGGGCAGTATGCGTGGTGGGTAACTGAAAGTGTCCGAAGGCTCTTTCAGTGCTGTGGAAAGCATGACCACGAACGGAAAGAGCATAATCAAAGCAAAAAAAGTTAGCACTGCATACACAGCGACATTCGACAAAATTTTGGTGAGACGATAGCTTTTCATTGTTACTTTGGGATAGAGGCACTTTTCGGGTGAGGGGGCTAATTACCTTCTGCTTTGCTTTGGCGTTGGAACTGCGCCAGCGTGAAGATGAAAATGACCAAAAATAGCACCCAAGCCACAGCAGAGGCATAACCTTGCTTAAAGTCTTGGAAACCTTTTTGATATAAAAAGGGAACTAATGTTAAGGTGGAATTGTTTGGACCCCCCAAGGGATTGGTGAGGATGTAAATGGGCTCAAAAACTTGTAAGGCTTGGATGGTGGTGGTGGAAACCACAAAGAAGGTGGTGGGAGCCAACAAGGGTAGGGTGATTTTCCAGAATTTTGCCCAATTGCCCGCGCCATCCACCGTTGCCGCTTCGTATAGTTCGCGGGAGATGTTTTGCAAGCCTGCCAAGAATAGCACGCTATTGAAGCCCATGGTTTGCCATGCCGCCATAATGACAACCGCCAGCATGGCGGTTCCCGCATCTGATAGCCAGCGAATTTGCGGGTCTGAAATGTGTAAAAAGCCGGTTCCCACTGTGATGAAGTAGTTGACCCAACCAATTGCCGCGTTGTATAACCATTGCCAGACCAGCCCAATGCCGACCACCGCCGCAATGCTGGGAATGAAAAAGATGGTGCGGTAGAAACGCATGCCGGGCAAGGGGCTGTTTAGAATGACCGCCAATACCAATGCCGGAATCACGCTTAGCGGAACGGTGAATAGCACATAGAGCAAGGTGTTGCGCATTGCCAACCAAAACACTTTATCTTGCGCACCAACAATGAAGTAATTACCAAATAGATTGACGCGGGTCAGTTCATCGTAGATTTTTACATCAATGGCAGTGCGTGCCAACTGGTCGGCACTGGTGAGCGGTTGCACGGTTAAGTTGAAAATGCGAGCGTAATTTGTCAGCCCAATCCAATCGCGAGTGCCAAAAGCATCCCAATTGGTGAAACTGACATACAAAGAAAGCAAAAGTGGACCCGCAAAAAAGAATAAAAAGCCTAAAAAGTTAGGAGAAAGAAATAAATAGCCGTTGAGCGCTTCGTCTTGCATGTGGCTGACACCCAAAGCTTCTGCTGTGGGGCGGCGCCAAATTAGCCACAAACCCATCGCGCACAAAATAATGAGGGTGGTGAGCAACATACAAAGTGGGCTTGCTAATAACGCCTTTCCCAAAAAAAACAGCCCAGACAGTGTTTGAATTTGCCACAGAAAGACAATTCCACCCACTGCCATCAGTGCTTGCCCCACCCATTTGAAGGTGCGTGCCGTTTTAGGGCGGTCTTCTCCTTGCACGCTGATAAAATAGCCTGCCCCAGCCAAAATTAGAGCGGGCAAGCCAGCCCCAAAGGTGTTTCCTAGGGCGTCGATTCCGGTAAAGACACCTAAAAAGTGCAAGTCTAGTGATAAAGCAATCACCAATAGCAAGTAATTGCTGGCTAAGGATGCGATACGCCCTTGCGATTTGCGTTGAGCAAGCCATAGGCTTGCCAAGCCATTGCCAACAGCCAATGCCAGCATGAGCCCGGTGAGCACCCACTTGACCCAAACAGCAATATCGCCGAAGGTGTTTCCCATCCAGAGAGAGAGAATGACTCCTGCTAAGAGCAAGGACACCAATCCATGCCAAAAACTGGCAATTATTAAGGCAGTTCGAGTGGAGAGTGGTTTCATGGGCTAAAAATGGGGACTTAAAAATGCGTTGGTTGTGGCTAAGAAGGCGATTTATCCAATAGTGGAAGGTGCTGTTTGTGCTGAATAGATACTACGGTGTGGTATCTGTTCGCGTTTTGCGGACTGCGACAGAGAGAAAAAACAGGCTGGGGACAATTGTCCCCAGCCTGTTCGGTTATTTATTGACCGCCAAAGGCTTTGTTGGCTTCGTCACACACACTAGCGGAGAAGTCGTCAATGGTTTCTTGTCCGGTCATCAAGGCGGAGATGCGGGCATCCATCACCTTGGCAAATTCGGGCCAGCTACCAGCCCAGAGTGGACCTTCGGCAGATGGGTTGGCATCGGCGGCGATACCATTCAGGAAGGCTTGGTTGTTGCTGGGCGGGGTGAAGGTCAGGAAGGCATCGAATGCTTCTTGGCTGACACGGCTGGGGATGTTGGCACCGCTGGCACTGACTTGGGCTTGGATGTCGGCTTGGGTCAGGGCTTGCACCAATTGCCAGGCTTCTTCGGGGTGTTGGGTGTTGGCGTTGATGACATACGCGCCCCAGAACAGCCAGTTGCCGGCTGTGCCGGATGGACCGGCGGGCAGTTCAACTACATCCCAATTGAAATCAACGGTGCGCACACCGGGGGTTGCCCAACGTCCGTTTTGGAACATGGCAACTTTGCCAGCGCGGAAGGGTGGTTCGCTGTCTTCGCCGTAGGGCACTGCCAAATCCAAATCTTGGTACAGGCTTTGTTCAAAGGCCAGCCCGGTTAGGGATTCTTCGCTGTCTAGGTTGCAGGCACTGCGGTCGGCGTTGAAGAAGCCACCACCCGCGGCATTCATCCACACGCCATAGGGACCCCACCAAGCGTTTGCGCCGTAACCGTAGATGTCACTGCCCAAAGCGCGGGTGGCAGATGCCACTTCGACAAAGGCATCCCAGTCCCATTTGCCTTCTTTGGCGAGTTCGATGGGGTTGGGTGCGCCAGCTTCTTCGATGAGGTCCATGTTCAGGTACAAAGCGAAGGTGCTGACATCGCGGGGTAAGCCCCACACTGCGCCACTATCCGCACCAGACTTGCCGGTTTCGGGGTTGTAGGACAGGTGAGCCATGGGTCCGGCGTAGAAATCTTCGGGGTTCATGCCACTGGCGGCGGCAAGGTCGGCGGCGTTGAGAATCAAGCCACGGGTGGCAAAATCTGCTACATCGGTGCCGGGGATCCAGAATACATCGGGGGCGGTGCCGGCGGCAATTTCGGTTTTCAGTTGGTCCTGGTAGTTCGCGCCTTCTGTGCCACCGGGTTCATAAGATAGGGCTACACCGATGGTTTCAGAAACTTGTTCGCTGATGCCAGCATATACATCGGCTTCTTCTTTGTTGTCCGGGCGAGTGCGCCAGCGCAGGCTGGTTTCTGTTGCGGGCACATCGGTGGGAGATGCCGCTTCGGTAGGGGCTTCGGTGGAAGCGGGCATATCGGTGGGTTGTTCCGCTGGGACTTCGGTGGGAGCCGGGGCGGGAGTCTGCTGGGGAACGCAGGCGACTAGGGCGGTTGCGCCAATTGTCAGCAAAATGCCTAGTTTTGCTATACCTAATTTTTTCATAAGAGATCTCCTCCAAGAGAATAAATTTTAATCATTTGAAAAACGAAAGGTGATGGGTGGTTTCTGAATATGGTTTACCTCCTGCTGATGAATGGCTGGTATTTGCGTCAAACTGCCAATGGTTGAATGGCGGGTGACTAACTCGGTGTCAATTTGCAGATGTTGGGCGGGGGCATTGGGCTGTTCGGTTGCGGCAACGAGTAAGTATGCCGCTTGCCGCCCGATTTCGGGCATGTCTTGGCGTATGGTGGTCAGTGGGGGGTCAAAATAACTCGCCAAGGGCATGTCGTCAAAGCCAATGACCGCCAATTGCTGGGGAACTCGCAAGCCCAATTCACGCGCCGCCCGCAAAACGCCCATTGCCATGCGGTCATTGTGCGCAAAGATGGCACTGGGCAAAATGCCTGTTTCGTGTAGCTCCATCAAGGCTTGATAGCCTGAACTTGCTGTCCAATCGCCTTCGACAATCCATTGTTCATTGGCGATGATACCGGCAGATTGCAATGCCATGCGGAAGCCGTGACTGCGCTCTTGGGATGAAAATTCGTCCAAGGGTCCACTCACCAGCCCAATATCCCGATGTCCAAGCTGAAGCAAGTGTTCGGTGGCGGTGCGGGCGGCTTTTACATCGTCCAGCGAGACGGAAGAAACCGCCCGCGATTTGTGGCGTGCCGCAACGGTGACCAGTGGGAAGTTATCTGGCAAAAGCTCGAAACGATTGTCCACGTAGGGGTTAATCACCATAATGCCTTCCACACGGCGGTGCGCGACTAATTCTTGGATGAGCTTTTTAAATTCGTCTTGGTTGGGGACGCTACTCGCCAGCAAAAAATAGCCCATTTGACGCGCCGCCATTTCTGCCCCTTCGATGATAGCGGCAAAAGTGTAGTCGGTCAGGTTGGGCGCTAGGCACGCCAGTAAGCCGGATTTTCCACGCGCCATACTGCGGGCAAGGGCAGATGGGAAATAGCCCAACGCCTCAATGGAAGCCTGAACTTTGGCGCGGGTGGTGGGGAGAACCTTCTCATCGCCATTGATGACGCGCGAAACCGTCTGGTGGCTAACACCGGCATGGGCGGCAACATCGCGGATGGTGGGTGGCATAGGAGAATAGGAGAAGTAGGAATCGGAACCTGTTTGTGCAAACTGTACAAATAGTATAGCATGTTACCGGTCACGTTACCAGTCACATGACGAAAAATGAGAGCATTGTACTGTCTTTTGTCGGATTTTCGAGCATTTTTTGCTAGTGATTGCTTTGTTGTAAATCTGTTATAATCTTGTTGTTATGGTTGAGTTTTTCTTTTTAATGGCACAGCCTTTCACTCATTGCACATAAGTTTACGCGAATAGCAGGGCAACCGCATGAAAGATTGGGTGACGAAA
>DKKK01000059.1 GCA_002455215.1 Anaerolineales bacterium UBA6668 | reverse complement strand
CAAGACCGTCTTGAAAAAGAAGTGCATATTTACGCAGTGGCGGCATAAGGTAGAGCGCCTTCGCAACCATAAATCAGCCCCACACCGCCTGCACGCGGACGGGCGGGGGCTTGCCCCGTCTAGGGGATTCTGCCCCGAAAGCGGGTGCTGGGCTGTGGGGGTGTCTGCCCAATTGCCCCGTTGATGGAACTTGCCGTTAGGCGTCCAAGTTCATGAAAAGAGAAGCGCTATGCGATTCGATGTAAATAAGGATTTACTGGCACAAGCCAGCAATACACTCTCCAACCGAAAAAATTTATATTGGATTGTTGGCGGAGCAGGTTCAGGCAAATCCACTATAAGCCAAGCCATTTCAGTAAAATTTGGCATCCCAATATACGACATGGATGAGCGCATCTATGGAACATATCATAGTCGATTCACCCAAGAGAAACACCCTGTCAACACCACATGGTCAAAATCACACAATGGGCTGGCGTGGTTACTGGATATGCCATGGGATGATTTCAATCATTTTAATCAAGCGACAATTCCAGAATATTTAGACCTGTTATGTGAAGACATTATCTCGATATCCCCCGCCACCCAGTTATTAGTAGATGGTGGAATCTGTAACCCTACGATACTTGCCAAAGCCATTCCGTCAAATCAAATCCTATGCTTGGCTACTTTGGGACGGTCAAGCGCAAAAATATGGGACGAGACCGCTGAACGAAAGGCTATGCAGGAAATAATCTTTCAATTACCAAATTCGAAGGAAGCATGGCGCAAGTTTCTTGAATTTGACGGAAAGATTACCCATACAATTTTGAAGGAATGCCAAGAAAGCAATATCACTATCGTTTCAAGGAATGCAACAGAAACTGTTGATGAACTATCCGAGAGAGTTGCTAAGGTTTGGGGCTTTTGTTAGCATCAGCGCTAACTCAACACAACCCGCCAGTGGATTCAGCACCGAATAGGAGTTTTTGCTTAAGGAAAAAAATGCAATTTCTATGCGTGCCCAATACACTTGGCACGTAGGTTCAATATTTCCCGTGTCTAATATAAGAGTCGGGAATTTGTGGTATATTCTTGCTATTCATCCGAAATTTTTCGAGCATTTTGAGCTTTACGATTTTCCCTTTATGTTTACCAATCCTACTCCTACACAGTTTGATTTACGTTTCGAAGTTGCGGGCTTTCCGGTGCGCATTTCCCCCATGTTCTGGTTAATTGTGGTGTTGTTCGGCTTCAACGGCGACCCACTGCAGCTTGTGACCTGGGTATTTGCCTTATTCATCTCTATCCTTTTGCACGAACTCGGTCACGCGTTGGCTTTTCGGCGCTTTGGCGTGGAATCCGAAATTGTTTTGTACGGCTTCGGCGGGTTGGCAATTCCCCGCACCAGTTGGGGGCGCGGTCTGTCGTCCACCCAAAACATTTTAGTCGCATTAGCGGGACCCTTTGCCGGGTTTTTACTGGCGGCTGTCATCTTATTGGCAGTGAAATTGGCAGGAGGTGTTGTGTTGTGGCAAACCATTGTCAATTTTATTCCAGTTCCCATTGCCGGCTTTCAAGGTGAATTGAGCTTTCTGAACGAACTGATTAGCACCTTCCTGTGGGTCAATGTGTTTTGGGGCATGATTAACCTTCTACCGATTTATCCATTGGATGGTGGGCAAGTGACGCGCCATGCCTTCTTGATGAGTAATGCCTACAATGGCGTGCAGATGTCCTTGTGGGTGTCGGTGATTGTTGGTGCGATGGTGGCAATCTGGGCATTTGCCGGTTTGGGTAGTATCTATATGGGCGCAATGTTTGCCATGTTGGCACTTCAAAGTTTTATGCAAATCCGCCGATAGCAGTTTCGCACGGCACTTGGGTTGCTTCTGGCTAGGCGGGGATTGGTTGCTGGCTATTCAAAGCGTACAGCATCGCTAGCGGAGGTGCGGCTGAGCTTCCAAGCCGGGTAAATACCTGCCAAGAGTGCGGCGGTGACTGCTGTAACCAGTGCAAATACAAACGGCGCAGAATCCAAGCTTAATTGCAACGTCCAGCCAAACGAGCGGCGATTGATGATGAAAATCAAAATCAACGCCAAGACAAAGCCGGTGGGCATGGCAAGCACACCAGCCACCAGCCCCATGATGCCGGTCTGCACCAGTACATATTGCCACATCTGACGCACGGTCAAGCCGATGGTGCGCAAAATGCCGATTTCTCGTTGTCGCTCAATTTGCAATGCCATCAGCGCACTGAGCACCCCAATAAAGGCCACCACAATCGAAAGCAACTGCATTGCGCCGGTAATGGCAAACGTGCGGTCGAAAACAGTTAGCGCTTCTTGCCGCAGGGAACGATTCGAGCGGATGTTGAGCAGTTGGAGCGGGGAAAGACGAGTGTTTAGGTCAGACACCACCATTTCTGCATCCTGCCCGGCTTGGAGTGTCAGACTGATGCCTGTTACTGTCATATCTCCCCAAATTTGCTGATAATGCGCCAGCGAAATCGCCACCTGCCCTTGCGGGGAAGCATAGTCAAAATACACAGCGGCAATGGGAAATTCCTGCTCACCATTGGGTGTGGCTAGGGTGAGCGTATCTCCGATACGCAAGCCGGTGCGATTGGCAAATGGCTCGGAGATGAGCACTTGCCCGCTGGCAAAAGCGGCGGTAGCAGTGGCGAAGTCTCCCGCTTGCAGGAGATTCGGCGCTTCCACCGGCGAAGTGCTCACGGCTATCAGCGGCACATCCCCCACATCGGGCGACCACAGCTTGCTCGCGCGAATTTTATCTATTTTTGCAATCCCATTCGTTTGTATTAAACTCTCAATCACACGCGAGTCAATCTGTTGATTGGTTTGCTCGGCAGTGCTGGCTGGTACAGAAAGGTAAATATCCCCCACCAGCGTTTGGTTGAGCCAAGTGGCAACGGTATTGCGAAAGCTATCCACCATCAGGCGCACGCCAATGGTGACAGAAACGGCAATCATTAGGCTGGCAACAGCTACAGCAGTGCGGCTGAGCGCGGCAAGTACATCGCGGGTGGCAAGGCGGGGGATGGCGGCGCGAATGAGTGGGGTCAGGAATTGTAGTGTCGCTTGGGTGGCAATCGGGGCAAGCAAGGCGGCTGAAAAGATGATGAGAAAGGTGGCGGCAAAGCTGGTTAGGATGCTGTCGTGAGCAAAGAGCAGGGCAGTGCCCAACATGCCGAGCACACCGCCTGCCAGAGTGACGCGCCCCAATTGGGTACGGGCGGCATTTTCCAGCGTGGAACGAACCAGCGCGGCGCGGGCGGGGATGCTGGTGGCTTCCCATGCTGGGATGGCGGCGGTTATCAGGGTGGCAAACAAGCCGAGCGCCCCACCTTTGAGCAAGCTTTGCCACGGGATTTGCACGCCACGCACCGAGACGGTAAAAAATAGGTCGTTTAGGGTACGGGTGACCAGCCAAACCGCGCCCTGTCCCAGCGCAATGCCGCACAACAAACCCAAACCCGCCCCCACTGTACCTACCCACAGGGCTTCGCCCAACACTAGCCGAAAAATTTCCCGTTGCGTTACCCCCAAACAGCGCAGTGTGCCAAAGAAGGCGCGGCGTTGCACAACGCTGAAGGTCATCGTGTTGTAAATGAGGAACATGCCAACTACCAAGCCGAGCAAGCTGAGCGCGGTCAAGTTGATGCGGAAGGCGCGGGTCATTTGGTCAGCGGTTTCGGTGCGCACGGCAATGGGTTGTAGGAGCGCGGTACTAGGTAACTCGGCTAGCAGGGGTTGCGCGGCGCTGGCATTGGGGATGATGAGATCAACGCGCTCCAGTTTGCCTAGATTGCCGGTAAGTTCTTGCACGGTGGCAATATCTGCCAAAAACATGCCCGCCAACGCTTGACGGCTGAAGGAATCGCTGGGCTGGAGTGTTCCCGCCAGATAAGCTGGGTGGCGCGTGCCAGAAAATTGCACCGTGAGCGGGTCGCCCGGTTCGATGCCCGTACTGCTGGCTAGCGTTACACTGGCGTACAACGCACCGGGTTTGCCCAGAAATTCGGCGAGATTGCCGCCATTGTCCAAAAAACCGCTGTTGAGATAACTGCGAAAGGGTGGCTCGGTGAAGGGGTCAACGCCCAGCAGTTGGAAGGAACGCGTGCCAAAGGCGGGGACACTGATGCGGGCAGAGAGTACGGGGGTGGCGGCAATGCCTAAGCGTGAAAACACGCCGTCTGTGCGCAATTGCAGATAGATGGCTTCATCTAGCAGGTGGGTTGTACCCACGATTTGGTGGGTACTTTTGCCAATGACGGCATCGGTGCTGAGGGCGAAGCCGCGCGTGGCGCTGGCATTGGCAATGTCAATGGCAACGACTACTGCTACGCCAAGCAGAATGCCCAAGACCATGAGGACGCTTTGCCACGGGTGGCGGGCTAGGTAGCGCAGGGAAAGGCGGGTGAGCATGGTGGGGCAATTTTGTATCCACAACGGATCGATCTGAATAAGTTGACAATTTAATTTCAGTATTCGCATTGCGAATCGTTATCTATCAATATGATACAAAAAATACCTTAAATAGTCAAATTAAAATTTGATATTGACAATAACAATCTTACATGCTAATCTACTAGTAATCTAAAAAATCAACCCTAAATAGTCAAATTATTTATAGAAAACAGAAGGCTAAAAAATTACCTATGCATATTATTATCTATACATATTTACAAACCTACGAAATCGACTGCTATTATCTTTCTGACTTTCATATTTGCCAATTATGTGAGAGTCTACCATATTTAGAATGGCAAGATCAAACTTGTTATTTGGATGATATAGAAGATTTCAGAACAGTAATAAATTTTTGCAAAATAAATTCAATTGATGTGATTGCATACAGTCCCACATTGAGTGAGAATGAGTAAATTTTCTCTAGGAAAGTAATCGTGAATCTGTTTCAGAAGTTGAAACACCTGTTTTGTAGACTCAAGCAAATCTTAATCACCGAAAGGAGAAATTTGCAATGTCTAAACCTATCAATGAAAACAACTGTAAGAAGTTATCGCAAGCGATTCAGGAAAACCCCGGCAAGCCGCGTGGCTTTTTCGCCCGTTTATTTGGCTGGAAATTTGAAAAGGTTGAAAGAACTTTGGCAGATATGGAAAGCAAACGCCTGTATGTTTCTGAAGATAAGGGGAAATTGTGGCCCTTTAAGTAAATAGTCCAATGGTAAATTGGTACTATTTTTCAGAAGACTCACATTAAGCATTTAGCGAATATTCTATAATGAATGTCGAGAGATTATCGTTTTTTATCAGTTGGTTATTGCTAAAATTATATTCGACACGGATGGAATTATTGAATGTTCACACGTGATACTCGCAAATTTGCAAGGCTTGGGCAAGTAATTGCATTATTGTTGGAAAGGCCCTTCACCAAGGCGGAGTTGGCAAGGCGATTGGGCGTGAGCCGGGCAACGGCTGGGCGGTGGATTGGCGACCTGGATGGGTTGGAAATCCCGGTTAGTTCTGATGACGAGAAAAGGTTTTGGATTGACCGGGAAAGTTATGAAATGCCGCTTTTGCTCAATATCAATGAATGCATGGCAATTCACTTAGCAATGCGTTTGCTGGCATTGTGTACAGATCGGCATAACCCGAATGCGGCAAGTGCTGTCCGAAAGATTGCGTATGCCATTGGGAAGATTGCCCCACTCTTTGAACAAAATTTATTGGCGAGCGCGGCAATTTTAGATGAAGACTGGCGCAATCGTGATGCAGGTTATTCGGAGGTTTTATTGGTATTGACTTCGGCTTGGGCGCAGAATTTACAGGTTTCACTCACTTACGAAAAGAGTGTTGGCTCATCGAGAACTTACATTTTCGAGCCGTATTTGCTAGAACCGTATGCGGCAGGAAAATCTGCTTATGTAATGGGTCGCATTGTTAAGCCTGAGTTTGGCGAGAGAACTTTTAACCTGTCTCGTATTCGTCATGTTGAGATATTGACGAAAAAGTATATTTTGCCAACCGACTTTAATGTCCGGGTTAGTATGCAACAAGCTTGGGGCATTTGGTATGGCAAGGGAAAAGAAGTTGAAGTGGTGCTGAAGTTTTCACCCCAGGTTGCCCAAAGAGTGAAAGAAACCATTTGGCATTTTAGCCAACGCTGTGAAGATTTGGACAATGGGGAGCTTTTGTGGCGAGTGACTGTGGCGGAGACGTTAGAAATGCAAAACTGGGTGCGCGGCTGGGGGCGCGATGTGATGGTTTTGGAACCGATTGAACTGCGCGAAAAACTGGCGGCAGAGTTCCGTCAATTGGCGCAGATGTATGAAAATTAGTAAAGTAGGAGAAATTTAATGCAGAAATTATTTTACACAGGTCATCCACTACTTGATGTCGGTTTGGCTACAATAGTTGTCTTTGCCGAGAAAGATTCGATTGCCGATTTGGAAGAAAGCGATTTGGATAAGATTGCAAATTATATGGATGACAACTATACGGTGAATCCATTACGCAGTTTTTTAACTGTTGTTTTTCCAAATTCGGGTTACACACAACCAGCTTTTTTCAGTCAACCAGAAAAACAAGCTGTCTATAAAAGTAAAGTATTGCGTGGTTATCGCACCAATTCACCAAGAACCAAAGAAAACGATGCTTTTATGGGTTTGTCAGTTGTGGATTTGCCATTAGATGCTGATGTGGATGGGAAATTGGTTCCGGGACGAGTCTATCGGCAACATATTCCCTTATTAACCGGCGAAGATGTTATCAATTTTCATGCACATGGCGAAGCTGGTTTGTCAATTTCAGGAGAAGCCTTATTAGCTTTTCAAGCTTTGCCGCTGGGGAGCGCAAAATGTGAAGGGCGGCTGTTGTTTATTCACTCAGACAACGCCGAAATTAATCAGTTTTTTGCAAGAAAATTCTTAGAAGGAAATCGCCAAGCAATTCAACTTGCGCAACAAGCAGGTAGCTCCAAAATTGCTGAACCAGATAAAAAGTTAAAAACATTTTTATTTGAAGTGTTGCTGGATGCTTTGCGAAAACAATTTACCTTCGAACAGATTAGCCGTCCATTTTCAATTACTGCCTACCACATGACCAACAGTGGTCAGAGTGCTGATTTGAATATTTACCATTTGCCGAATCAATTTATTTTATTTATAAAAGACATGCTTTCCGCAGAGTATGCTCCTGCCTGGAACAAACTGGTAGCGAAGGCATGGGAAATTCCAAAAGTCAAAAAAGGAGAAACTAAAACTGCACCATCCCCAAGAAACTATATTTATGAAGATTTATTCAACGTGATTGAAAGCCCATATCGTTATGCATCGCGTTTTATCCGGACGTATTTTTTACGCGAACCATTACGATATGCAAAAGCAGGAATTGACCCACGAGCGGCTTATTCTAGNNTTCAACAGGAATATGAGTTTGTTTCGTGGAAGTTAGCCGAAGCGTTCATTAGGAGATTTTTAAATATGCAATCAGAAAGAATTGAACATATTCGTACATTAGCTGATGCTTTAGCCAGCTATATAAAGCAGGAAAATGACAAGTCGTTTTTCCGCGCATATTACATGGAAACTAAATATCCGCGATTGCGAACTTTATTAATTAAAGCAAACACCCGTTTTGTACAGCAAGGAAATGCGCCGTTTCTTTCATTTGACGGATTCATTGGCATATTCGAAGAAGCAGAAGAAATCGTTTTCAAGGATTGGCAACTAGCCAATGATTTAATTTTGATTCGGATGGTTGAAAAACTTTATGAGAATGGTTGGTTGGGTAAAAACAAAGAAACCCTTGATGAAGTCAATCGTCCAAGCGTTGAATAAGTCTTATTAAGGAGAAAATTATTATGTCTTTCATTACAGGAATTTTGTTAGTTGACGCCCCAGCATCAGCCTTAAATAATTTAGGCTCTATTGACGGCGCACGCACTGATAATACGGTTGGTGTAAAAGTGATTACGACAAAACAGGGTGAAGTTTTCCCTTATGTTTCTGCACAAGCCTTTCGTTATTGGCTACGTGAAACGTTACAAAGGAATGTTGAATGGAAACCTGCCCCAATTTATCGAGAAGAAAAAGTTGCATATACGGATGCAAACCCGCTGAAATGGTGGGATGACGATCTTTTGGGCTATATGCGTGCGCCATCAACAAAACAATCGGCAGTAGATAAACGTTCCAATGATCAATCTCGTATTGATGAAACTTCCACCACGACTACAATTACCCGCGTATCTCCTTTTCGTAACAGTACACTTGTGTCAATTGCACCAGTGAAAATTACGCAAGACTTTGGCACAATGTCCAGGCACGAGGGAGATCCAGTCCCACACGAACATCAATTTTATCGCGCCACACTTCGTGGGTTGTTTTCACTTGATTTGAATGCCAGCGGAACCTTTTCTTATCGCAATAAAACGGGATACCGCAATTTGGATGATACCCGCATTCAACAAGCCCAAGAGCAGAAGTTAGAGCATTTGGAAAAAGCTAAAAGTTATCGTTTACCTACTTCTGAACGATTGAAACGAATTAGTGCATTGTTGGACGGTATGGCACGGTTGGAAGGCGGAGCCAAACAAAGTATTCACTATACGGACGTTGCGCCGCCACTCGTTATTTTGGCGGTTACAAAGGGCGGTAATCATATCTTTGGACATGTTATTGGTGTGTCCAAAGGGTTGCCTACCGTTAATACAGACGCTTTGGCAGAAGCATTGTCCGTGTTTTCGGACGAGATTGTGTCCAATATTTATGTGGGCTGGGTGAAAGGTTATTTGGACGAAGAACGCGCAAAATTTGAAACTTGGGCGGCAGATAAACCACAAATCAAAATCAGTCATCCGCGTGACGCCTACCAAGCTATCATCAGTGATATGAACCAAAACCCAGATTGGCTTTCATAGGAGGCTTTCATGCAAGTTCTAAAAGTGGTGGCGGAAGGAATAACCACGTCCTTCCGTTACCCACATTTTATGCAACAAATTCATCCAACATTTCCTTTGCCACCACCAGCAACGATTTATGGGCATATTGCCAGTGCTTTGGGCGAATGGTTCGACCCCTATGGGGTGCAGTTTGCTTACCATTTCACCTATGCGGCTAAAGTTAAGGATTTAGAGCACATTATTTTGCTCTCGCCTGCTACGGGAAAACTGAAAGATAGCAATGAGCCAAAAGTTTTGGAAGGGAACGTTAACCCTTTTACCCGGGAAATGTTTTTTCAGCCGCGTTTGACTCTTTATATTAATCGTCCAGAATGGATTAATGCCTTCAAAAGCCCGCGCTATGCAGTGGTATTAGGACGCTCTCAAGACTTGTTTACCTATACCCGTGTAGAGGTCGCCACATTACAAGAAGCCGATTGTGCTTATTTTGAAAACACATTGTTACCTTATAGTACCAATCGTTACACCAATCGGGGCTTTGCGATATTGATGCCAAGATATTTGGACTATCACCAAAAAAGAAGACCGACTTTTGAGCGATATTTTGTGGTGCAAGACCGAATACATTCGCGGAACTTCATGTGGTTTGAAGAGGAAAAAGCCGAAAAATATTGGATAGACCCTGCTTCCACGCAACGAGATGATGCCTACATGGGGTTATTTTTTCATAGTTTTGTAGAGCAATAACATGGAAGCACAACTCTGGCCAAAAGAACTAGACCACATTTGGGCAAAGAGCGCAGATAAGGGCGAGAGCAACCAACCGGAAACTCTCGCCCAACATACCTGGTTGGTATTAAGTCGCTTAGCAGATTTTGCCAAACTACGTGCAGAATTGCCTACACAATTACAAGTTCCTAATTTATGGCATTGCTTATATTGGGGAGGATTTTTGCATGATTTCGGAAAGGCAGTTCCCCCATTTCAGGGCATTCTTAGGAAGAGTGAGCGTTATAAACAAATTTGGGCTGGGCATCGGCATGAAGTATTTTCACTACCCTTTTTAGATTGGGTCGTTGACGGGCTTACCGAGCAAGATAGGTTGTGGGTAGTTGCGGCGATAGCCAGCCATCACCGAACTGTCAAAGAGATTCAAAGATGTTATCCCAACCCAGCGGATGAGATGATTAACAAACAATTGATTGATTTTCAAGCATCCGATGTGTATAAACTGCACATTTGGCTAAAGGATTTCGGTTGGGCGTGGGCAAAAGAACTTGGTTTCGATGTGTTGGGAGTCAAGCCAGTGGGCATCGTAGAAGAAATAGACCCCGCGAAATTCTTAGCAAATTTTGGGAAACGTGCTCAAAAATACTTAGTCTTATATGATTTGTTCATTTCTCGTATGGAGGGAAAACATAAACCAGAATTGTTTGTTCCGTTAATTGCTTTGCGTGGAACTTTAATGAATTCTGACCATAGTGCTTCAGCTCATTTAGCTTCTTTACCCATTTTGAAATTCTCATCCTATAATGTGTTGGAGCAACAAGGAGTAGCGCGAGACAGGTTATATACGCATCAAGAAATGGCGGAAAAAACGCAAGGGTCAGTCCTGCTTATTGCACCAACCGGGAGTGGAAAAACAGAAGCGGCTTTACTTTGGGCATCGGGGCAATTAACAAAGGACAAGGCGGTTCCACGCATTTTTTATACGTTGCCGTATCAAGCCAGTATGAATGCAATGGTAATTCGTTTGCGAAAAACATTTGGAAAAGAATTTGTCAGTTTGCAACATGGTCGAAGCTTATTGGCTTTGTATCGAGAATTGATGGAAACGGATGATAGCCCAACTACTGCTCGTAAAAAAGCGTTGCTTGCTAGAGATTTAAACAAATTAAATTACCCACCTGTAAGAGTGTTCTCGCCCTATCAAATATTGAAAGGTATGTACCGATTGAAAGGATATGAAGCACAACTAACTGACTACCACAATGGACTTTTCATTTTTGATGAGATTCATGCCTATGAGACGAAACGGCTGGCACTAATTCTGAAGTCAATCGAATATTTAAGGAAATATTATCATGCCCGTTTTTTTGTCATGTCGGCAACGTTTCCCAGCCTAATCAAAAGTTGGCTTAAGAATGCTTTAGGCGATGTTCCAGAAATTATTGCGACACCTGAGCTATTTCAGGAATTTCAACGACACCAAATTAATATAATTCAACNNAATTCAAGGAGATTTATTTGATAAGCCGAACCTTGAAAAGATTATGCTCGATGCCAGAAGTGGCAAATCGGTGCTTGTGGTTTGCAATGTCATTGCGAAAGCACAAGAAGCTTACAACCAATTGCTGTTTTTGCAAAATGAAGGATTAGAGATTATTCTATTGCACGGGCGGTTTAATTTGCGTGACCGTTTAGAAAAAGAAAAACTGGTTCGAAAATATACAGGTGTTAAGGACGAAACCGGTAAGCCTAACCCCAATCGTAAACCGATTATACTTATTGCAACACAGGTAGTCGAAGTCAGTTTAGATATAGACCTAGATACGATTTACACACAGCCTGCTCCGTTAGAAGCACTTGTACAACGTTTTGGACGCATCAACCGTGCTAGGTTGCGCAAAATTGCCGTTGTAAACGTATTTACCAAGCCTGATGACGGGCAAGGAATTTACAATGAAAAACTAGTACAAGGAACTTTGCAAATACTAGAGCGAGAAAATGGAAACGAACTGAATGAAAGGAAAGTGGGGGAATGGCTCGATGAAATTTACAATGATGAAATCAGCCAGCTATGGGAAAAAGAGTTCAATGCTGAAACCAAGAACTTTCAAGAGTCAATCATAGATATTTTGCGCCCATTTGGGATGGAAGAAAGCAACGAAGAAGCCTTCTATAAAGCATTTGATGGTGTTGAAGTTTTACCTGAAAGTTTGAACCATGAATATATGCAACTTAAAGATACAGAACCCATTCAAAGTAATGAATTACTAGTTTCAATTGGTTTCAAACGCTATCAAATGCTGAAAAACAGCAATTTGATTTTCCCGGGAGACGAAAAAACGCCAATTATTGTTAAAACAGCATACAACAAGGATACTGGCTTATCATTTGAACCTAACTATAAATTTGAAGATGACTAGCCCAACGCTTTTGGCAAACGCTACCACCACCTAGACCTACCCTAACCCGGTAGGAAAACACACCCCAACCGCTCCGCCTTTGCGTCCCAACCTGTCGCAAGGGCGGAGCCTGCCCAGCACTCGATTCAGATACTCGGCACGCTTGCCCCAACCAAAACCTGCCGAGTAAGGAGAATACCCAATGACAACCACACCCTTCCCCCTCACCGTCCTCCCCCTGCGCTTTGACTGCCGCGCCACCCAACCGCTCTATCTGGGCGGAGAACGCGCCGGAAGCAACCTGCGCGGCGCACTCACCAACGTCATGTCGCGGGCTGTGTGCTATGGCGAGCGCACCGACCCCCAGCACGTCAAAACCTGCCCCGTCTGCTGGCTATTAGCCGCCAACGAACACCCCGGCACTGAGCGGCGCGGCTACAGCTTGGTGCTACCCGAAAGCGCCTACCGCCAGCTTCAACCCGGCGACAAATTCTCCTTTGGTGTCACACTTTTTGGCACTGAGCAACGCTTTGTGCCCTACTTCCTCATTGCCATCCCAGAAACCGGACGGCAAGGCGTGGGTCCCGGGCGCGGACAGTTTAGCCTGGAAAGCGCCGTTGCCTATAACCCGCTGGATGGGCAAGAAGAAATCGTATTGGCAAAAGACAGCCTGCTGGTCAACATGCCCAAGCGTGCCATCACCTCTGCCCAAATCGCCACCGCCTGCCAAGCCCTGCAAACCCGGCTTGCCAAACAAGGCAACCACTGGCGCATCCGCCTGCACTTTCTCACCCCCATGCGACTCATCGAATCGCAACAACTGCTCAAAACCCCCGATTTTGGCACCATCTTCGCCCGCCTATTGCACCGTGTGGACCAACTCGCCGCGCAATACAACGCCGCTACCCCACGCGGGGCAGAAGCGGCACAACGATTGCAGGTGTTGGCAAATCAAGTGCGGCTCATAGCGGCAGATGTGGAATGGGTAGATGTCTTTAGCGGCTCCCGTCACCGTCCATCTGCCAGCCCCATTGGTGGGTTCTTTGGCAGTGCCGAATACCTTGCCCCAGCAGAAGTGTGGCACGAATTGCTAGAATGGCTGGTGTGGGGGCAGTTGACACAAGTGGGCAAGAGCGTGGTGAAAGGAGATGGCTTATACCGAATTGAAAGCGAGTGACCCAATGGCAATTATTCAACATTTGTTAGTAGATGAATTTGGCAGTTTTGTGGGCAAGCACAGCGAACGCGTGCAAGTGACCAAGAAGGACAGCGTGCTAACCCAAGCCCCACTCATCCACTTGGAAACCATCACCATCGCCAACCAAGGCGTGAGCCTGAGCGCAGAGATGGTGCGCGAATGTGCCGAGCGGGGTATCCCCATCTTTTTTGTTAGCGGCACCGGCACAGCCTATGCCTCCTTATACAGCGCTGGGCTGACCGGCACCGTTCTCACCCGCCGAGCGCAACTGCAAGCCTTCACCAACGGTTTGGGCTGGCAATTTGCCTGCTCTGCCGCCGCCGGCAAAATTCACAACCAAGCCCAATTGCTCAAATACATGGGCAAATATCGCAAAAGCAATCAACCCGAACTGTTTGCCGTCCTGCAAAACGAAATCGAAGAAATCAATGCGCAAACCGCCAGCATTGCCGCCCTGCAAAGGCGTGCCCAAAGCGAAGAAGACCCGCTTCAAACTTGCCGTGACCAACTGATGGGCATTGAAGGCTATGCCGCCCAACGCTATTGGTCGGCGGTGGGCAAGGTCATTCCGCCTGAGCTAGGCTGGAGCGGGCGCATCGGGCGGGGGGCTACTGACCCGTTTAATAGCGCCTTAAATTATGGATATGGCATCTTATATGGGCAAATTGAACGAGCGCTGGTGCTGGCGGGGTTAGACCCGTTTGCCGGCTTTTTGCACGTGGATCGCCCCGGCAAACCCAGCCTGACATTGGATATGATAGAAGAATTTCGCCAAGCCGTGGTGGATCGCACCGTGATAGGCATGGTGAACAAAGGGGTAGAACTGGTGATGGAAGATGGACTGCTGAGCAAAAGCACACGGCGCACCCTCGCCGAAAAGGTCTTGGCGCGGCTGGATACGGCAGTGCGCTACGAACAAAAGCAATTCCCTTTGCGCCACATCCTGCAAAGCCAAGCCCGCAAGCTGGCACAATTTGTGCGTGGCGAAAACCCCACCTACGTGCCCTTTTCTGCCGATTGGTGAAGCCGTGCATTGCTTTGTGTTATACGACATTCAAGACGACAAAAAGCGCATTAAACTAGCCGATGCCTGCTTGGACTACGGCTTAGACCGCGTGCAATACTCGGCATTTCGCGGGCAACTCACCGCTACCTTGCGCAATGAACTGACTGCCCGCCTACGCCGCATTGTGGGCAAAGCCCCTGCCAATGTGCAAGTGATTGGCATTTGCGACAAAGATTGGCAAGAACGAGTGGAAATTGCCAATCCCGGCTTGAATCTAACTCCACCCACCCAACAGCCCACCGAACTGGATGATGACTGAAGAAAAATTACTCTTTCAAGTGAGCGAGCTTAAACAGTGGGATTATTGCCCACGCGTGTTTTATTTTATTCGTTGCTTACCCCGCATTCGCCCGACCACCTATTTGATGGAAGAAGGCACGCGAGCAGGGGAAGATACGGCAGGCTTGGAAGAACGGCGGAGCTTGCGGGCATATGGCTTGCAAAGTGGGGAACGGGAATTTAATGTGCGGGTGGAATCGGCTGTGTTGGGTTTGCGGGGCATCATTGACATGCTGATTTGGCAAGGGGAAGGCAAAACCCGCACTGCCATGCCCGTAGATTTTAAGCTTTCGGACAAAGCGGGCAGTCATTTTGCCTTGCAGGTTGCCGCCTACGCCCTGTTGGTGGAAGAAGTGTTTGATGTGCGCGTGCCACAGGGCTTTTTGTACTTAATTCCCAAGCGCAGTGCAGAAGTGGTGGTGCTTAACAATCGCATCTTGAACAAAACCCGCAAAACAATTGAGAAAATGCACGAAGTGGTCAATCGAGAGCAAATTCCTGCACCTGCCACACAGATTCGCAAATGTATTGGGTGTGAATTTCGGCGCTTCTGCAATGATGTGGTTTAGGCACGAAAAGCATGAAAACCGCAGAAAACACGAGACAAATGAACCAAAAGCATTCGCAAATACCCCCCAAAAAAGCGCAAAAAACAATTTGCGGCTCGCAAAAGGACGCCCCCCAAAAAGGGGACGGACAAGAAAAAAAAGACCGCACCAGAACGCGTAGGAGACGTGAAATGAAAAAATTTGTGGTAAACTATGGGTGTGGACGGGCTGAAGGGGGGTGATTTCCAAAAACATCGATCCAAAGAGGATACTGAAACTACGCAGTTTTTGGTAAAAAACACCAATTGCGCAATATTTCCAAAAACATCGATCCAAAGAGGATACTGAAACAATCATTATCTGCGATTAGGAAGTCGCGGTGCTGGTCATTTCCAAAAACATCGATCCAAAGAGGATACTGAAACTCCCAATCTCGCCAAAACGGGCGCACCAGAATCAGAGATTTCCAAAAACATCGATCCAAAGAGGATACTGAAACTTTGTGTCGTATAGCGTCCCCTGCGGGTCACGGATAGATTTCCAAAAACATCGATCCAAAGAGGATACTGAAAC
>DKKK01000030.1 GCA_002455215.1 Anaerolineales bacterium UBA6668 | reverse complement strand
AAAGCGTAACTTCTATCCGTGCCGAATATAGACAATGCAAAAGGTAAGCCGTATTGAAGATGATTGGTTTCTTGTGTCATTCAATCTCAGGCATGACGACGCTAAGAAGTGAGCGGTAAGCCATTCTGCCAACCTGAACTCTGAACCCCA
Organism: Anaerolineales bacterium UBA6668; assembly: GCA_002455215.1. Taxonomy (GTDB): domain Bacteria; phylum Chloroflexota; class Anaerolineae; order Anaerolineales; family UBA6668; genus UBA6668. Next base: position 3,129 of record DKKK01000030.1, on the reverse strand, counting down.
CTCAATTTTTTGGAGTATTAAGCACTCGTAACTAAATTAACCAAAAAATACTAAAAGAAAACTCAATATTAATACTACTTGCATTCTAGATTAAAGTATGGTATATTGTTGGTTATTAATAAAATAACTTTGAACAATTATCAGGTGACTCCATGAAACTGCGACCTACGTTGGTAAAAATTTTACATGCAAAGCCCAAACAACTTTTGTGGCTATTAATCTTAACGCTCATTTTTTCGTTTCAAGTTCAACTAAGAACGGTGAACGCGGCGTTGGTTTCCTTTACCAGCGCTATTGTTTCTACTGGACTCCCCCCATTTGACGCGCTGGATGCAAACAACAGCAATACGGACATCCGCAATGGGGATTATGTAAACTATCGAGTGACCTATACGTCCGATGCTACAGGTTTGGGAAACAATGTGTTTCTCACATTAACCTTGCCGCGTTGTGATACCAGCACGCCTGCACCCTGTACACCACCCGCTTATACAGGCGCACCGATCGTTTACCCAATGGGCTGGGAAGCTTCATCCTTGGCGTCTATCTGCCAAAACCGGGTCTTTCCGCCAACCGTTCCCAATGCCACCCAAAGTGGTATCAGCGCAGATAGGCAAACGTTGACCTGTCGCGTTGGCAATGTAGTCAATGCGACCACCCAGTCTATTGATTTCCGCGCAGTAGTCTATAACGATGTTCCCAACGGTAGTACATTGGAAATGCTAAACGCAACCATTGCCAGTGACAGCCTGCCATCTCAGGCGGCAGTGGTGGACCCAACCATCCCCCTAGGCTGGAGCGACTTAACCACGCGTTCAGCCCCACGTTGGGATGTGCGAAAAACAATTATCTACGGGCAAGGCGTGCAGTATTTGGCAGGCAGTGGTCCAGCAGGTGAAGATGGCTTTGCAGTGCCAGTCTCTATCAGCATTTTTTCACAAGGTTCGCGGGTTGGTTTGGAAGGCTTGCAACCCAATGTGACGATTATTGATGATATTAGTTCCATGCCGGCTGGTACGCAGTTGGTAACTTGGGCATTACCGGGGAGCCGCTGGCCCAGTAGCATTGCTTCGCGGGGTTGTGTTGGCAATGGGCAAGTGACTGGTGTACCGTTGGATTATCATCCCACAGCGCGAGACTATGAAACTTTATCATCCTTGCGCTACGTGGTTCGCAATGGTGGGGTGTGTTCGGCAACGCAAAGCGGCACAACCATCACTCTGAACATCACTGGGCTGGATTCATCCTTACGGCATTTTCCGACCTATAATGGCAATAATAGCGGGCTGATTGTTGACCCTTTGAACCCAACTACTAGTACTAATTTGTATTATGCCGCCGCAAAAATCTTCTGGCTATGGGTGCCAAGAGATTCTTTGCCAATGGGAACTACCAATGTACCCAATCGTGCCAATATCAGTAGCGGCGGCACACAGTTGGCGGGTGTGACGATGAACTCTGTCACCGGACAAGTCAATGTCGAGCCAAACTTTACCACTGGCACAGGCACGAATAACGTCTATACTTACCAATTTGTCCGCTCGAATGCGGGTACTTTTAGTAAAGACATTGACGCGCTCGATGCGTATGGCACATTAAACAACCCATTGTGGACGGTTCGTAACCCCACTACGTTCACTTCTGCCGTAGATGGACAATACTACACAGCAAGTATCTATTTGAGAAACTCTTCGACTGAAGGTGATCTAACCAATGTGTTGCTATGCGACAAAGTGGACAACACCCGTCAAACCTATGCAGATGCAAATTCTGCCCCGCTGAATACACTAACACCCGGCGTTAACTTGCAGGTATTACCGATTGGTTCATTCCTTGCTATCATTGATAATGATATTGCCTCGAATGCACGACTTACAACAGCCGAAATTGCTAGTGCTGGGATTACCTTTACATCACAACTAGGGGTAGGCGGCATAGACGGGGCGGGTGAAACATGGGCAGGCTACTCCTTAGTGGCTGGTAGCAGTGGTTCAGCGATTAATAACAGTGACCACGGTTTAGGCGGTTGTAATGATGCGGACTCGCCGATTTGGTTCGATAGCGTTGCAGATTTGTTAGCTTATGATGGTGCGGATGCCGATAGCGACCCAGATTACACCTTGCAAGATGTCACTAAGGTTCGTGTCAAACTTAACAAATTGCCAGATAACTTCATCGCTATCTTGTACTTACGTATCTTGGTACGGAGTACTTATGCGTTTGACACGACAGACGTAAGCGTTAATAGTCCACTCTCACACATTGCTGGTGATAGCACACTGGGTGATTATGCCGCCAATCAAGGTTGGGCAATTTATGATGGCCGTTCTGCCTTTCGCGAAAATCAAGTCTACTTGATTGACCGCATCATCTCGCCACGCGTGAGTAAATCATCTACCAACTACCCCACACTTAACCAGCTAATTATGGCAGGTTCAACCATTGATTACCAACTGCGCGTGGGTGCTGTAACCAATGGACCTGCAACAACCGCCAATTTGACGGTTACCGATGTACTGCCACCTGGGGTCAATTATGTGAATGGGAGTTCTACCTTTGCTGGAAATCCCATTACGCCACAAGTTTTCGCAAATGACCCAGCGGCAGGCTATACCCGCCTTGTCTATAACTTAATCAATCGGACGATCCCTTATGGCTCAAATGGCTCGACCATTAGTTACAATCAGGGCAATATTAATTTCCAAGCTTCTACGGACATTACGCTACTAGACGGCGCCGCAATTCTCAATTCGGCGACCATTGACACTGCTTTAAACCCAACTGCGGATTGCACATATACTGTTGGTACGGGCTTTGGACCGGCGACCTGTATCTTCNNGTTGACCAAACTTTGGTCGAACCAGACACATCCTTCAATTACACCCTGCAATGGTCATCCATTGGGATAAACTTGAGCGGTTTGCGCCTATTAGATATTTTGCCCTACGATGGCGACACGCGCACCCCGCAAACCGACTTTGTGGGCACATTCTCGCTGACTGGCGCATTGTCCCCGCTCAGCTATACCGGAGCAACCGCCCCGACAGCAGATTATTACTACACGCGCAAGACCGACCATGCCACCATCGCCGAAAACCCGTATGATGCTTCGCATGATATCAGTGGTTT
>DKKK01000161.1 GCA_002455215.1 Anaerolineales bacterium UBA6668 | reverse complement strand
CACCAATATTGCTGGTTGCCACAGGCATTATGTCCATTCTTTACGATGTTTTGGCTGCCGCATTTTCGGCATGAGTAGGTTATTTGTTCACTGATCATTTTTTAAGTTTACCACCATATCACTTCTTTTGGGTCACTACCGCCAAATTATCTCCCTTTGGGGAAACCGCCAATCCTATGCCCCAGCCATTTACAATTTCGCGGATTTCTCCTGTTTGTAAGTTTATCGCACGTAGGTCATTTCCGTCAGTTAACGTCCAATAACCATCAGAATGAAACTCATAAAAGTAAAATAGCTCAGTGCTATCAGGCGACCATGTCAGCAAGCGTAATGACGGATGTGGATCACCAAGTGAAGGTTGATAGGTTATTACCTGAATAGGCTGACCCTTTTTGTCCTGAATTTGAATCGTTTGTATGTTCATTGGCTGGGCATCTTCTTCAAACCTGACAGCTTCATATTCGCTATTGGGAGATCTCATCAATTCATAGTAAAGCCTAGCGGGTGTTTCAGTACCGATTGGGGTCGAAACTGGTATTACAGTGGACTGCTCAGTGGCTATAGGAATCCTGTTGACTGTTTCTGTTGGCAAAACGAGAACAGTAGGAGTAGGCAAGTTTTGTGCTGTTTGTGATGCATCTACAGCACAAGCTGAAAGGAATAGGGCAAACGTAAATAGGCAAACTTGCTTAAACATACTACATCATTAATCTACTCAGTTTAGGGTAGGACACCCGAATCCCTAGAATCAAACAGTGCAGGTAAGGGCGGGTCTTAGACTGCCCCTACCTGCACCATTCAAAAACAGATTAGTTCATTAGTGCCCGCTGTTGGTTTGGGCGGCTTTGTGCGCGGCAATAATTTGCGCCGTCAATTGGGCAGGCACTTGCTCGTGACGGAGATATTCCACCGCAAACACCCCACGCCCTTGCGTCATCGAGCGCAAATCGGTCACATAGCGTTGAATTTCTGCTTGTGGCACTTCGGCAGTCACCACGCTCTTGCCTGCCTCCGTATCCATGCCTAGCACACGGGCACGGCGAGTGTTGAGATCGCCCAAAATATCACCCATATTGGCTTCTGGCACAGTCACCTTTAGCAACATCACTGGCTCAATCAGAGTTGGACCGGCATCTTGTGCCGCCAGTTTGAAGGCTTCGCGCCCTGCCACTTCAAATGCCAATGGCTTGCTATCCACCGGGTGCTCCTTGCCATCGGTAATCGCCACAAAAATGCGCTCCATCGGATAGCCTGCAATTGCGCCTTCCACCATCACGGCGCGAATGCCCTTTTCAATGGCGGGCAGGTAGCTAGAAGAAATAGCCCCACCGAATACTTCACTCACCATGCGGAAATTGGACTCGGCAGAATCGCCTTGGTTGGCTTCGGTCAAAGGCTCGACTCGCAAATGCACTTCACCAAATTGCCCAGAACCACCGGTTTGCTTCTTATGCCGATATTGAGCACTGGCTTTGCGGGAGATGGTTTCGCGGTAAGCCACTTTGGGTAAGCTACTGTCCAAGTGTGTACCAAATTTATTGGCGGCGCGTTGTAACGCCACTTCCACGTGCATGTCACCCATTCCTTCCAGAATCGTTTCGTGGGTAGTGCCATCGTTGTACCAGTGCAGAGTGGGGTCTTCTTCTGCAAGGCGGGTGAGTGTGGGACCCATCTTGGCGGAATCGGCTTGGGTATGGGGACGCACAGCCACAGCATACAGCCTGCCGGGCATCGGCGTTTTTTCAATATGAATGGGTTCACTCTTATCGCCCAAGCTATCGCCGGTGTGAGTGTTGTTCAGCTTAGAGACGGTGAACAAATCGCCGGCATGGAAGGCGTGAACAGCAATTTGCTCCTTGCCCAACATGGCGTGTGGCACCCCTAAGCGCNNCGCCCGCCCAGACATCACCCGCATAAAGGTAATTTTGCCCACATGCACGTCGGCACTGGTCTTAAAGGCATATAAACTAAGCGGAGCCGAATCAGCAACGTTGAGTGTAATGTTCTTGCCAAATTCTTCTGCCGAGCGAGCGCGTTCGGCGGGGCTGGGCAGGTAGCGGCGAATGGCAGTAATCAAGGGCGCAATGCCAATTTCAGCGGTTGCCGAAACCGACAGCACGGGGGCAAATGAGCCCGCCAACACCGCTTTGTGGAAGCCCTTTTCAATTTCGGCATCGGTCAGCAATTCGCCATCCAGATACTTCATTAGCAATTCATCATCCCCTTCAGCGGCGGCTTCCATCAAGTTCAGGCGTGCTTTTTCCACTGTGGGTAGTATCTCTGCTGGTGGGTTGTGCTCTTCATGCCCACGCCCGGGACGAACTTTGCGCGAAAACACACCGACCACGCCGGAAAAGTGTTCTTTCTCGCCAAAAGGCAAAGTCACGGGCACCAGCTTACGGTGCGGGTCCAACTTTTGCACATCAGCCAACACTTGTTGAAAATTGGCGTTATCTCGGTCAATTTTATTAATCACTACAAAACGTGGTAAATTAAATTCGTCGCAATATTGCCACATCAACTCTGTGCCTACTTCTACCCCCGCCACCGCGTCCACCACCAAAATAGCGGCATCTGCAACTGACATGGCAGAGCGCACTTCGCCGATAAAATCTAAGAAGCCGGGGGTGTCGAGAATGTTAAATTTATACCCTTGGTCTTCAAAGCTAGCCAGCGCCGCGCTAATTGAAATTTTTCGCCGATGCTCTTCATCTTCAAAGTCGGTGACGGTGGTGTTGTCTTCGATTTTGCCTAAACGGCTGGTTGCGCCACCGCAGTGCAAAATGGCTTCGACCAAAGATGTCTTACCACTGCTACCATGACCCACGACAACAACATTGCGAATTAATTCTGTAGGATATTCTTTCATGGAAAATTGCTCCTTAAATAATAAATTGTTAACACTGCCAATCAGATGTGATTATTTTTCAAAACACTTGTAAAATAGGGTACTAGTTATTCATCAGTGTTGAAAGTCTATCTCCGATTGGTAAACAGTTGTCAAATACTCTCGGAACTTTTTCAATAATTCTTCCACCTTTTCTGCCGAGTACGTTATCATTACACAGTTGCGAATTTGCGTTCATCAGAACGGCAAAACACTCCCGAATAAGCCTTTCTCGTCCCACAATCAAATGGGTAGCCAAATTATTTGTACTGGTTCCTATATCCCACACGATTGCCAATCATGCGCTTTTTCATAAGAAAAATGCAGTTTTCACCGTATCAGATATTGTTTCAGTATAGTTTCAATCCTTTTTTATGTCAAAGTTAATAGAAATAGATAATGATAGATTGCACAGTAAAAACCATGTGCTTTTTCTTTTTTTAGATGGAGTGGGCTTGGGCAATGCTTCCGCACAGTACAACCCGTTTATGCAGGTTGAATTGCCGCACTTGCAGGCGTTGGCAGGCGGGTATTGGCTGGCAGAACGCTCGCGTTGGAGCGGGGAACGGGCGAGCTTTGTACCCACCGATGCAGGGCTGGGGGTAGCTGGCAAGCCGCAATCTGCCACCGGGCAAGCCACTTTGCTCACCGGGCAAAACATCCCGCAACAGTTGGGCTATCACTGGGGTCCCAAGCCCAATGCCGAGATTGTCCACATTTTGCAGAGCGACAATTTGTTCATGCGCCTGACCCGCGCTGGGCAAACCGTGCGCATGGCAAATGCCTACCCCCAAGCCTATTTTGACAACATCGCCCGCGGACGGAGAAACTACTCCGCAATTCCGCTGGCACTCACAGCGGCAGGAGTTCCCCTGCCCACCACTGCCGATTTGCTGGCAGGCACAGCCTTTAGCGCCGACTTTACCGGGCAAGCCTGGCGTGCCGAGTTGGGTGTGCCAGATGCACCGCTCCTTACCCCACAAGTGGCGGGCGTGCAATTGGCAAAATCTGCTCAGCAAGGCGGTTTACTCTTTTTTGAGTGTTGGCTAACTGATTATCTAGGGCATCGTGGGACATTGAGCGAAGCTGTGCAGTTTTTGCAAGTGTTGGATGGCGTGGTGGCAGGCTTATTAGAAGCTTGGGATGACGCACATGGCTTGTTGGTCATTACCGCCGACCACGGCAACTTAGAAGACCTGAGTCATAAACATCACACCGAAAATGCCGTTCCCACCCTCTTGCTGGGCAAGCATCATGCGCAGTTTGCCCAAACTGTGCATGATTTAGCCGACATTGCCAGTGTGGTTAGCCAAAGTTTGTTGGAATTGCCAAGCACAAACTAGCATCCGCTTTCGGCACAGTTGCCGTATCTGTCGAATACAAATGCTACTTTTTCGCCGAAAATGCTACTTTTTCGCCGAAAATGCTACTTTTTCGCCNNGCCGAAAATGCTACTTTTTCGCCAAATGGGTGTCTAAATAGATTGTATTCGACACAAATGTCGCAGATAAGCCGTGTCGAATCGATACAATTCAAAAGCTAGTCAAAAAGCATTTTTTGAGTGATACTATGTTTATGTTCGGCAGGTTTGAACAGTGCCGAATCTCGTATTCAAAAAATAGCCGTGCATTCTTGTACAAACAAAGGAAACGAACGCCATGAGTGTAAAAAAGAAAGGTCCTACTACAAGCGGGGAACGGGGTCCCAACATTGAGTCATCCATGCATGCGGTTGTGCAGGTGGTGGCATTGCAACAGGGCATGTTTGGCGGCGCACAACCCGCCTGGACAGGCTCTGGCACCATCGTTCACCCTTCCGGCATTATTCTCACCAATTGTCATGTTGCCAACCCACGTGCGATGGGCATGTCTGCCCCTGAAGCCAATGCCCTGGCAATCGCTATCACCCAATCTGCCGATGCCGCCCCCAAAATCAGCTATCTTGCTGATATCGTAACGTATTCGGCTGAGTTGGATTTGGCAATTTTGCGCGTTACATCTACCGCCGATGGACGCCGAGTTAGCAATCTTAACTTGCCGTTTTTACCTGTCGGTGATTCAGATGCGCTCGACTTAGGTGATAAGTTGTTCATCATGGGCTATCCTGGCATTGGAGGTAACACCATCACCTTCACAACAGGCGCGGTGAGTGGCTTTACCAGTGAAGAAGGTATCCGAAGCCCACGCGCTTGGATTAAAACCGATGCAACCATTGCTGGTGGTAACAGTGGCGGAANNCGCCCAGTAGTGGATACCAACCGTGATGGACGGGTAGACTCGCGTGATAACCCAATGGCAATTGGCGGATTCATTAACGGCATTCGCCCGGTCAACTTAGCCAAACCGATGTTGGCAAAAGCGGGCGTTAGCGGGACTGTCTCC
>DKKK01000167.1 GCA_002455215.1 Anaerolineales bacterium UBA6668 | reverse complement strand
AATTTGACCCGTGTCGAGTATAACCCAAAGGAACAAGCACCCTCTTCTGACCTACCCAACATCCCGCGCCAATGGTGGCTAGTGCCGCTGGTGGTGATGGGAATTGGCGTGGGTGGGCTGGCACTGTGGCAAACGGGAAACTTGCCAGCTAGTTTGGTGAGTCGCATCAGCCAACTGGGGGAATTTGTGCAAGTCTATGATGTGCGCGGTGTTGGGCTCAACAATGCCAATTTCTCACTGGTGGAACGGATTGCCCATTGGCAGGCTGGTCTAGGCATGGCAAATGCTCACCCGTGGTTGGGAGTCGGCATTGGCAACTATGATGCCGCCTACGAGCACTTTCGCCTACTTAACTGGAAGGCATCGCTTGGACACGCCCACAATATCTACATCAATACACTGGCTGAAACTGGTTTGCTAGGCTTGACGGCGTATCTCATCTTCTGGTTCGTAGTTGGGGCATACACGGTCAATCAGATTGCTCGGCTAAGCGGCTGGCAACGCGGGTTGGCGCTCGGCTTGCTGGGGGTGTGGGCGCACATCAGTGTGCATCATTTGGTAGATAATCTTTACGTCAACAACCTGCACCTATATTTGGGTGTTTGCTTCGCCTTATTGGCTTCGCTACCTTCTTTAAATTATGCGTATAAAAGCAGTTCAACTGTATCAAACGAAAAAAATTGAGTTCAAACGCTTTGCCAAATTTATCATCATCGGTTTGATGGGCACAGCCATAGACTTCGGCGTATTTACCCTACTCAAGAAAGGGTTTGGAATTTCCACGCCGATTAGCAATAGCATTTCGTTTTCGCTGGCGGTACTAAATGCCTTTCTGTGGAATCGCTATTGGACTTATCCCGATTCTCGTTCCCGTTCAATTCGGCGGCAGTTGGCTCAATTTACGCTNNCATTAACCTGATAGGCTGGGGAACGAATACGGGCATCACTACTTTACTGGAAGCACCTTTTGGGGTGTGGGTGGGCATGGTCTCGCCCACTTTGAGTGAGTACGGCGCTTGGTTTGCCAAGGCGCTGGCAACTGGAGTTGTGCTTTTTTGGAATTTTCTCGCCAATCGCTACATTACCTTTGGAGATGTGGGCAAGAAAAATCAACCCAACTAGGCACACTCACTCGCTACACGTTACTTTTTCCCACAATTCCACCCGGTTGCCATCCGGGTCGGCAAAAAATACCGAGAGCGCTTGCCATTTGGCGTTTAACTGCGGCTCAGGGACCACGATACCCGCCAAGCGCAAGCGCTGTACTTGTGCTTGAATATCTGCCNNCACTTGCCAAACCAGAGTCAACCCGCCCAAGCGCGAAGCCTTCTGCCGACTGTGGGCAACATCGAGCAATGAAAGGGCACTTCCCGCCAATGTGGCATAACGCTCCCCTAGCAAAAATTCCACCATCCACGTGCGATGTGCTCTGGGTTCGCATTGCAGGAGCGTGCGGTAAAACTGTAGGCACTCTGCAAAGTTCTCGACATAAAGCAAGGTATTGAAAGACAACATACGACACCGCTAGCATTTGAAAAAATAGAAACGGGTGGAATCTGCTTCCACCCGTTTTGCATTTGCATTCGATTTGCTTCGATAAAGGTCAGGATTGCGCTTTTCTTGCAGGAACAAACACAATTTCTATCCGTTTCGAATATACACTACACGCCGCTGGCGATTTCGGATTGTGCGTGAGCCAAAAAGTCTGCCACGCTTAACGTGCCAATATCTTCACCACTGCGCGTCCGCACTGCTAAAGTACCGGCTTCGGCTTCTTTGTCACCCACCACCAAAATATAGGGCACTTTTTGTTTGGTGGCAGTACGAATTTTGGCGTTCATGCGGTCATTGCTATCATCCACCCACGCCCGCATACCGCTGGCTTTTAGGGCTTGTGCGATTTGCTGGCAGTATTCCACATGGCGATCGGTGATGGGTACAAGCACAGCTTGTACAGGGGCTAACCACACTGGGAAGTTTCCGGCAAAGTGTTCGATAATCACGCCCAAAAAGCGTTCGGTGGAGCCGGTAACCGCGCGGTGAAGGACGACTGGCGTGTGCTCTTGCCCGTCTTCACCCACGTAGGTCAGCCCCAAACGAGCAGGCTGGATAAAATCTACCTGAATGGTAGATAACTGCCATTCGCGCCCGAGTGCGTCTTTTGCCATGAAATCTGCTTTGGGACCGTAGAAAGCGGCTTCCCCGCTGGCTTCAAAATATTCAATACCGTTGGCTTGCAAAGCAGTACGCAAAGCGGCTTCTGCCAAATCCCATTTTTCGGGGTCGTTGACATACTTGCCCCCTTCGCCGCGCAGAGACAAACGCACTTTGTAGTCGCTCAAACGGTAGCGCGTGAGCACTTCGGTAATGAGTTGCAAAGCCAATGAAAATTCCTGTTCAATCTGGCTGGGTGTACAAAAAATGTGGCAGTCATCTTGGGTAAGAGAACGTACCCGCGTCAGACCGCTCAGTTCCCCAGATTTTTCATAGCGATACAAAGTAGCAAATTCGGCGAAGCGCATGGGCAGTTCGCGGTAGCTATGGCGACCCATCTCGCGGAAGAGTGTCATGTGGCTAGGGCAGTTCATCGGTTTTAGGCGGAAACGCACCCCTTTTTCGGCGTCTTCCATCACCGGGAACATGGCATCGGCATAGTTTTCCAAGTGACCGGAGCGGCGGTATAGGTCTTCCTTCACCAGATTGCCCGTCCACACGTGGTCGTAGCCGTACTTGGTTTGCAAATCGCGCACGTATTTTTCCATCTGATAGCGCAATTGCTCACCCTTGGGGGTAAAGAGCGGGATGCCGGGTCCAACATCTTCGGCAAAGTGGAACAAACCGAGTTCCTTGCCCAGTTTGCGATGGTCGCGTTTGCGGGCTTCTTCCAATTGCCAGAGATAATGCTCCAGTTCTTCGGGTTTTTCAAATGCTGTGCCATAGATGCGTTGTAACATGGGGCGGTTCTCATCCCCGCGCCAATACGCCCCGGCAATGCTCATCAGGGACACCGCTTTTGGGTTGATTTCTTTGGAGCTAGCTACATGCGGACCGCGGCACAAGTCGGTGAAGCCGGGTTGGTCATACAGTGTAATGACCGGTGCGCCTGCTAAGGGTTCGCCATTTTCATCCAAGCCGCCTTTTTCCAGCCCGTCTATCAATTCGAGCTTAAACACTTGGTCGGCAAACACCTGCCGAGCGGTTTCGGCGCTCACTACACGGCGTGAAAACTCAAATGGTTTGCCGCCAATAATTTTACGCATGCGCTTTTCAATTTCCTTCAGGTCATCGGGGGTTAGCGAGCGTGGCAAACCAAAGTCGTAATAAAAGCCATTTTCGATTGGCGGGCCAATGGCAATTTGCACGGGTTCGGGAGAGAAAAATTCAATCACCGCTTGCGCCAGGATGTGGGCGCTGGAATGGCGAATTTTGTACAGTTGGGATTGAGCGTATTCTGACATAGGATAAAAAAGATAAGAAAACAAAAAAGCCTGCACCCATTGCTGGGGTACAGGCTCAACGCCGCACGGTTCCACCCGGCTGGTTGCACCGGTGAGTCACAGGGCAACCGCTTTGTCGTTGATAACGGAACGACCCGCGCTCCTTAATTTGCAAAAATCTGCAAGTTGGGGGTTGCACATACTGGGCAGGTGTTCTTCCAATTGATAATGTTTCAGCCTAAGTTCTGAATGGTTCAGAAACTCGCATTATCTCTCTGGGATGGAAGATGGGTTTCCCCAGCAATGGTGTTTGAGATATGGTGGGCGGTACAGGGCTCGAACCAGTGACCTTTGCGATGTCAACGCAACGCTCTAACCAACTGAGCTAACCACCCGAATATGATTACAAACCAATGGCTTGTGTGACCCATGTAGGACTCGAACCTACAACCAATTGATTAAGAGTCAACTGCTCTACCGATTGAGCTAATGAGCCATATCGAATTTGCAATGCGTTGCAAATTCTAGCAGGAGTTTGAGAATTGTCAACCTTTTGCCCCGAGCGGTTTTGTTTCACCCAAGATACGGGCAAAATGGATGAAAACCACTGATTTTGCACGTTGGTTACGATTCGGCTTCTCTTTCCTGTCATATTCAGCATGTGTGCCAAAGTCGGCATGNNGAAAAACTGAACCGCACCCTTTCCCACTTATACGAGGACAACCCTGCATAATGATTGGTGTTCACTAGCCTGAGCAGTTACGAAAAAAGCGCAGTTTTCATCCGTGTCGAATATAGGAATGGGCTTTCGTACCCGCGCCAAGCCCCCTACTCCGCTACCTGCACCCGAATGCGCCATGCTAGCCACGGCGTGCGTAACCAACTTTGCAGGGGCGCAGGCAATTGATTGAGAAAAGCCGGAGAAAAGGCTAGGTCAGCGGCGGAAATGTTGGGGTCTAGCGCTACCATCTGCGCAGACAAGGTGGTCACAGCCTGCCAACGTGCAACCTGCTGAATCTGAGCCGTGTTAAACTGTGGGGTGCTTTGCGCCTGCGCCCGTAGGCTTAAACGCACCTGCCGATTGGCTTGCACTTGCGGGGCAGATAGCTCTTCCACTTGGAGAGTCTCTGGCAATACCCACTGTTCCCCCGCTTGCGCCTGCAAATTTGCCAAAACCGCCTGCCGAATCTGTGCCGCGTCTTGAACCACAGCACTCACCTGCACCCGCATCTCCAATCCCAAGCGATCTGCTTGTTCCCCCGAAAAATGGCTGGGGGTGCTCGCCAAAACTTCGATTTGCAAAGTTTCTAACAAAAGCGTTTGTTCTGCTTGCAGTTGCCCTTGCAATGCGGTTTGTGCCGTCTCTTGCAAGCGGGTCAGCAACTGCTGGGTTGCCCGTTCCACATCCGCCAAAGCAACTGCCGGGGCGGTAATGGTTTCGCCACCTGTGGTTGCCCGCAAATTGAGCGTGTTCACCTGCTCGCCCAGAGCGCCGTCCAAGCGGTTGATGCGCCCTGCCGCCACATTGCCCGCAGGACCGGCATTGACCGCCAAGATGGGGACAACAGCCAGTGAGCCAGTGCCAGCCGGAATGATGGCGGTGGCTTGCGTAACAAAGCGCTGGGGGGTGGAACTATCCGAACTGCGCACCGCGCTCCCCGCCGGAACAATCACCTGACGGTCGGTGCGGTTGGTAAAGGTCACTTCGCCACTGGCACGCGCCGTGCCAACTTCAATACTGCCAGTCGTAGCGACTTCCACTTGGTCGGCTAACTCTACCGTTGCCAATTGACTGGCTAACTCGCCTGCCAGAAAATCGCTCTGGGTGCGGTTAGAATCGAGCAAGAAGGTGAGTTCAGCTTGAACGGGCTGTTCAATTGGGTGGATGGTCAGGGTTGCGCTAGGCAGGACCAGTGCTATCAGCACGCACACCGCCAAAACTGCCACTGCAAATAGCCCCACGCGCAAGGGCAGGGTCAACCAACGGGGGAGTGGTTTGCGAGTTTTGCGTATGGTGGGTGGAAAGAGCAGGTTGCTGGGATTTTCACTGCGCCAATTGCGCCATTGTGGTAAACGACTGCGCCACCGCAAAGCATGACTATCTTCCACTGCGTTAAAAACTGGGATGCGCAGAGCTTGGGCAAGGTCACACACTTTATCATTGCGTGTCACAATACCAAGATGCGCACCCAGCACGGATGTTTGCCGATGAATTAGGCGTAAATGCAGGAGCGAGTTGATTTTGGGCGGGTCGCCAGTTTGCGGAAAAACCACTAGTACGCGGTCAGCCTGTAGTCGCCCGATGCGGTCTCGCACCGTGTCAACATCGTCATGGCTAGACAGGTGAATGACTTGTTCTTTCACTACTCCGCCAATGCTTGCTCAATCAGTTTTTGGGCAGTTTGCAGGGCTTCGGGCAACCGAGCGGCGTCTTTGCCCCCCGCTTGCGCTAGGGTTGGCTTGCCCCCACCCCCGCCACCCATCTCTTGGGCGGCAATGCGAATGATGTTGCCCGCATGTAAACCACGTCGCACCATGTCTGGGCTGACAGCAACCACCAAGTTGGGCTTGCCATCAATTTCTGCGCCCAGCGCTACTACGCCGCTATCATGTGTGCGCCAGAATTGGTCGGTGAGCGTGCGCAAAATATCGGTATTTTCTACTTCCACTTGCGCCACCAAAACTGGAATATTTTCGATACGGGCGGCTAATTCGACCCGTGAAGTGAAGTTTTTCAGGGCGGTATCACGCTTGAGTTGGGCGAGTTCCTTGCGTAAGCGACTGGCTTCGTCCAGCAGAGCCAGCACTTTCTTGTCGGCTTCGTCTGGTTTGGTTTGTAGCACACTTGACAGATTGGTCAGCACGCCGAGCCGTTGGCGGATGAGTTCGAGTGCGCCGCGCCCGGTAACCGCTTCAATACGGCGAATGCCTGCCTGCACCGAGCTTTCCCCAACAATCACAAATGGACCAATGTCAGAAGTTTCTGGCACATGCGTTCCACCACACAATTCAAAGGAGAACAAGCTAGGGTCGCCTATTTGCACGGTACGCACCACTTCGCCATATTTTTCACCAAAGAGCGCGGTTGCACCTGCTTTAATGGCTTCTTCCCGTCCCATGTAATCTATTTTAATTTTGTAGTTGTCGAGAATGTACTCGTTTACACCACGCGTAATTTCGTCTAGCTGTTCGCTGGTAAGCATGCCTTCATGGTTGAAGTCGAAGCGCAAGCGTTCTGGTGCAACCAAAGAACCGGCTTGGCGGGCGTGACTACCCAGCACTTCACGCAGTTGGGCGTGGAGCAAATGAGTGGCAGTGTGATTGCGCATGATATCCCAGCGGCGCTGGTCGTTGACAATGGCAAAAGCCACGTCTTTCACGCGTGGTGTGCCTGCCAAGACTTTGCCCTGATGGACAATTAAGCCCTGCACTTGGCGCACAATGCCCGTTACCTGTATTTCCCACAAGCTTTCTTGTTCACCATCGGCAAAACAAGCAATTGAGCCGGTATCGCTCACTTGCCCACCCGATTCCACATAGAATGGTGTACTTTTTAGCACCACTTCGACATTCTGCCCAACCGTTGCGGTGGTAGCACGGTTGCCATCTACCAGCAAGGCGATGATTTGCGAGCGTAGTTCGAGTGGTCCGTATGGCAAATACTCCACCCCACTGGCGTTTAGGTCGCCACTGGCTTGTAAATCTTCCAGCAGTTCACGGTGCAGTTCCATTTTTTCGCCGCCCACGATGCCAAGCGCTTGCCCCTTGCCAGATGCGATGGCGTGTGCTTCCCGCGCTTGCAAGTAGCCGGGGCGATCATACGTTAGCCCACGGTCTAACAGCACATCATTGGTGATTTCTGCCGGTAGCCCGTAGGTGGAGAACAATTCAAAGGCGGTTTGCCCTTCCATCACGCTCTGCCCGTTGGCAAGCATTTCGCTGATGATGTTCTCTAGGCGGTTGGTGGCGCGGTCCAGTGTGCGCAAGAAGCGGGTTTCTTCGGCAGTGATGGTTGCCAGAATGGCGGATTGGTTCTTTCGCAATTCGGGGTAAAAATCGCCATATTCCCTAATCACGGTTTCGGCAACTTTGGCGAGGAAGGGTTTATCAAAGCCTAGATTGAAGCCAAAGCGGCTGGCGCGGCGAATAATCATGCGACAAATATAACCACGTCCGGTATTGCCGGGCGCTACCCCGTCCGCCACCATAAACGCGGCTGAGCGGGCATGGTCGGCAATCACGCGGTAGGGGGTCAGTTGTTCGGCACGTTGGGCGGCTGTGTGACCCGCCATTTGTTGCACGGTATCCATCAATGGGCGGAACAAATCGGTATCGTAGTTGGAACGCACACCCTGCAAGACAGAAACAATGCGCTCAAAGCCCATACCGGTATCCACATGCTTAGCAGGAAGCGGCTCGAAGGTAGTTTCGCCTGTGCGGTTATATTGCATGAACACTAAGTTCCAGATTTCCAGAAAACGTTTACCATCCAGGTCTACATTGCCGTTGGCGTCATACAGGGCGCCTAGGTCTTCGCCCAAGTCGTAATGGATTTCAGAGCAGGGACCACAGGGTCCGCGGTCGCCCATTTCCCAAAAGTTGTCTTTGCGTCCCAGATAGCTGACATGGCTGGCAATAAAGCCGGGTTGCGCCTGCCAAATCTCTGCCGCTTCGCTATCTTGCGGAATATTCCCTTTGTCGTCTTTAAAGCAAGTGGTGTAGAGCCGTTCTGGTGACAAGCCCCACACTTTTGTGAGCAAATGCCATGCCCAGGCGATTGCTTCTTTTTTGTAGTAGTCGCCAAACGACCAGCTACCCAACATTTCAAAGAAAGTGTGGTGGGTGTCATCTCGCCCGACGTCGTCTAGGTCGTTGTGTTTGCCCGAAACGCGCATACATTTTTGCGAGTTGGCGGCACGTGAATAGGGACGTTTGTCGCTACCCACAAACACATCCTTAAACTGAACCATGCCGCTGTTGGTTAGCAACAAGGTAGGGTCATTTAGGACAAGAGAAGATGAAGGAACAAAGGTATGTCCTAGCTCTTCAAAATATTCAATAAATTGGCGGCGAATTTCTGCGCCTGAAAGGTTGCGACTATTCGTCATAAGTGTTTTGGAGAAAAAAGTAAACTACTCGCGGCAAGAATGGGATGATGCTTTTATTTTAATGAAAAAGCGCAGTTTTCATCCGT
>DKKK01000210.1 GCA_002455215.1 Anaerolineales bacterium UBA6668 | reverse complement strand
GCAGAATTCGCGCGGATTGATGTAAAAATCAGCCTAACTCATAGTCGTTATGTACTGTTTCGTCACCCAATCCTTCATGCGGTTGCCCTGTTAGCAATTACCTTTTCTTAGACGCCAAATTTGCTCATTTTGTAACTGCTTAACTAGGTTTAGTAGATACTGACAGATCGGCACTCACCACGACTACACAGTTGGGGCTCACAACCGTCTAGTCCTAACTAATATACTCTCCAATAATGCGGAGAAATTGTGAGCTAGTCATTTACCCATCAAATTATACAGGACATGCATAAAAACCGCCCTTTTTCTTTATATGTCTGCCGAATATAGTGCTGGGTAGGTAGAAAATTACCAAATTCCAATGTGTATTCGTTTGGTTGAAACTTAAATTTTCCTAATTTCCCTAGTCTTTCTTAAATCATGTTAATTTTATGCTAAACTAGCGCTATGCTGTTTGTATTTTAAGCAGTAAATTTACCCAAGCAAGTGTTTTGGTTGCAGGTGAGATTTTAATGAGCAATGGCTTAATTTGTATCCTTGAAGACGATGAAGATGTGCTTAAGCTCATAAGTCGAATTCTGATTGACCAACAATATGATGTAGTCGCTTATCGAAGTGGCGAAACACTGCTGTCTGCCATTGACCAATTTGAAATTTATCCAGACTTATTTATTTTGGACATCATGTTGCCCAAAATGGATGGTTTTCAGGTGGCACGTGAAATCTTACAAAAACCCGGTGTCAGTAATATTCCAATTATCTTTCTGACTGCTCGTGGCTCAAGTGAATCGCTAGAGTTTGGTTTAAACTTAGGCGCAGTAGACTATATCCGCAAACCCTTCCAGCCGGTTGAATTATTGGCGCGGGTGCGTGCAACGCTCCGTATCAAATTTTTGCATGACCAGTTGCGTACCAGCAACCGTGAATTACAAGATTTGGCAATGACTGATTCGTTGACTGGTTTGCGAAATCGGCGTTTTGTGGTGGAACAATTGCGTACCAATATGAGCTTTGCCCGCCGATATCGTCAAAGTTTGTGCTGTCTTATGTTGGATTTGGATAATTTCAAAGAAATTAATGATCGCTTCGGACATCTGGTTGGGGATGAAATCCTTATCCAAACCAGTAGGCTGTTGCGCTCGTTGGTGCGAACTTCAGATATACTAGCTCGCTNNGAATTTGTACTGGTATGCCCGCATACATCCGAGAGTGACGGGCAAATCTTGGTAAACCGGCTGAGCGTAGCGTTTAGCCGTCATATCTTTAGTATCAATGCCCCAGAACCAATCTCAATGACGATAACCATCGGTATGGCTGTTTTCAACCCAATGCTGGATGATTCTCCCGAAATATTCCTAGACCGGGTGGATAAATTGATGTACGCCAACAAAAAATAATCGCTGGGTGAGAATAAATTTGATATTCGACACGGGTACTATTCAGCACATGTACCGAATAGTACCTGTGCAAATCACCCCACCTTCGTCATTTCATTCCAATTTGTTCCCGCTTTTGCCTCCACTACAACAGGTACTCTCAGTTGGAAGGCGTTTTCCATCAGTGGCTTGGCAGTCGCCACAAGCAAATCTACGGCACTTGCCGGACACTCAAACACCAATTCGTCATGAACTTGTAACAGCATTGCTACACCGCGCAAATTTGGCAATGCGCGGTGCATCGCCAGCATTGCTAGTTTCATCATATCTGCGGCAGTGCCTTGAATTGGGGAGTTAATGGCTTCTCGCTCGGCACGTTGGCGGGCGAGTTTGTCTTGATAAGTGCCCGCCGGGCGTTGCAATACCGGGAAATAGCGCTTTCTACCGAGGGCTGTTTCCACATACCCGAGGCTTCTCGCCTTTTCTAGCGTCTCTTCCAAATAACGTTTGACACCGGGTAAGCGGGCAAAGTAGGTCTCGATGAACACTTCTGCCTCCCCAAGCGTAATTCCGGTTTCTCTCGCTAAGCGAAATGCCCCCATACCATATAACAAGCCAAAATTGACAGCCTTCGCTTGTCGCCGTTGGTCACGCGTCACATCGGCTAGGTTTTTGACATTGAAAACAGCGGCGGCGGTGGCGGTGTGAATATCCTGCCCATTCAAAAAAGCATGGCGCAAAAATTCATCATCCGAAAAATGTGCCGCCACACGCAATTCAATCTGCGAATAGTCAATTGAGACAAACATATTGCCGGGTGTGGCTACAAATGCGCGGCGTACCTGCCGACCCTGTTCGGTGCGAATGGGAATATTTTGTAAATTGGGTTCGCTACTAGCCAGCCTTCCGGTAACAGAACCGGCTTGGCTATAGCTTGTGTGAATCCTGCCGGTTTGGGGATGGATAGCTCTGGGCAACGCATCCACATAAGTGCTTTTTAGCTTGCTCAGTTCCCGATACTCCAGCAGTTTTTGCACCACCGGATAGTCTTCTGCTAGGTCTTCCAACACTTCTGCGGCGGTCGAATACCCCCCGCTTGCCAGTTTTTTCGTGCCTTTGGGTGGCACAATTCCTATATCTTCAAACAATGCCTTGCCCAACTGTTGAGTGGAGTTCAGATTGAACGAGTAACCGACAACTTGATGAACAGCCGTTTCCAACGCGCTCAATTGGCTCGCCATTTCCACACTCAGTTTTGCCAAATAATGACTATCTACTTTGACGCCTTGCATTTCCATACTTGCCAGCACAGTAACCAGCGGCATTTCCACATCCTGCAAGAGTCTCAGTAAACCTTTCTCCTGCAATTCCGCCTGTAGTTGATGCATTAATCGCAAAGTCATGTCCACATCGGCGGCGGCATACGGCGCGGCTTGTACCACAGGCACTTCCGCCATGCTAATTTGCTTTGCGCCTGTTCCAATCAACTCTTTGATTTCGGTCATTTGAATATTCAGCCGCACCCAAGCCAGGTTTTTTAAGCCGAGATTGTGCGAACCCGGGTCACATAGCCACTCCGCCAACAACGTGTCGAAGGTGAGCGGAGACACCGTAACTCCGTATCTTGCCAATATGATGTAATCATATTTGGCATTGTGGGCAACTTTACCAATGGCTGGATGAGTAAGTGCCGGGCGTAGGGCAGAAATGACTGTGCTGATAGGCAATTGCCCATTGGGAGCCATCTCTGGTTTATGACCAACGGGAATATACCATGCGCTCCCTTCGTGGGTGGCAAGGGCAATACCGACTAGTTGCGCCTGCATGGGGTCGGTGCCGGTTGTTTCGGTGTCAAATGAAATCACGGTTGCTTGACCCAACTTGCCCACCAACTCGGCAAGTTTTTCACTGGAGTCAACAATGGTGACAGATGTCGGTGTATCGGTGGGTAGGAGGGTAGGGGCGACGGCAGGCAGTGGGGTTGTCGGTTCGGATAAGTCGAATAAATTTAATTGCCCGGTTGGGGTTGGCGGTTTCCCCACCTGTCTGGTTTCCCCTTGCGGGGGCGTAGAGACCCCACTTGTGGATTCTACATTTTCTTGCCAAAGTTCATTGATGCGAGACAGCAAACTGCGAAATTCAAGCGTGCGAAAAACTTCACTCACGCGTTCACGGTCAAACAAGGGCGGTTTCCCTACCTGCGATGCCTGACAGGAGTTTAAATCTAAGCGGATAGGAGCATCGGTGACAATGCGGGATAAACGTTGCGACAAAAAGGCATTCTCACGGTTAACAGATAATTTGGTGGACTGTCCTTTTGGCAGGCTATCTAAATTCTGATAGATGGCTTCGAGCGATGGAAATTGGGTGAGCAAACTGATGGCTGATTTTTCGCCGATACCCGCCACACCGGGAATGTTGTCGCTAGAGTCTCCGACCAGCGCTTTGTAATCAACAAATTGAGAAACTTCCACACCAAAGCGTTCCTTAACATCGGCTGGGCGATAATCTTGGCTATCGCTCAATTTTTTGCCGGGTAGGCGAATGGTGACATTCTCGCTTGCAAGTTGGAGCAGGTCGCGGTCGCCGGTGACGATGACCGTATGAACGCCCTGTTCACTCGCCTGCCGTGCCAAAGTGCCCAACACATCATCGGCTTCGTAGCCATCCAGTGTGTAAATTGGGATATTTAAGGCTGTAACCACTTCGTTAATGCGCCCCAATTGAGTGCGCAAATCGTCCGGCATTTTCTCACGTGTGCCTTTATACTCCGGAAACCAATCATCGCGGAAGGTTCGCCCTACGTCAAAACTAACCGCCAAATAATCCGGGCGGTCTTGCTCGATTAATCGCAATAAAACTGCCGTGAAACCGTACGTGCCCGCTGTTGGTTCACCTGCTTTGGTCACCCATTGACTGGCGGAGCTACCGGCAGAAGTAAGGGCAAAGTAGGTGCGATAGGCAAGTGCGTGTCCGTCAATGAGAAAGAGTGTTGGCATGGTGGGATAATGGGCTAAGAAGATGTGCGCGTGTTGGTGTGGTTCAGATTATCGCATATTTACTCATTTGGCAAGGCTAGATGTTGTGTGTACAAAACTCCTACTTGACAAATTCAACAAGACGCTATAATATCAGAACATACGTTCTTAGAACAAAAGTTCCAGAAACTTCCTTCATTGTACTGCACCTTTCTAAGCTTGCCAAGTGTGGCGGCGTTTTGGCTGGAACTCCTTAATCCTTAACTTTTGGAGTGTGTGACATGAGCCAAACCCCTGTAAAACGCAAATTTATGGATTTCCAAGCCAATCAAATAGACACTGTACTGGCAGTTCACCGTGTGCCTGCGCGGGTGCAAGGTGGAAACGTCACCCCACGCTGGTTTCGCTATCACCTGAATACGTCACCCGGCGCTCGGGTTAGTGTTGTACGAAATTTGTCGGAAGAGCTAGCCCTAGCCCTCGGGGCAAATCAGGTTCGTATTGCACGGGATGGTTATAACCTGACAGTGGAAGTTCCCAGAAGTGATTCTTCAGCAGTATATTTGTTGGATTTGATGGAACAATTTCCGATGAATGAGACGGTTGCCCCCTGCATAGGGGTGGGTGATGATGGCAGAAGCCTGCACATGCGTTTGCACAGCCCGGATATTGCCCACGCACTGGTTGCTGGTACGACTGGCTCCGGCAAGACTGAGTTGATGCGCACCATTGTGTGGAGTTTGGCATCTACCAACCGCTGTTCGCAATTGCAATTGGTATTAATAGATCCCAAATGCCGTGGCTTTGGCACATTTCGCACCTTGCCCCACCTATTAGCGCCGGTGGTCACGCGCCCCAGTGCGGCATTGCGTTTGCTTGAACGCCTGACCGAAGAGATGGAACGCCGGGACCGTGAGAATATTCAAAAACCGCATATTGTAGTAGTGGTGGATGAAGTGGCAGATTTGCTCAATACTGCTGGAAAAGTACTGGAGAGCTATTTGATTCGCCTTGCCCAACGTGGGCGGGAAGCCGGCATTCACTTAATTCTTGGCACTCAATCGCCGTCATCCGAAGTATTTAGCTCACTCTTAAAGGCGAATTTCCCATTGCGCTTAGTGGGTAAGGTGAGTAGTGCAAATGACGCACGGGTGGCGGCAGGGATTGCCGGAACCAATGCGGAACAGTTGGTGGGGCAAGGTGACTTCTTGGCAATTAGCTCCGGGCGCGTCACGCACTTCCAAGCGGCGTATGTCCCCACTAGCCATTACCCAGAATTGCAAAAACGCATTGCTCAAAAAGCAGGCAGACTTTAGTCAATATTTGGCACATTTGCCGAATATTCGTTAGGAGCAGGTATGAACAATCGAATTATGGCATTTGTATGTTTGGGAATTTTTGCGGCAGTGCTAGCCATTGTCATTGGGCAAAGGCTCTCTAGCGAAAGTATGGCGGTGTTGCTTGGGGTCATGGCTGGTATCGTGGCGAGTATTCCCACCAGTTTATTGGTGGTGTGGTTTGCGCTAAAAGTTCACCCGCCAAGCCCAACGCTACCTGTCCAAAGCCAAGCTCCCCAAGCCCAAGCTTCCCAGTCTCGCCCTGAAGAGCGTATTGTGGTGGTAGCGCCCCAACCGATGCCAGTGTGGTCGAACCCGCAGATGGCTTCTCCCATGCAAGGTTGGTCTCGCCCGCTGAATCAAACCCCAAACCGGCAGTTTTCTGCTATTGGCGGCGCACAATTGGAAGATTCCCAGCCGCTTCCCCATTCTGAACAATCATGGCTTTCGTAAATTCCCAACCCAAGTCACTCGCGCTTCGCTCTACGACCCAGCGTAAAGCAGTTCAGGTCACGGCAGTTCGCTACCACTATTACCCACAGCGCTTTGAATGGCGCGGGGCTGTTTATATTGTGGATGCCGTGGAACAATGTTGGAGCGAGAGCAAATCTACAATGCCGTGGTCGGTAAAACGTCACTATTTTGGGGTACGCACCCAACAAAAGCGTTTTCTACTGGTACACGATGTAGAAAGTGGGCGCTGGACTTGCGAGAAGCAGGTTAAATAGCGCTCGGTATTAATTCAACGGGGAATTATTGGCACAAATCCGCCATTGCGCGAATGGTTTCTACGTCAAACGCACTGACTAGCAAGTGGTTGATACCAATCTCACGGTAGCGTTGTAAACGGTCTTGGATACGGGCGGGCGTCCCTACCAATGCCACTTCATCCACCAATGCGTCTGGTACTGCCATCATTGCGCCACCTTTATCACCTGCCAAGTATTTTTGCTGAATTTCTTGTGCGGCGGCTTCGTATCCGTAGCGGCAAGCTAGGTCATAGTAGAAATTTTTGCCGACTGCACCCATTCCACCGATGTACAGTGCCAGCCCCGGTTTGAGCATATTGTACCCAACTTCTAGCTCGGCGGTCATCACCACCGCTACGCTCGGCAGAATATCCAGTTGGGCAGGGGTACGGCTAGATTTTTGAAGTCCGCTCTCGACCAGTGGAGAAAACACGTTGCGGTAGCGTTCTGGCGAGAAGAAGATGGGTAGCCAGCCATCTGCTATTTCCGCCGCCAACTGCACATTTTTGGGTCCAATTGCCGCCAAGTATATGGGCAAATCTGTTCGTCCGTGTAAAATGCTTTTGAGTGGCTTGCCCAATCCGGTAGCATCACTGCCTTGGTAAGGGATTTGATAGTATGTGCCTTGATAATGGAGCGGTTGTTCACGGCGGAAAATTTGGCGGACAATTTCCACATATTCGCGCGTGCGTGGTAGCGGCTTGCCATAGGATTGCCCGTGCCAGCCTTCTACCACCTGTGGTCCGCTCAAACCTAGCCCCAAGATAAAACGCCCACCAGAGAGTTGGTCTAACGACATCGCGCTCATGGCAGTCATGGCTGGGGTGCGGGCTGACATTTGCAGGATAGCTGTGCCTAGCTTAATGCGGCTGGTTTGTGCGCCAATCCAAGCGAGTGGTGTCAGCGCATCCGAACCATACGCTTCTGATGTCCACAGCGCTTCGTAACCGCATTCTTCCGCGGCATGAATCATTTCCCACGGGAGTTGAAGCGTTCGACCGGAGTATCCGAGCATTAAACTTAGGCGCATATTGTCTCCTTTGGATTAAGTTAGCACTGTGAGTGAATCTTGTAATTGATTCAGCCAAACTTCTTCAAATTTTTCCCCAAAATTGGTAAACCACATCGGCGTAGCATAAGCCAGTTGGTCTAGCCAGTTGGTCATAAAATACCATAGAATTACTTGATGCAAGTGAATTTGCCAATCTGCATCTTTGTAAAAATAATTGGTTGCTGTTTGTATCTTCTCGCGGTAGATGGTGAGCATCTCATCCGGAGAAATTGCCATTTTGCCGTAATGCCAAGTGGTCTTGTATGCTAAATTTACGATATCTAGTAAGCCGGAAGCAATGCCCACTTCTTGCCAATCGTAGAGTGCTATCTGCTTGTCCGCGAGTAGCTCCAGATTTCCCAGCCAAAAATCGCCATGAATTAAGGTTAGGGGCGCTTTGCTAAGCTGGCGGGCGAGTTTAGGCAAGAAATCCATTAATTTGTCTAGGGTAGGAAACCATTGGGCGTGGTATAAAATTGCTTTGCTAAACCGCCTTTGGGTTATCACGCGGTGAGCATTGCGTGCCGCTTGCAGGTAAATATTGGATTCTTGCAGGAGCGGACGACTCAACCAATTGAAGATTTTTAGGTCTTCTTCTAACTGCCAAAAGCGCTCGTGTAAAGCTACGGCGCGTTCAATAACAAGCTGTAAGTCTGACTTTTGGTAGCTCGCAGGCTGTAAGCCGGTGGGAATGGCTTCCATCAACAGCCATTTTCCACTCTTACTTGCCGTGATCAAGCGGGGGGTCAGTACCGGCAACAAATCGCGCAACCAAAGATAGACATTGGTTTCTCGCACGCCGGATGATGGTAAACCAGCGCGGTTATTGCCGCCCGGAAATTTTAATGCCAATAAATCCCATGTGATGTCCCCTAGTATGTCGTACTCAATGACCAAGCCAGTGATTTTTCCACTGCAAGGGCGCAAAATTAACGGGGTTTCCCAATAGTTGGTTACCCATACATTGTGTTTTTTTTCGTAGCGGCGAATCCCTGCCGATATTTGGGCGCGACTAAACGGGAAGTCAGTGGTTGTGATTTCCGCTGGGTGAGAAGGCGGTTCGCCTTTTTTACCCAAAAATGAAGTAGGCGTAATGGTTCGGTTCAAGTGGTGGCTTGTTGGACAAAGCCGATTACAGCATCTTCGGGGGAGACAATTTCTCCGCGTTCCCGCAAAAAGTGGAGATGGTCTGCCACCCATAAATACAGGTCGGTACGTGTGGCATTGGGAAAGCATTGCAAGATTTCATGGGCGTCAATGACTTTTACAATTGGCAAATAGACATTTTCATACCAGTGCAAAACTGCTTCATCCGCCTGAATTTCACGATTCCATTCAATACCCATAAAATAGCGGTGGACTGCGATATGTTTTACCAAACGGCGGTAACCACCCAATACCGAAGTTTCAAAATGTTCGTGGGGAATCAACTCGTCTAGGCGCGTGCGCTGTAGAAAATCCACTTTTTCGCCTAACACTTCCAAGTCTTCCATCTGAATACCTGCTGTTACGGGTACGCGCACGGCGCATTCTTGCACTTCAGCATCAATATATTCAACTCCTTGTGCTTTGGCAACCGACACGCGGTGATTGCCGTCTACTACAAAGTAGGTTTCGCCGACTTTGTATAGCAAAATAGGGGGCAAATCTACTTGGGCGTAGTAGGCATGGTCTACTCGTTGCCAACGGTTGCGTGTGTGGTTTTGCGTGGGCAAGAAACTTCGGTCAAAATCACGGTAGCGGTTGACGGTTCCAACAATTTGCGACACGGGCACTGTTTTTAATCCACGATAGACGGGTCCTCCCAAGCGCAAGTATTCTTTTACTTCATCAAAACACAGTAAATCCTTTGGTTGTCCCTGCACCCAGCCCATTAAATCCGCAAAGAACGCTTGAAAGCGCACGCGGTTAAAATCCATTTGTGTACGAATATCATTTTCTGGCATAATGATTACCTATCTTTTAAACTTTTTTATCTCTATGTTTTTTTTAGCTAGAATGTACTGCGGTTTTTTGCGAGAGTCAACCAGAAAAAATAGGTCAAATTTGGGCAATTTTTGTTCAAGTTACACAAATTTTTGCCAACGAGTAGCCCAAAACTCACCCAGCGCTCGTTAATGGATGGTAAAACCTTCCAACGGATGATAATCTATTAAACGATAGGGGTAAACATTGACCACCTGTGTCTCCTTGTATTTGGAGAGCGTAATCACATCGCCACGATAGACATGGCAATGCCCATGCAAGAGCAATTTGGGGCGGAAGTCGTCCATAAATTTTAGGAAAGAACGAAAACCGATGTGTGCCGGGTCTTTTAGGTCGTGAATGCCAAACGGTGGGCTATGGGCAATGAGAAGATCTAAATATCGCCCATAACGATAGCGGTTAAAGAGCAAGCGGTGGGAAATGCGCCGCATACGGCTCGTCATTTCAGAGTCGCTATACTGATGTTCACCTTCTGTTTTGTAGCGAATGCTTCCGCCCAAGCCAGCCATTAGCAAACCATTTTCCGAGTTTAATTCTCCGTCAATTGAAATACAACCTTCGGCACGGGTTGCCACCCGCCCATCTGACATATACTGTCTTTCGTGGTCATGGTTGCCATGCACATAATACAATGGCACGTCCAGCATGGTGACCACAAATTCTAAGTAGTAAAACGGCAAATCGCCACAACCGATGACCATATCTACATCGGCAAAACGGTCACGAATTCGTCCACTGTAAATAAACGGGACCACTTCGTCACTAATAGCTAGAATGCGCGTTTTTTCTCTGTTCATCAGGAATCTAAAAATGCCCACAGGAGCGCGGTGAGCGAAAAGCCGTCCACCATTTGCTGTGCCAATATCGCTTGTTTGACTTGTGAAATGGGAAACCAGCGACAATCCATGGTTTCGTTTTCATCGTGTGGCAAGCCGGTTTGCTGTAGCCCTTTTGCTACGACTACATGAAAAATCTGATTACTGCTCCCTTGTGATGGGTGATAATAACCGAGATAGGAAAGTTCTTGTGCGGAATAGCCAGTTTCTTCTGCCAGTTCACGCTGAGCGGCAGAAAGTGCTGTTTCCATGCCATCTAAGCCACCGGCGGGAATTTCCCAGTTGGTGACGTTGGTTTGGAAGCGATAGTGTTTGATTAGCAAAACTTGCCCATCCTGCGAAAAAGCGACCACTCCGACCGCTTGACGCGGATAGGTGACGACATGATGGTCGGGAATTCGGGAGCCATCCGGCAGTTCGACATCCCATTGCTCCAGGTTTACCCATTCACTGCTGTATAAACGGGCACGTCCATGCACTTGCCAATGTGCTTTTACGCTGGGAATTTCAGCTTGCAAAGGAAGGGTTGGCATTTTGTACCTGCATCACTCACTGGTCAAATCCCACTGTCGGGCGTAATTTTGCTTGAGCTTGGAGAGTATCGCTTGCTCCAAATCAATCTGATGAATAGATGCCAACTGAAGCAAATAGAGCGCCACGTCCGCCAGTTCATTTGCCAATTCTTCAGGGTTGGCGGTTTGTTCGCGCCATTGAAAGTGTTCTAGCACTTCGTTTGCTTCCAACACCAGCGATATTGCCAGATTGCGCGGAAGTTGGGGGCGCTTACTATCCGCCGCATACCAGCCCTTACTGGTAACAAATTGGTGCATGACTTTGGTTAATTCGGCTAAATCCATCGGGTTGTGCTCTAAAAAGCATTTTACCAAACTATCGCATCTTGTGAATAGACTCGTGGTTGGAAAACCTGTGCAAGTTCTCGCTATCCAGTGGGTGCGGCTCAAAGTTTCGGAAAGATTTCAGGT
>DKKK01000117.1 GCA_002455215.1 Anaerolineales bacterium UBA6668 | reverse complement strand
AAAACGCAATTTGTCCCCCGTGTCGGGTATCGCTGAATCTCCATAAGTCGCCGGTGCGAATGATGGGTATAGGCTGTTGATAGTTTCCTGGCTAGTGAGGGGGCATTGCCCCCTCACTAGCTTTAGGACTTTAAGAAAGCCCTGCACACCTGCCCAACCGCGTCGCCAACAGTTGGTTAGCCGATTTCTCCTATTTCCAATGACGGCATATTTTTGTAAAGTATTATATATTTGACACGCATGAAAATTGCGCCCAATATCGTGATAATTTGCGATTGATAGACTCGGTATATGTGAAATTGCCCTTCTTTCTTTCAAGAAGACAGGTGCGGCTCTTGACTTGACCGAAGATAATTTTTTAGTTCCACCCGTAGAGGTCGTATGACTGATTTCTTGACAGATTTTAGCGCTTTTGAACGAGACGTTCACAAATTGCAAGGGCTGGTACAGTTACAAACTGTGTTGGACAATCTTGAAGATGTGCAAACCAATGTGCAAAAGCTCAGCACACGCCTAAAACAAATCCGTGAACAAGGCTATGTCTTTCACCGTTCATTAGAGAGTGAAGCACAAGCGCTCCAACGGCAATGGTCTGGCTTACAAGGCAATTTGCGTACCCAGGTGCAACAACAGACGCAACAATTACAGCCGTCTATGCGTGTGCTTGAGTCGCGTTTGGCACAGATTGCCGTACAAAAAAACAGTGAAAAGCCACCGCAAACGCTATTGGCTTCTAGCAAAGCACTGGCAGACACGCTGGAAAAGAAAGCCGAAGCCGCCGAGAAAACCATTTCCGGTATGTACGACCAACTGAATCAGCAAATTCAGTCGTTGATGTATCGTTTGGGGCAAGTCGAATGGATGCAGACTCAACTATCTGAAGCAAGCTTCCCCTTGATGGAAGGCGAGTGTGGCATTGCGGCGGTGAAGGCAGTGTGGTGTGCCGACACCAAAGAACAACCCGATGACCCGGAGGGCGTCTTGTATTTGACCGACCAACGCATCATTTTTGAACAAAAAGAAGAAGTCGCCACGCGAAAAGTGCTTTTTATCACCACCGCCAAAAAGAAAGTACAAGAAATTGAGTGGGCGCTACCACTTCAAACTCTGGAGAGCGTGCAAACCCGCAAATTGGGTATGCTAAAAAACGAAGATTATCTGGATTTGCGATTTGTGCCACCCGCCGAACGTGCCAGCATTTGTTTGCACATCTGGCAACCTGCCGAGCAATGGCAGGCTCTGCTCAACCAAGCAAAAGCCGGTGAACTGGACAGTACCCGCACCCAACCTGCACCGACCCCGCCCGCCCGCCAACTGCCCAGTGAGTGCCCACGTTGTGGGGCTAGTTTGCCACAAACGGTTATGCGCGGGCAACAATCGTTAAAATGCGACTATTGTGGCAATGAAGTACGCATCGGGTAAAGCCGCCCATCTACCGGTTGTATTCGACAAGCGCCTTATTCCTTGTCCGCTGTGTGCCAATCTTCGGCAAGTAGATTCGCCACCCCATTGCGCCACACCGCACTGTCAATTTGTACTGCTTTGGCGCCAGCCGCTAGAGCAGTACGCACTTGCTCACGGGTGTGAATGCCCCCACAAGCGATGAGACTCAACGGCGTTTGATTTGCCAACTCGCGCAAAGTGTGTAAAAGCTGGGGAAAGAGCGCCGCACTGTATAGCCGCCCATTGCGAATAGCCCCTGCCGTTCCGCTGTGCGGGTCAAAGATGCTGGCACGTGGCGCACCGGCTACTACCAAGCCTTGCACCCGCACTTGGCTGGCAATTTCGGCATATTCCCACACCTGTTCGCTGGGAACTTGCACCAGCACCGGCAACATGCCACTACGCGCCGCGAGTAAATTTTCGCGGATGGTTTCGGCTGAACTAGCTGGGGGTAAACCGACTTCCACTGCTAGCACATTCTCCACACTTTCTAAGCGTTCCACCATGCGGGCGGTTGGGTTGGGGTCTTCACATGCCAAATGCACAATCATTGGGCACGGCATACGCTTCCAACGGGTCGCAAATGCCTTTAACGCTCCCTTCAGACCCGGGTTCGGCAAGCCTGTGTGTAGTACAATTCCGCCCGGCACTGCCCAAGCGCCTGCCGCACCCGCAGGCAAACGAGCGTGCCAAGTAATGGCATTGCTCACCACTGCCCCCATGCGTGACAAATCTACCCAAGCGGCATATTCATCCGCAAATCCCCAACAGCCCGATGCGCCTATGATGGGGGAATGTAAGGCTAAGCCGGTTTTGTGACGTGGTGCAAGCTCAATCATCTTGTGGGCGGATTTGGTTGTATGGCAAGTACAGCCCGTCTTGGCAAGCTAGCCAGCCCAATTGGGACGGGTGCGCTTTGGCTAAATTGGGCAGATAACAAGCTTGACAAGCACCCACGCCGCAAGGCAAGTTGGGCGCAAACAGCACATGGCAAGGGAATTGCCAGCTTTGCAGGTGGGGGAGTAATAGGCGGGTGGGTTCGGTGTGAATCAACAGTTCATCTGCCCAGCCGCTATATTCTTTGAGCAAACTTGGTAAGTGTCCGACTCGCATTTCGACCGCGGCGGGCACACACTCACGCGGATACGGACGACCCAAAAGTAACACCACATCTTTGTCTTGGGCGAGCGCTTGATGCACCCAAGCCAATAGCCGCTCTGGATGGGCATTGGCTATCAGCAAGAGACGGTTGCCCGCGAGCAAAAGCGGTTTGCCAATGGGCGCAATCACCTGTAATTCACTATCCGGCAAGAGCCACGGACGCGCCACATGGGCAGGTGGCAGTTCTACTATCAGGTTATCGGCTTCAATTTGGCTGGGCCACAGGGTAATGGGCAGGTATGGGTCAAAGGTTGGCGGCGACCACAGCGCAACTTGTCCCGCTTGCAAGCCATGTGCGCCTTGCAAATGAACGCGCATACGGCCTTGTGGCATAGCCACCAGTTCACGACAACGCAGGTTGAGCATTAGCTGGGCACGCTCACACTAGCTGGGCTAACGCGCACATTAGCCTTTCACTTCCTTGGGTTTTGCGCCAAGCAATACGCCCATTGCCACGGGTCCATCATCCTTGATTTCCGGCAAGTGGCTATCCATTTCCTGCAGGTTTAGGGTATGGTGTAGGTGTAAAAGATAACCGGTTACGTCTTGCAGAGCTTGTTGCAAGTGTTTGCTCATTTCCGTACTGGAAACTTTGTCGAGCGCAAATTGCTTTTTGTAGCCCAGAGTCAGGCGGTCTCCTTCCAGCTTAAGCGGGCGTGCCCATTCCAGCAGAGCGGGCAGGTTGGAAGCATAACGCCGACTGCGCTGAATGATTTCGTTCCAGTGTGTATATACCTGCTGAAGTGTGACCGGAATCTCTCGTCCGCCGGAGGGGGCAGTTGGGCTGACGGGCGCACTGCTTGGCGGGTCAGCTTGGACGGTGGAAGTTGCCGCTAGCGGGGCTATCACATTGGGAGCAGGGCTTGGCTCGGCTGTGGTTTTGGCTGGGGGTGGCTGTGGCGCAGGGGCGCCGCTGATAGCGCCGCTGATAGCGCCGCTGATAGCGGGTGCTTGTGCCAGTGCGGGGGCTGGCAAACTTCCGGCAGTGGCACGTACAAAAGCCATTTCGAGTGGCAATTGCGGCAACCAACTGCCGCGCCGTTCGCGTGCGGCTTCGTCAAAGGCGTTTAGGGCGTGGAGCAATTGGGCAGGGGCAATTTGTTTGGCTTGCGCTTCGAGTACCGCCCTTTGCTCGCTAGTGGTTTCCACCACCTGCCCCGAACCTGCCCGCACCAACAGCAAATTGCGCAGGTGGTCCGTCATTTGGCGGGCAAATTGGCGCGGGTCAGCCCCTTCATCTACCGTCTGATTGATAATCTGCAAGCCGCTAGTCAAATCTTGCTGTGCCAATGCCTCGGTCAGGTCTTGTACGCCTTGATGTTGGGTAATACCCAGCACTTGTTGGGCACGCAGGGCAGTGACCGCTTCATCTGGCGAGATGATCAGTTGGTCTAGCAAACTCAGGGCATCGCGCAAACTGCCGGTGGCATGGTGCGCCACAATTTGCAGAGCGGCTGGCTCCACCTGCACCCCTTCACGCTGGCAAATGGCTTGTAAGCGTTCCACAATGCGGGTGAGCGGGATGCGCCGGAAAGTGTGACGTTGACAGCGGGAAAGTACGGTGGCGGGTAGTTTATACTCTTCGGTGGTGGCCAGGATAAAAATGGCATGTGCGGGCGGCTCTTCCAGCGTTTTGAGCAATGCGTTAAATGCCGCATTGCTCATCATGTGAACTTCGTCAATGATATAAACTTTGTAACGACCTTCGTTGGGGGCAAACTGGATTTTGTCACGCAGTTCGCGCACATCGTCAACGCCTGTATTGGACGCCGCATCAATCTCTATCAAGTCCAAAAAGCGCCCTTCATTGACAGCCACACAATTTGCACAGCGGTTGCACGGGCGTTGCAAGGGGTTGGACTCGGTGCAGTTAAAGGCTTTGGCAAGTAGGCGGGCGGTGGTGGTTTTTCCGCTTCCGCGTGTCCCCGAAAATAGGTAGGCGTGCCCTAAACGCCCCGAAGCAATGGCATTGCGTAGAGTTTGAATCACGTGTTCTTGCCCAACCATGTCATCAAAACGAGCTGGGCGATATTTTAGATACAGGGCTTGAGACATAACGGTACGATGGATGAGTTACATACAAATTGTTGGGAAACGTCCTTCAAGGCTCATTATACTCGTCTTTAGGATATTCGATAGGTATGAAAATACCCTAAATATCGCGTGCGGGCAAAATCACAAACAGGACACAATGTCCAACAGGCGGTCACACTCTTCAATTGTATTGTAATGCACCGGCCCAACGCGCACCATGCCGCCGCTCTCCATTAAATTCAGGCGGTGTACCACTTCCCAAGCGTAAAAATGCCCATTCCACACGTAGATATTCTCCGATGCGAGTCGGGTGGCAATGTCGGTGGGGTTAATGCGAGCATGGGTAAAGCTGATGGTGGGCACTCGTTGGTGCAGGCGCGACAAATCGGTGATACCGTGAATAGTAATGCCTTCAATCGCTTGCAACCCGCACAGCAAATGCCGGCTGATATCTTCTTCATAGGCTTTCATCGCGGCAAGTCCGCATTGGTAGTGCAGTTGGCGGCTGGCAAAGTGGGGAAATTGCGCGGCATGGCTAACGCCATACTCCTTGCCTACCCAAGCAATATATTCCAACGCCCCCAGCGTACCGGCAATGCCCTCGTGATTTTGCGTGCCGGTCATAAATTTACCCGGCGCACGATTGCCTGCCGGGCGCACATTGTAGGCGGGTAAACTGTCGAGCAAATCGAACTTGCCCCACAACACACCTATATGCGGGCCAAAGATTTTATACATGGAGAATGCCAAAAAATCAGCGCCCAAAGCCTGCACATCAATACTACCATGCAAAGCATATTGCACCGCATCCACAAACACCAGCGCCCCAGCCGCCTTTGCCATTGCCGTAATTTGCGCTACCGGATTGACCGTGCCGCTGGCATTGCTGGCATATCCAACCGCCACAAGGCGTGTTTTTTCGTTCAACAGCTGTTCAAAATCATCCAAGCGCAAGGTGCAATCTTCAGGGTTGATATCGGCAAAGCGCACAATTGCACCGGTATCCTGTGCCAAGCGCAACCACGGCGAAACGTTGGCATCGTGGTCTAAGCGGGTGCAGATAATTTCGTCTCCTGCTTTGAGCCAGCCTGCCCCAGCCATTGCGTGAGCTAGTTGAAAAGTTAGTGTGGTCATGTTTGCACCAAAGACAATCTCATGCTTGCTTTTGGCGTTGATAAATTCTTGCAAAGCCTGGCGGGTTTCTTCCAAGATGACATCCGATTGCATGGCAGTGCGAAACACCCCGCCCTTATTGGCATTGCACTGCACAAGGTAGTGGTTCATGCGCTCCAGACATTCTTGAGCGACCTGCGTGCCACCCGGATTGTCAAAATATACGCGTGGTTTACCGGCATCGCTCAGTTGTAAGGCGGGGAAGTGATTGCGGATGGTAGGGAGATGAATGCTCATAATGTAGGGATAGATTAACTTTGTGAGTGGGGTGGAAGGTGGGATGCAAATTTTTGACAGGCATCTTGCACATACGGTTCCCAAGCAGTGGTGTCGTAGCCGGCAAGTTGGCGGGCACAAAAATGTTGTAGGATAGTAGCTTGCTTCTCAACGTGAAAATCAAATAAAGTGCCGCCCATTTGCCGATTTTGCAACAAAATTTCCGCGCCACCGTATTGATATACAGCAGAACCTTCACGAAATTGGGCTCGGACTGCCGCCCCAAGATATCGCCAGCCCATCCATTGATATTGCCAGCAATGAACAAGCTCATGAATCAGCCAGGCATGCTGGTAAACCAGTGGGTGAGTCGGCGGGAGCAAGTGTACGGGTAAATGAATTGGAAAAAAACAACGATTTCCCAATGCCATTGCGTTGTGTTGGTGGGGCGCACGTGGCTGGCTATGACGAAGCCAGCGCCCAATATCGTCTACCCAATTGGAAAAGTGGTAGCCTTCATAGACCCAAACTTTACCTAGCCAGCCTGCCTCGCCAAAGATGGGTTGTGCAAGGTGGCGTTCCCAAGCATACAAGCGGCGGCGGCGTGCGGCGGGTGAACTCATGGAATACTAAACTTTTGCTAACAAAAAGATAATACTTTGGCGATACACTGATAATCAAGCGCAGAATGTTCTACCAATTCTCGTTGATACTCGATACGATTTATGCGTACCCAATATAGTATAGACAATTTTTGCCAAACCACCAATTTTCTTAGGGTATCGTAGCCCTTGATAAACCACCTTCAACTTTCCGAATCATTCATGCGATTGCCAGCCCAGCAAAGAGCGACTTATGTTAAACAACCTGAACCCAACTGTGACCGAGCACCCAATCGTACAACAACTGGCAGAAATGGTACGACCTTACTTGTGGGTACGCACAACCAACCCAATCAATCGGGATGAAGCGGTAATATTTCAAGGCGTACTCCGTTTAGAAGCTGAAGCAGTATTTGAGCATTTGCGTGAGCCATTTCGCCGTTTAGGGTATGTGCCTATCTTGCGGCGTACTGCCGATGGGACAGACATCGTGGTCGCACAAAAGTCTAGCCCAACGATTGTCAAGAACAACCTGTGGCTAAACTTAGCGCTTTTAGCGCTGACATTCGGGAGCACTGTCATTGCTGGCGCTAATATTCACAACCTGAGCGTTTTTTCAGTCGGCAGAGAGCTAAGCGGCTGGATGCAGATATTGCTTGCAGGGGGGGCATTTGCCTTCACCCTGTTGCTAATTTTGGGTGTGCATGAATTCGGACACTTCTTTGTCGCTCGTTGGCATGGTTTGCAAGTAACTTTACCATTCTTTATCCCCGCCCCGTTTGGTTTGGGGACATTCGGCGCAGTCATTCAAATGAAAAGCCCATTAGATAGCCGCAAAGCTTTGTTCGATGTGGGTATTGCTGGACCCCTGGCTGGCATTGTGGTGGCGATTCCCCTGCTGATGCTTGGCTTGCTCACT
>DKKK01000076.1 GCA_002455215.1 Anaerolineales bacterium UBA6668 | reverse complement strand
CGCCTTTTTTAAGGGAAAAAGCGAAGCTTTCATCCGTGCCGAATATCGCACAATGAGCAGGATTTCTCCCTTCGGTCGAAATGACCTAAAAATCAGACAATCTCAAGTAAAGGTTGGCATTATGAAAAAACGCAATTTGTCCCCGTGTCGGGTATAAAGGTAGCTGTTTGGAAAAGCGTAACCCTGACTCGTGTCGAATTTTCACTGTAGATTGACACGTTTATTTTGCGTACTTACTGGTTATAGTCAAAAATAGTAAAATAAGCTACAATGAACACTATATCCGTATCTTAACTTTGTAGAGTTAATCTTTATATTTGACGCGGGTTATGTTCGGCACACGTGCCGAATAAAGATAGCATTCAGTTGCGAAAATTGATACCCAACAAGGTTAAGTATTGAGTCTTTGTTTCAGAAAAATGCTGTTTTTCTGTGCATTGACCGTACATCAATCTAGGCAGTGTTATTATTCGCCATCATATCCTTGTACTTGCCTATGTGCAGATGCGGCAAGGTTCATATTCGGTACACTTCAGGTGTGCCGAAATCGAATTTCGCCTTTTTTACGAAAGGGGAAAAGTGCAATTTTCATGTGTGCCGAAAACAAATCATCGTGAGCTTTTCATTATCAACGCACGAATTAGACTTAGGCAAGTCGCGCCGTATCTTGCGCAATCGGTATGAAATTACGGATCAACTGGGTAAAGGCGGGATGGGCACGGTACACATTGCCCGTGATTTGCAGTTTGCCCAAGCCAACCGCTTGGTGGCAGTTAAGGAACTACCGCTTACAGGGCTTTCGCCGGATGAATCACGCAAGGCATCTTTACAATTTGAACGGGAAGCGATGCTTTTGGCGCGGTTGAGCCATCCGGCTGTGCCAGTCGTGCTGGATTATTTTGCGGAAGGGCGTAGTTGGTTTTTGGCAATGGAATATATTCGTGGGCAAACGTTGGAGCAAGTGCTAAAGGAACGGCGCGACCCGATGAAACTGGAGCAGGTCGTGCATTATGGCTTGCAATTGTGCGATGTGCTATCCTACTTGCACAGTTTGGAGCCGGAGCCAATTGTTTTTCGGGATATTAAGCCTGCCAATATCATCATTGACCCGCATGGCAGAGTTCACTTAGTGGATTTTGGCATTGCCCGCGATTGGGTGCAAGACCGTCAGCATACCATCATCGGTACGGAAGGCTACGCCCCACCTGAACAATATTNNCAATATCGCGGACAAACCATGCCCCGTAGCGATATTTTTGCATTGGGAGCGACATTGCACCACATGCTCACTAACCAGGACCCACGCCTGCACCCCCCATTCACCTTTCACGAAAGACCGCTCCACAAATATAGTCCCAATGCAAGCAATGCCATGCAATTGGTGCTTGACCGCGCATTGGCGAAGAATCCGGCAGAACGTTTCCCTTCTATGCACGCTTTTGCCGCGGCGTTGCAGTTACTCAATATTACAACTTATCTGCCACAAACCAACCCACTTAATCAGGTTTCTGAAGACAGTGCTTTACCCAGTGAGATATGGCACGCCATGCGTGTTACTCACCCGCTTTGGCAGGCTGAAGGAACGGCGGGAATTACCGCACTGGCAGTGGTCGATTCTGAAACATTGCTGGCATTGGACGAAAGTTCTTACCTAACCCTATTCTCCACTCAAAATGGAAATATGTTGTGGCGAAGAAGTTTGCCCTACAATAGCCGCAGTGAATTATTGGTCACGCGGGAACAATTGGTGATGTGTAGTCCGGATGGCAAAATTTGGAGCTACCAATTAAAAGAGGGGCGTATTTTGTGGCAAACCGACTTGAAACAAAATATCTCCGCACACCCATCCTTGCAACAGGAGATGGTGTTTGTACCGATGCAAAATGGTAACATTGTCGCGGTGTCGCTTCAAAATGGACAAATCGCTGGCAAATTGGAGCTACACCACAGCATTGTGACAACCCCACTGATAGAAACCGGTCAGGAGCCACGTGTATATGTGGGGAATACCCAACACGAAGTTTTGTGCTGGAAAGATGGCAAGGTCGAGTGGAATTACGAAGCACGCGCACATATCCTAGGTAAAATTACCCGAACAGAGCAGGCGATTTTGGTGGCTA
Source organism: Anaerolineales bacterium UBA6668 (assembly GCA_002455215.1). Classification (GTDB taxonomy): domain Bacteria; phylum Chloroflexota; class Anaerolineae; order Anaerolineales; family UBA6668; genus UBA6668. The sequence goes on along the minus strand of DKKK01000076.1, from coordinate 11,885 downwards.
CACGCAGTGGCAAACTGTTGGCGCTTGAAATCGAAACAGGTTGGGAAATTTGGCAACACGAGCTCGGTGCATGGAATTACATCTCGCCCGTAGTCGAAAACCAGCTTAATTGGTGTTTTGTGCCCCAGAAAAATGGCAATTTGTGTGCTGTTGAGTTGGCAACCGGAAAAGTTATTTGGACGGCAGAGCTTAAACAGCCAATCATTAACTCTCCCTGCCTCAACAATCAGAAGTTATATTTGTCCGCCGAAGATGCTACACTCATTTGCTTGGACAGTGTAACGGGCGCACAGGAGTGGACATTTAAAACACTAGGAGATATTTCAACATCCCCTATCTGTGACGGTCGTTCGGTCTATTTTGGTACAGCACAGTCAAATTTAGTTGCAATAACTGTTTGACCAATTTGAAAAGTGAGAGTACATTAATAATCACGAACTAATTTTGTCAAGAATTCGTTATCGTGATAAATTAGATAGAGTGCATGATTGGTTGCGCTTTGCCCAATCATATACGGCAAAATTGCACTATCGGAGTTGAATTATTCGACTTTTGCATAAGTTTTGGTACAATCAATTAAGTGAGAATGTCAGTTTGGTTTTACCAAAATATATCACAGGTCTTTTTTACCCAACTTAAAATTACTTCTCAACAGGAACGCACAAACTCATGTTTAATTGGTTTGGTGGCAAAAAACAAGAACCCGCTCGCGAAAAAAACGAACCCCCACGCACTATGGAAGACACGCTGATCCCTACCGGGCGTGCAAATGACCCGAAGACGCTCCCCGCATTGCAAGATACCGGTCCCCGCATGAAATTTGCCCATGCCCAAAGCACTGGCATGGTGCGAAAAAACAACCAAGACGTGCTAATGACCGTGACCATCACCTTTGAAGGGGATGAAAAATTCCCCAATTTTGGCTTGTACCTGGTGGCAGATGGGATGGGTGGGCATAGCCAAGGGGAACGAGCGAGCGCGGTTGCCGCACGTTCGGTTGCCAATCGCGTGTTGCAAAATATCTACCTGGAATTGTTGGTAACTCCTGAAGATAAATCGCCCATTGACCGCGCGGGTGAAATCTTAAAGGAAGCCCTCGAAACTGCCAACCTAAATGTAATTGGGGCTGTGCCCAATGGCGGCACTACCATGACCGCCGCTCTACTCGTAGAAGATACGGTCATTCTGGGGCATGTCGGGGATAGCCGTGCTTATCTATGGGATGGGAGCAACCTTTCTAAGCTAACACTCGACCACTCATTGGTACAACGCTTGCAAGACTTGGGGCAAATCACCGCCGATGAAGCCAGTGTTCACCCACAACGCAACGTGCTATATCGCGCGGTTGGGCAGGGCGAAGGCTTGGAAGTAGACGTGTATAAATATGTCCTGGAAATTGGTCAACGCCTGGTACTCTGCTCAGATGGTTTGTGGAGTATGGTGGACGAGCGCACTTTGACTCATTTAGTGTTATCACATCCCAACGACATGCAAGCCGCCTGTAAATCAATGGTGCAAGCGGCAAATGGCGCGGGCGGGCCCGACAATATCACCGTTGTCATGGTGGAACGTACGCGATAAACCATGACCGGTACAACCATTGGCGGCACAGACCGCCCACGCTATCGCATTTTGGTAGTAGATGACGAACGGCGCATGATCCACTTCATCCGCATGAATTTGGAGTTGGAAGGGTTTTTAGTGTCGGAAGCTCCGAATGGGCAAGTTGCGCTGGAAAAAGTGCGCGATGAACTGCCCAATTTGGTACTTCTGGATGTGATGATGCCCGAACTGGATGGTTTTGAAACACTCGAACTCCTGCGGGAAATCTCTAACGTGCCAGTGATTATGCTCACTGCCCGCAGTGAAGAAGATGACCGCGTACGGGGGCTAGAACTAGGGGCAGATGACTACATCACCAAGCCCTTCTCTCCCCGTGAACTGGTTAGCCGGGTCAAAGCAGTTTTGCGCCGTGTAGACCAAGCTACCCCTGCCAGCAACAGTGGTGTTCTCACGGTTGATGACCGCCTGAAGCTTGATTTTGACAAACGCGAAGTTTGGTTGGATGGCGAGTTATTACAATTACGCCCGACCGAGTACAAATTGCTATATCATTTGGTTGCCAATGCCGGTTGGGTACTGACCCATGAACAACTGTTGGCAAAGGTGTGGGGTTACGAGTACCGCGATGAACGCCACTATCTGCGATTGTATATTAATTACTTGCGCCAAAAGCTAGAAAAAGACCCTGACAATCCACACTATATCCTGACGGAACGGGGGGTCGGGTATCGTTTCCTCGATTTTCGCCGCACGTCTAGTTAACCGTTTTCTATTCGACACAAGTGCTGAATAGAAAATGTGTCAAATAGAAAAAATACAAAAAGGCTGTTTCATTAGCGAAACAGCCTTTTTGTTACGCTCGAAATGGTTTAGGGTAGCTTACCTAGCGCTTCGTTGACATTTTCAATGGTGCTTTCGGGCACGTCAAAAGTCAAAACTTTTTCCAAGTCGGCACGTGCTTCGGCTGTGTTGCCCAAAGCGTAATGCGTATAGCCACGTCCCAAATAGCTGTACGGACTTTCGGGCTCTAGCTCAATAGCGATGGTGAAGGAGGCAATCGCGTCAATTTCGCGCCCATCTTGATAGTATTGCGCCCAACCTAGATTTTCATAGTACAAGGCGTAGTCACTGCGTAAAGCGCTGGCTTGCAAATATTTGGCTTCCGCCGTCACATAGTCCTTTTGATAATAGTAGATATCGCCCATCGTGTTATAGGCACGGGCGGCATCTACATCATCGGTGGCAATGCCTGCGGCGGCTTCGGCATCGGCTAGGGCAAGCGCATCTTCTCCGAGCTCACTGTAGGCGCGGGCACGTTTTAGGTAAAAACCACTCAATGCTGGTACGTCTGTCTTGCCTAGCTCAATAGCTTGTTCAAAATCTGCCAAAGCTGACTTTGCATCGTCAAGTTGTAAATAACACTCACCACGAATGCCGTAGGTGCGGGCGGCATCTGGCGAATCTGCTCCTTCCAACTCAATTGAGCCAGTAGCATTGCTAATGCAGTTTTCATAATCACCGGTGTTCAGTTGCGCCAAAGCCAAAGAGTGTTGCAAAGCGCTACGGGTTCCATCGCTTAAGTCGCTTCCCATACTGACCGCCAACTCCGCATCCGAGATAGCAGATGCATCATCCCCTAACTCGCTGTGCAAATCTGAGCGGTAAGCGTAGGCAATGGCTAGGTTGGCGTTTTTGTCAATCGCGGCATTGCAATCTTCCATCGCGCCATTCGCATCGCCCAATTCGCTTTTGGCAAAACAACGTTGAGCCAAAATGTCTGCCTGTTCTTCAGTGTCACTGCTATTGTCTAGGGCAAGTGTGTAATTTTCAATGGCATCATCGTATTCGCCCAAATTTAAGTAGGCTTGCCCAATGTCATAATAGCCATCGGCATTAGCAACATCTCCTTGCAGGCTACCCTTTAAGTCAGAGATTGCCTGTTCGTAATTTCCTAATTGCAAATGGGCTTTCCCACGTGCTTGAAGGGCATCATAATTTTCCGGTTGCAGGGTTAGCAAATTATCATAAGCTTTGACTGCTTGGGCGTAGTCATCTTGTCCTTCGTAGATACCAGCCAAGCCTTGATAGGCGGCTACTTTTTCTTCATCTTTTGCCCCTTCTTCCACTAAAACCGCTTGAAATTGTGTAATGGCAGTCGTGTCGTCCGCGCCGGCAACTGCGGTTTGGGCGGCTTCAAGCGCTTTGGCGCTTGGACTTTTCCCTAAGGTACATGCCCAAGATGCAAGCATTAGGGCAGTCATTGGCAAAGCAATTAAAGCGAGTTTTTTTAGTTTCATTGGTAGTCTTCTCCTTGTAAAGTANNAAGCGTACCACAAATTTGGGCAGACCCCAAATTGTTAGACGGAGAATATTGAGTAAAGGTTTCGTCATATTTCTTTCCCTTTCTACAAAGTTGTTGTATATTCTTATAGAGGCGCTAATTAGCCGCAGGCTGATGAGTGACTCTTGTGTATTCGGTACGGGTTATATTCGGCACACTACCGAATATTGAATTGCACGTTTTTTTGCTTAAGAAAAGCGTAATTTTTAGTCATATCGAATATCATCCATTACAAGTTACGCGTTCAGTTAATAACTCTAATCTTTTTTGGCAGGAGGCTTTTATCGTGACTGTTGCTGTCGATTTAAAAAATGTCTGGAAACGCTTTGGCGATTTTATCGCCGTCAAAGATGTTACAATCTCTATTTTGGATGGGGAATTTTTCTCCCTGTTAGGACCGAGCGGCTGTGGCAAAACGACGACTTTGCGTATGATTGCCGGTTTTGACTTACCCACGCAAGGGGAGATATTCTTGCATGGGAAGCCTGTTGGACAGTTGCCGCCTTTTAAACGCGATGTGAATACCGTATTTCAACGCTACGCACTTTTTCCACACCTAACCATAGCCCAAAACGTAGCCTTTGGTTTGGAAATGAAGAAAGTAGCCAAGCCGGAAATTGAAGAGCGGGTTCGCAAGGCGCTGGAAATGGTTAAGCTGGGCAATAAAGGCAATAATCGTCCGGCACAATTATCGGGTGGGCAAATGCAACGGGTCGCATTGGCACGAGCGATTGTCAACCGCCCAGAAGTGTTGCTATTGGACGAACCCTTGGGCGCATTAGACTTGAATTTGCGCAAAGAGATGCAATTCGAACTAAAACGCTTACAACGCGAATTGGGCTTGACTTTTATCTACGTCACCCACGACCAAGAAGAAGCATTGGTCATGAGCGACCGGATTGGGGTGATGAGTGATGGCTTGCTCTTGCAAGTGGGCACACCAGCCGAAATTTACAACCAACCCAATTGCCGCTTTGTTGCCGACTTCATTGGCGAAACCAACTTTGTCAATTGCCATGTTTCCAGTGTGGACGCCGCTTCAAAGATGGCACATGTCAAGGTTGCCGGTCAATTTGACGTGCATGCCGGTTCGGCAGATGATGTGGTGGCTGGTAAGGACGCCTTCTTGGCTATTCGCCCAGAAAAAATCAGCATTCACCTGACCGCCGGTTCGGTCCCGGAAAGCCACGACAACGTGTTTGATGCAAAAATCGTAGAAGATATTTTCATCGGCACTGACACACGCTATGTGGTTGAACTGGCTGGCAATGTGCGTTTGGCAATCCGCGAGCAAAACATGAGCGCACTGGATGCAACCGACCCATACGATGTGGGGACTCCCGTCAAGGTGAGTTGGGACTCTGACTCAGCCCGTATTCTGATGTCTTAGGAGAAGCTATGTCTGACCGAAGAAAATCTTTTTTGGGTATTTTGTTGGGTCCGGGCTTGTTTTGGCTGGTGACTTTTTTTATTGTCCCTGCAATTTTGGTTGTAGTGTACAGCTTTCTCACCCGCCGCGATGGGGGTGGCGTGCTGTGGCAGTTTAGCTTGGATGCCTGGACGAAATTTTTCACCACCCCACCCAGTGACAGCGCATCATGGCTCAATGACTACGTGATCATTTTTGTGCGTTCTTTCCGCATTGCTGGTGTGACCACCATCTTGTGCCTGCTGTTTGGTTACCCGTTGGCGTTCTACATCGCCCAACAGCCTACCAGTCGGCGTGGCACACTGCTGTTCATGGTTATGATTCCATTTTGGACCAACTTTTTGGTGCGCACCTATTCTTGGTTGTTTATCCTGAACAATAACGGCTTANNTAGAATCCATCGGACTGCCAACGCTCTCGATCATTGGTACTGAAACCGCCGTACAAATTGGACAACTGTATGGTTCTTTGCCATTTATGATTTTGCCTTTGTACGCCAGTATCGAAAAGCTCGATTTTAGCTTGGTAGAAGCCGCACAAGATTTAGGGGCAACCTATTGGAACGTCTTTCGCCGAATTATTTTGCCACTCACATTACCCGGAATTGCCGCAGGTAGTGTTTTGGTGTTTATTCCCGCCGCTGGGCAATATGTGGTACCAACTATCTTGGGCAAAGGCAAAGTTACCATGCTTGGTTCCATCCTAGAACAGCAATATAAGTCTGCCGCCAACTGGCCCTTTGGCTCCGTGATGGGCGTGGTATTTATGGTTTTATTAATGGCGGCTGTGGTGTATTACATTCGTTCTGAACGCGAGGAGGCGGCATAAGATGGCAACAACAACGCTCACCAAAGAACACAAACCACCCAGCAATCCTGTCATTGTGTGGGGAAGTCGCGCCTTGTGGGTGAACATGGTGCTGTGCTTTTTCTTCTTGTACTTTCCAATTGTGGTGCTGGTTGCTTTTTCCTTCAATGATTCCAAACTTTCATCGCAGTGGAGTGGCTTTACCTTGAAGTGGTACTCAGCAATGCTGGAAAATGAAGAAGCGCTCACCGCATTTCGCAATAGCTTGTTTGTAGCTACTTGCTCCACTATCCTTTCCACCATCATCGGTACAATGACAGCATTGGCAATGGAACGCTTCCGCTTCTCCTTCCGCAAGTTGTACGATGGCGTTCTCTACCTACCCGTGATTATCCCTGACATTGTGCAAGCAGTGGCGCTACTCGCTTTCTACGCCTTGGTGTTGGAAGGTTTGAATAGCTTGCTGGGGCTTACCGGCGCCAACACCTTGCGTTTAGGCTTACCAACCGTGATTTTTTCGCACGTATCGTACAGTATTTCCTTTGTCGTAATTGTTGTGCGCACTAGCTTGCGAGATTTTGACAAAAGTTTGGAAGAAGCCGCTCAAGACTTGGGCGCAGATGAATGGACAACATTCTGGCGGGTAACTTTCCCGTTGATTCTCCCCGGCATCTTGGGTGGGGCGTTACTGGCGTTCACCCTGTCATTGGACGACTTCGTCATTTCCTTCTTCACCACTGGCCCGAGCGGTACAACCCTGCCCATTTTAGTATTTGGGTTAATTCGGCGGGCAGTCAGTCCAGAAATCAATGCCATTTCAACCGTGATGTTGACCATGTCCATTGTGTTGATTATTCTTTCACAATGGCTACAAAGCAAGAGCGCTCGCAAGTAAGCTGTTTTGCAATATTTGCTATACGTACTGTAGTTGCTCGTTTTTAGCCCGGCAAGGTGGGGTAAACTCACCTTGTTTTTTTTCAAAAAGTTTCCCATTTCGAGAATAATCTAGCCGTTTTATGCTAAAATCGAATGTGAAATATTGGCTTCATACTTTTATCTTCGACACGCATAAACCGTGCCGAAGATAGACTGCCAATTACGCGCTGAAAACCCAAATTTTCGTAAATTCTTGAAGAGGTTTTTTACAATGAAAGTATTGCTCCAACCAAAACTCCTTACAACTTTTTCACTTGTGGTTGCCACTAGCGTTATCTTAACGGCTTGTGGTGGCGCTTCCAAAGCTAGCCCAACTGCCACTGCGGGTGACTCTACCGGTGCCGTAACTTCCGAGCGTTGTGGCGACCCTAGCAAATTGGCAGACAAACTCTCCTTTTTCAACTGGTCAGACTATTTAGCCCCAGAATTGTTAGATATGTTTGAAGAAGAATGCGGTGTCAAAGTCGTCCAAGACACCTTCTCCAACAATGAAGACATGATTGCCAAGGTCCAAGCAGGTAACTCCGGTTATGACTTGGTCGTGCCTTCTGATTATGCCGTGCAAATCATGGTCAATCGTGGGTTGTTGGCAGAACTGACTAAGGAAAACCTGCCCAATTTGGCAAATGTGAATCCTGCCAATTTAGGTATGTATTTTGACCCGGAGAATAAATATAGTGTGCCTTATCAATGGGGAACCACTGCTATTATTTACAACTCCGCCAAACTTGAAGAAGCTCCCACCAGTTGGGCGGCTATCTTTGAGCCAGACCAAATTTGCAAATACAAGGGCTATGTTTCCTTACTCGATGATGAACGAGAAGCACTTGGCGCGGCTTTGAAATACTTGGGTTATAGTTATAATGATGTTGACCCGGCGCACCATGAAGAAGCCAAGCAATTGTTATTGGCACAAAAGGATTGTTTGGCGGGCTACAGCTCCGACATTATTCCCCAACTTGCCGCCGAAGAAATTCTTTTGGCGCAAGGTTGGCCCGGACAACTCGGTCAAGCACGTGTGGATAATCCCGATTTGAAGTATGTCTTCCCAAGTGAAGGTTTCTCAGTCTGGCAAGACAACCTGTCTATTCCGGTGGATGCTCCCAATCCTTACACTGCGGAAATCTTCATCAACTGGTTGATGGATTCGGAAATTGCCGCTATCAACGAGAACTACATTTTCTACTTCACCCCGGTCCAAACAGCCGAAGACCTGCTCAGCGATGAGTATAAGGAGATTATGGGCGGTGCAGGTTTGTTGGAAGTGTATGACCACTTAGACCGCGCAGAATGGATTGAACGCAACGACAAGACCGTGATTTTCTCGGATACTTGGACTGCCGTGCGTGCCAAGTAAGCGTTATTTTGCAGGTTGCGTTTGGTTGCTGTGATATTCTGCACATGTGGCACATATAAAGCAAAGAACGCTTGTTATCTCAGTGGGCTGATAGCAATATCAGCCCACTTTTTTGGCTAGGTAAGGGGTACGAATGCGAGCCACGCTTGTCTAAAATACGTGAGTATCGTCTTGAATCACCAGTTTATGGTATATTTCTGCCAAAATGAGCAAAAATACTTCCACTCCCCCAAAAAGTTTACTTGAAGAATTGCGTGCCGTGGGTGGCTACGTAATTGGTTTTTCCTACCCATTGTTGGGATTGTCTACCCTTGTTCGGGCAATTGTTCAGCTAAGTTATAAGCCGGGCATTGCACCCTGGCTCTCATTGGTGGCGGGTATTGTCTATTTACTGGCAACCATTGGCTTCTTTGTGCGTAAGCCCTGGACATGGCGCTTCAGTGTGGCTATCCTAACTATAGAATTAATTGGAATTTTAATTGTGGGAACATTAAGCATTGTAAATCCACAAAGTGTTGGCGCAACTGCTTGGCGTCATTACGGTGCGGATTATGGCTGGTTTCCATTGATTCAGCCGATATTGGGACTGTTTTGGCTATTTTGGAAACCTGCCAAAGCGTTATATATTCCACAGGGCTAAACATTGCCTTTTGTGCTGGAACTATCTGGTTGTCTCAATTAGGTTAATAGGTAAAGAATGATTTTTTTATTGCATTGGCACGAAAAAGAATGCAAACGGATGTGCGATGAACTCACCCGCTTGGGCTGGCAAACGATGCCATGCACCACCAGCGAGAGTTTGTCTTTGGCACAGCTTCGCACCCATCAGCCGCAAGCTATTATTATTTCTCTGCGCCGCTTGCCTTCGCATGGCAAGCAAGTGGCGCTTGCAGTACAGTCCACTCGGCTTGGTAGCGCCCTGCCATTGGTTTTTGTAGATGGCGAACCAGCCAAACTTTCACCCTTGCAAAGCCGCTTCCCCAATGCGTTGTTTACAGATTGGGTCTTACTTCCAAGCGTGCTGAATACGCTGGGCATCTCACCACAAACGCCGACACCGGCAAATTTGCCGGAGCGCTCCGCCTAATGGCAGATGGCAAAACCCACGCGCAGTCAAACCTGATAGCGGGTTTGTTAATGACTGGGGCAAGCGTATGGATTCCCCTGCCGATTGAACAAATTATCGGCATTGCTGTGGGCAGTTTTTTGGGGGGGATCATCACTCCCGACTTGGATATTGCCTACCGCACCTACGAAAAGAATCGAGTTTATCGCTTCAATCCGACATTGGGTGGATTGTGGCATCTGTATTGGTTTCCCTATGGCTGGTTGATGCGCCATCGCGGGTTGTCGCACTGGCTTTTCTTGGGCACACTCACTCGCGCAGTATATTTGATTCTGCCGTTTTTTCTGCTATATTTGTATTTCTTTTGGTGGTATCCTTTGGGGTGCAACCAAAACGCCTGGTGGTGTATGCAAAATAGCTGGATGAATCTAACAAATTCTGCTACAGCCCCGTTTTTTCGCCTACCGCCCGCCGTTTATTATGCGTTTGGGGCATGGGTAATACAAGACATAGTTCATATTTTGCTTGACCAAGTATGGAGTTGGCTTGATTTACCGTATGAATATCGCTGACAGCGAGTGATGGTTAGGGTATGGTTATTTTTGGCTACGCGTAACTTGGCTTAGCGTAGCTACGCTATAGCCCAAAACGATAAACCGGTAGGGCGATGCCAAATACACTCCCGCGTCCTTCCTCGCTATCCACCCATACGCGCCCTTTGTGAGCTTCCACCACCGAGCGTACAATTGCCAGCCCCAAGCCGTGCCCTTCTTTGCGTTGCGTAGTTCCTTGCCCTAGCTTCGAGAATTTTTGGAAGAGTCGGGATTGCATGTTGGCTGGAATACCGGGACCTTGGTCGCGGATGGTGATAATCACTTCCGCCCCCTGTTGCCTAGTTTGAATTACCACCTGGCTACCGTCAGGGGAGAATTTGATGGCATTGCCAATCAGATTTGCCAAAGCTTGTTCCAAGCGCAACGGCGCACCAAATACGCGGTAGTCCGGCACCGGCTCAAAAATGATGCGGATGTGCTTTTTGGTTGCCATGGGAAGCATATTTTGAATGGCGGTTTGGATAATATTGCTCATATCCAGCGCTTGAAATTCGCTTTCGATGCCCATTTCAATCCGTCCTAAATCGAGAATATTCTCAATTAGGTTGCGCATTCGTTCTACGGCGTCAATAATTTGTTCTACGTATTCTTTTTCGTCAGTTTTTAAGTGCGGAATATCATTTAATAGCCAAGCATAGCCGTGAATCACAGCCAGTGGCGCTTTTAGGTCGTGGGCAACTTGAGAGACAAATTCACTTTTAATCGCGTCCAAATGTTTAAGCGTGGTGATGTCGTGCATGCTGAGCACTTTCCCCACTTTGGGGACTTGTACGAGGGCACAGTCGAAGGAGCGTCCGTTTCGGAATTCAATTTCACGGGCTATTTGGGCATTGTCTTCTGCCACCAATTGAAACAGATTTAAAATAGCAGGCTCGCTCACCACCTGATTGAGCAATTGCCCTTCGAAAAATTCGGGCATTTTCAAAATTTCACGGGCTGAAGCGTTGACCAGCATCACGCGGTTGAGCGAGTCGGTTACTAAAATGGCATCGCGCACACCCGAAATGACGGCATGAAGCACACTGCGCTCGGTGCGGGCGCGGGTGTAAAGAGCGGCATTTTCAGTGGCGGTGGAGNNAGTTTCCAACAAATCAAGATGTTCTTCCGAAAAAAAGCCTACCGATGAATGCACTAGCGTGATCACCCCAATTGGTTTTTCCCGAAGCATGATGGGCACTGCTACTGCGGAACGAATACGCGGGCGTCCCATTTCTTCAAAATGTAACCAGCGTGAGTCGCTGTCAGTATTTTCGATCAGTGCTGACTGCCGATTGCGAAAAACCCAACCAGCTAGACCATCTTGCATGACACGGTTGGAAACCGCTTCATCATTATGGGGCATTTCTCCACTGTCTGCCCCATAAATGAAACCACGATGTGGCCTACCGTCCGAATTAAGCAAAAATACACTGCCATATTCTGCATTGGTGAATTTGACAGTCAGGCTTAACACCTTTCGCAACACATCATCGAGTTGCAAAGTAGACGTAAATTGACGGGAAATCTCTAGTAATTTTTCGGGTTCAAGTACGATTGCCACAAGGAAACCTATAAACGAGCGGTGACTGGAAAATCTCTCGTAAAAAAATTATTCTCGCAGAAACACAAATTTTACATATATTTGGCACGGATAAAGCGTGTCGGGCAGTGAATTGCACGTTTGTTCATTGATAATAAAACTACACTTTTGTGCGTGCTGAATCGAACATTGCAAGAATAATGCAAGACGGAATTGAAAATGGGTCTTAAGCGTTAGCCGCGTTAGCCGCGTT
>DKKK01000040.1 GCA_002455215.1 Anaerolineales bacterium UBA6668 | reverse complement strand
GCCTACAGGTACGATAGCCAAACCCACTTATACGCCAACATGGACCCCGACACCACGCAACATTACAGTTGCCATCAATGACGACAATGTAACCTATATCGGAACACCTGTGAGTGGTAGTGTTATGGTCAACGACTTTGACCCTGAAGGCAATACGCAAGCTTTCATCGGCTTTGTTGACCCAACCAACCCCGCAAATATTGTGGTCAATGGCACGCTAACGGTTATTCCCGGTATTGATGACAATGGCAACTTGGTGGCTGATGCCGGCGATTTGACTATCCATCCGGATGGGACTTACACCTTTACCCCTGCGCCCGGCTTCACTGGCACCATTTCTGTCGTTTACAACATCAAGGATAACGGAACGCCTAACGCTAGCGCAAGCGCTATCCTAAACATTGAAGTGCTTCCTTTGCCTTTCACCAACACACCTTCGGTGACACCCACCGGCACTCCTTCTGCAACCCCAACTCCGGTGAATAGTGTGGTTGCTAATAATGACGAAACCGTCTCCTATGGCAACCCAGTCAGTGGCAATGTCTTGGTGAATGATTACGACCCACAAGGCAACAGCATGGTTGTATCTGGCATCAAGGTAGATACCAATGGTGATGGCATTCCCGATACTAATGCAACTGTAGGGGCTCCGGTGAATGTTTCTGGCGTGGACTTGAACGGAAATCCAGTACTGAACGCCGGTACGTTAACCATCAATGCGACTGGTAGTTACAGCTTTACACCTGCACCCGGCTTTACTGGGGAAGTGACGGCTCAATATACCAACACCGATAACGGTACGCCAACTGCCAGCGACACGGCACTCCTGCAGATTACCGTTTTGCCGGATGAACCGGATGGCAACAACCCACCATTTGCCGGTGACGACTTTGCATCTACCAATCAGAATACGCCTGTCAGCGGTTCTGTCTTCCCGAACGACTATGACCCGGACGGAGACCCCATTCGAGTGACAAGTGTCAACGGTACGCCCGTTACCAGTGGTGGTACTACGGTCAATACGTTACACGGTACAGTTTTAATCAAGCCAGACGGTAGTTTCACCTATACGCCAACTACTGGTTATAGCGGACCGGACTCGTTCAATTATGAAATTTGTGACGATGGCTTGGATGGCGTGGCTGGAAACAGCGATGACAAATGCGCAACCGCTACCGTTTACCTGCTGGTCGTACCTGCTCCTGCCGCTACCCCAACACCTACTCAAACAAGCACACCTACCGGAACTGCTACGTCCACACCTAGCGCAACACCAACCAGTACAACTACTCCTACTTATACTCCAACAACGGCAGGTAGTGTGACGATTGGTGACAAGGTTTGGATTGACTTAGACTTGGATGGTGTTCAGGACAGTGGCGAACCCGGCTTGAGTGATGTTACTGTGCAGTTGTGGATAGACGACAATGGTGATGGTACGCCTGATACTCAAGTAAATAGCGCCACAACCAATAGTACAGGCGGATATCAATTTACTTTGAGTAGTGTCCAAAGCGGTAAACAGTATGTGGTGAAGTTTGTCCTGCCAAGCGGGCGCACCTTTACAACAGCCAATGTGGGCAGTGACGACAACCTAGACAGCGATGCGAATACCACCAACGGTTTGACCAGCGGCTTTAACTTGACGCCGGGCACGACCAATAACAGCATTGATGCCGGTGTGAAACCCAATGCGAGTTTGGATATTGAAAAATCTGTGTACAAGGGACACAACAACGGCACGACTTGTCCGGGACAAGAAAATATCAATGCCACAAACGGTGAGCAAATTACTTACTGCTTTGTGATTACAAATACTGGTGAAACGTATGTCAATAACATCAGCTTGACAGACGCTTTGCTGGGCTTGAATATAAATATTACCACCACTTCCTCTAACGGACAGCCATTGGCTCCGGGTGGCAAGGTAACCTACGCGGTACAGACTACCTTCAAAGCCGTGTGGTTAACGGGTGATAATGACAACAGTGCAACGACTGCCACGAACTCTGCCACTATCAGTGGGCAACCTAGTACATCTACGGGTGGCGCTTTGAGTGGTTACCCAGCTGTGACCGACACCAACACTGCCACCGTTACAAGCAAGCCGCTCAGCGCTATCGGTGATGTGGTGTGGCAAGATAGCAACGAAAATGGTATCCAAGATACAGGCGAACCCGGTTTACCCGGTTACCGCGTAGAGTTGTGGTTGGATAGCAATAATGATGGTACTCCTGACCAATTGGTGGCAAATGTCACGACAACGACCGGTGGCAAGTATGAATTCACCAATTTGGACCCTGACAAGAAGTATTATGTGAAGTTCCAAGTGAGTAACGCTACCACCGAGACCTTTACAACTGCAAATGCTGGCAGTGATGACAGCAAGGACAGCGATGCTAACCCAACTAACGGCTTTACCAGCTTGATTAATTTGGTGCCGGGCGAAACAAACAATACTGTGGATGCTGGTGTCAAGACCAAAGTGGCTGGTGAAGTGAACGATGTGAAAGTTGTGAAAGCTGTGGATAAGACAACGGTAAAGGCTGGCGACAACTTGACCTACAATCTAACTGTCACCAATTCGAACAAGACGGCGGCAACCAATGTGACTGTCACCGATAGCTTGAATGCAAACCTTGAAATTGTCTCTGTCACTGCGCAACGCGGCACGGTAACCACTGCGGGCAACGTCATTACCATCAACATTGGTAATATGAACATCAGCGAAAGCGTCACGATTACCATCGTAGCAAAGGTGAAAGCCAGTACACCCGTGACAACTGTCATCCCGAATGTGGCATCTGTCTCTGCCAACGGCGGAACACAAAATAACTCTAATGAAGTGCGAACCACGGTCACGCCAAACGGCTTGCCAAACACTGGTTTGCGCGGCACAGATCTACCAAGCGAGACATTCATTGTGCTTTCATTGCTCACTTTATTCGGGTTGGCGTTCATCACATATGGAAGTTACCGAAAAGGTTTTCTGATGAGATAGCACCTATATCCGTTTGACTCGGTACAGTGAACCAAAATCCAATTTGCGTCGTCACTGTGCCGAGTAACGGAGCAAGCTATACCCGACACGGGTGGAAATTGCGCTTTTTTCTTAAGGAAAAAGCGCTCCCTGACCTGTGTCGAATATAACTTGAAGCAGTGTCTTTCAAAAAAATTGCGATTATGACAGAACCCATTCAACATACCATCCAAGAATTAGATTCCGTAGTTATCCGTTTTGCTGGCGATTCGGGTGACGGTATGCAACTCACCGGCACACAATTTACCAATACTTCTGCGGTATTTGGCAACGACATCAGTACAATGCCGGATTTTCCTGCCGAAATTCGCGCCCCGGTTGGCACACTGGCAGGCGTCAGCGGATTTCAAGTTCACTTTGCCAATTCAGATGTCCTGACGCCCGGCGATCAAGCCCAAGTGCTAATTGCCATGAACCCAGCCGCGCTGAAAGCCGCCCTTGCTGACCTAGAACGGGGCGGTACCATCATTGCCAATTCGGATGCCTTCAAACGCGCAAATCTAAAACTAGCTGGTTACGAAGCCAACCCACTCGAAGACGGCAGTTTGCAGGGCTTCAATGTGATTCGCGTTCCTATCGAGTCGCTCAATCGCACAGCGTTGGCAGATATCACCGAGCTTACTACCAAAGAAAAAGACCGAAGCCAAAATATGTTCGCGCTGGGCTTGTGCTTTTGGATGTTTGACCGTGAACTGACCACTACGCAACAGTGGATACATGAAAAATTTGCAAAAAAACCTGCCGTGCGCGATGCCAATTTGCGCTCGCTGGAAGTCGGTTATGCCTATGGTGAAACGACCGAAGTCTTCCGCAATCGCTACCGCATTGCGCCTGCCAAGCTCGCTCCCGGTAGCTACCGCAAAATCACTGGCAACGAAGCAACTGCTTTGGGGTTGGTCACTGCCGCTGAAAAGATGAATAAAAGCTTGTTCTATGGCACTTATCCCATCACTCCCGCCAGCGATATCCTGCATAGCCTAGCAGAACTTCGCCACTTTGACGTACGCACGTTCCAAGCCGAAGACGAGATTGCGGCAATGGGTTCGGTGATTGGCGCCGCTTATGGCGGTGCATTGGCAGTCACCGGCACAAGCGGTCCGGGGCTGGCACTTAAAAGCGAAGCCATCAATCTGGCTATTGTGCTTGAGCTTCCAATGATTATTGTAGACGTTCAGCGGGGTGGTCCTTCCACCGGTTTACCCACCAAAACCGAACAATCTGACCTTTTGCAAGCGCTTTACGGACGCAACGGCGAAAGCCCTATCGCCGTAGTGGCGGCTCAAAGCCCCGCCGATTGTTTTGAGATGGCGATTTGGGCGGCAAAACTCGCGGTACGCTCCACCAGCCCAGTCATTTTGCTCACCGATGGCTTCATTGCCAATAGTTCTGAGCCGTGGAAAATCCCGCAAGCCAGCGAGATTCCCGCCATCCCTGTTCATCATCCCGATGCAGGCATTTTAGAAGCAGGCGAGAAATTTTTACCTTATCAACGCGACCCCGAAAGCCTGGCACGTCCGTGGGCTATTGCTGGCGTGCCCGGTTTAGAATACCGCATGGGTGGGCTGAGCAAAGCGCCCCTTACTGGCAATGTCAGTTATGATGGCAAAGATAATGAACGAATGAATCGTGACCGCATTGATAAAGTTGCGCGTTTGGCAGATGTCATTCCCGCCCAAGATGTGGCTGGTGATGAAAATGGCGATTTGCTCGTAGTGAGTTGGGGAGGTACCTGGGGCACTGTTCGCTCGGCAGTCCACTCCCTACGCAAGGAAGGCAAAAAAATTGGGCATGCCCATATCCGCTTTGTGAACCCGCTACCCAGCAACTTTGGCGAAATATTAGGGAAGTACAAGCAAGTTGTGGTGGCTGAATTAAATGGCGGGCAAATGGCATTTTATTTGCAAGGAAAGTTCGGTGTAAAAGTCCACTCTATTCCGCACTTCACCGCCCGCCCCTTCAAAATTCACGAGCTGACCGAAGCTATTAATCGCATTTTGCAAAACTAACCGCTAGGACACATTTCCATGACAACTATCCCCACCGAAAGTATTAAATTGAGCATGGCAGATTTTAAATCTGACCAAACTGTGCGCTGGTGTCCGGGCTGTGGTGACTATGCTATCTTGGCGGCGTTACAAAAAACCCTGCCAGAATTGGGCATTCCGCGTGAAAAAATTGTGTTTATTAGTGGTATTGGGTGCAGTAGCCGCTTCCCTTACTATATGAACACCTATGGTATCCACAGCATTCACGGGCGTGCCCCCACACTTGCCACCGGACTTGCCATTGCAAACCCGGATTTGCACATTTTTGTGGTGACAGGTGATGGCGATGGGCTTTCCATCGGCGGCAACCACTTATTGCANNCAACAATCGCGTTTATGGGCTCACCAAAGGGCAGTATTCCCCCACTAGCCGACCGGGCATGCGTACAAAATCAAGCCCGATGGGTTCGATTGATGAGCCTATCAATCCTATCACCCTAGCCCTTGCCAGCCAAGCGAGTTTTGTTGCCCGCTCGTTGGATGCCCACACCCCGCACCTAAGCGAAGTGCTTTTGCAAACCGCTCGCCATCAGGGAAGCGCTTTTGTGGAAATTTATCAAAACTGTGTCATTTTTAACGGGCAAGAATGGACAAGCTTGGAAGACCGTCAAACGCGTGATGACAATATCTTGTACTTGGAACATGGCAAACCGATGGTGTTTGGCAAGAGCATGGATCGGGGTATTCGCTTGAACGGCTTCACACCAGAAATTGTGCAGTTGGGCAATGGCGTGGGCATAGAAGATTTGTTGGTACACGATAGCAATTCGGTTGAGCTAGGGTATATTTTGAGCAGTATGGTGTACCCGGAATTTCCTGCGCCGTTGGGTGTCTTTCGCAGTACCAGCCGCCCGACTTACGAAGCTGGGTTGATGGGGCAAGTGCAACAAGCGCAACGCATCAAGGGCAAGGGCGACTTGCAAAAGCTCTATGAAGCTAGTGATGTGTGGACAGTGAATTGATTTGTCGGTGCAAAGTTAATATAAAAAAAGGCGATGTGCGTTGTGCAGTCGCCTTTTATTTTTAAGTTCCAGTCTCGTTTGCTAAAACCGTGCGCCCGACCCATTCTAACGCTTGGTCTCCGCTCGGCGGGTGCATCAATCCGGCGCGGGCATCGCGAAAATACTTTTGCAAGGGTGAATCAGCGCTTACACTGGCGCCCCCGGCAATCCGTAGCGCCAATTCGGTGGCGTGCATGGCGTTTTCCACCGCGATGTGCTTTGCCGCCACAATACGTGGGTATTCGGTATGGGGGTTTTTGCCGGTCCAAGTCTGTGCGGCATGGAGCAGAAACATCTCCGCAGTTTGCAGGGCGATTTCCATTTCACCCACTNNCCCACCATACGCTGAATATTTGGCAAAGTGGCAATGGGCTTGCCTAGGGCAGTGGGTATGCGCTCGCGGGCATATTTCACAATGAAATTTTTGGCGGCAATGGCTGTTC
Organism: Anaerolineales bacterium UBA6668; assembly: GCA_002455215.1. GTDB lineage: Bacteria > Chloroflexota > Anaerolineae > Anaerolineales > UBA6668 > UBA6668. The sequence goes on along the minus strand of DKKK01000040.1, from coordinate 10,930 downwards.
CTAAATAGGTAGCAGAAATTAATTGGGTAAACCAACCATTGGGTGGTTTGACGGTTTGGGTAACATCTACAAGGCAATCTGCTGGTAGGCGCACCGCTTCAAAGTACACGTCATGGCTATCACTGGCGCGTAAACTTAAGGCATTGTGCCAGGTATGTTCCCATCGGATGCCGTGTTGATGGTTGGGAACGAGTGCGATGACGGCGTTCTCGCCCAAGCGTGCCCGCACCAATAAGTATGCCAAGTGTTCGCCACCGGTTGCCCAGTTTTTGCGCCCATTGAGTAGATATTCGCCGCCTGCTGTGGGGATTAGCTCTGTTTGGGGAAGCCCACCCCGCGATGGACTGCCCAATTGGGGTTCACTTGCCAATGAGTTGACTAAGCCACCTGCCAGCACCCATTCAGCTAGCAGAGCGTATTTGCCATCCAGCCAAAAACCGGTTTCAGCGGCATGACCCATAATGTGTAAGGTCATTGCCAAAACCAGCGCAGTGGATGTGCTGGCTTGGGCTAATTGCAAGATGTGTTCGGTGCAAAGTAGCAAGTTTCCCCCAACACCGCCCAATTCTTGGGGAATACTCAGCCCAAACGCGCCACACCTATATAAATCTTGGATATCGGCGGCGGGCAAACGTCCATCTTGGTCGGCAAGCATACTCCGCGCTTGAATGGCGTACAAAACTTCGTTCCATTGGTTGGCTGAAAATGCAGGGGACATTTTGATGTTTTACCACTTATCACTGCGAAGGGTGCGTAAATCTTTTTTGGGGTCGAGAAATAATCGCTGGATACCGCCTGCTTCTTGAAATGCCAACATTGCCACAAAAAAATAGCCTACGGCAGAAAGGAGAATAACCACCCAACTGGGGTTATGCAAATGGAAAGCAATCCATGCGGTAATCCCTGCGTAAAGGCTAGTAAATAGTTCGGCAACCATTTTCCAATCCCAACGTTGATTTTGGCTGGCAAGTCCGGCGTGTTTTCCCACTGCGGTGTATTTTGGCGTGCGTAAAAACTCAGTTGAGTTTCGCCCGGTTAGCCCTTCAATGATGGCTAGTGTGGTATTTAAGCCCATTCCGATTCCAAGCAAGGTAAGGGGTAGCGCTCCTTGCCAAAAAGGCTTCAAACCGCCAGCATTTGCCCGCCTTTGGGATACCAACCAAGTGAGCGGTGCGCCAATCATTGGCAAGATAAATAGCCAACTAAAATTTACCATTTGGCGGTTTAGCGCTTGCGAAAGCAGAATGGGTAAAGTAAGGAGCAATGACAGGAGCGAAAATGATTGGAAAAAATAGCCGCCCAAATGGCTGACCATGTGAATTTTTTTGTATAACGGCACTGAACTTCGCCAGACTGGTTGAAGCAGTTTACGAAATACCTGGGTAGAGCCTTTTGCCCAGCGAAATTGTTGGGTTTTAAATGCTGAAATTTCTACCGGCAATTCGGCAGGCACAACCACCGTGGGCAATATCACAAATTTCCAACCCAAAAGCTGAGCCCGGTAGGATAGGTCTAGGTCTTCGGTGATGGTGTCCGCCTGCCAGCCGCCTGCTTGGAGGATTGTTTCTTTGCGCCAGACGCCAGCCGTGCCATTAAAGGATAGGAAACAGCCTGTGGTTTGACGGAAAACTTGTTCTACCATGAAGTGGGCGTCTAAGGCAAGTTTCTGTGCTTGGGTTAATAGGTTGTACTCGCTGTTAAGATGCCCCCAACGCGCTTGCACCATGCCCACCTTTGCATCGGCAAAATAAGGGATGACATTGCGGAGAAAGGATTGGGGTGGCATGAAGTCTGAATCAAAAATCGCCACGAATTCCACATCTGGCGGCAAAACTGCATCTGCCAATGCGCCGGCTTTATATCCACTCCGAATAACGCGATGAAAGAGCTCTATTTGGAAGCCTTGCGCACGCAATTGCTCGACTCGAGTTTGTAAAAGTTGGTGAGTAGTGTCGGTCGAATCATCTAATACTTGGATGATTAATTGGTCTAGCGGGTACTCCAATTGGCAGACTGATTCTAACAAACGTACAGCAACGACGCCTTCATTAAAGATTGGTAATTGGACTGCAACTTTTGGCGAGATCGGTGCGTTTAACTCTTGACTCGGCTGTGGGAATTTTGCAAAGTGGCTAACGATTGCCATGAGTATGCGCTCACAGCCATAGTAAAAGAATGCGATTGTCAGGAGAATCTGCCCAGCAATCAAAATAGACAGAAATAAAGTTAACATCATTAGTGGTTGTAGGTTTTATATTTGGCATGCGTGCCGAATATATTCAATTGTGAATTTGGCATATTATACATCTGGCAAATTAGGTTTCTGGTAGCTTTTTCACCTATTATCCACGAATTCGTGAATTTTGCAAAAATTAATGAGATATTCGGTAGGGTTAAGCTTCGGAGTATTTGAACTGTGCCGAATAGAAAATGGACTTTGGGACTTTCAGAGAAAAGGCAAAACTTTCTACCGCTCGCAGGTAGCGTGATTACTTTGATTGTTCGACATTTTTACTTGGTTCTGCCTGAAGATTCAGGAGCGCCCCAAATGCTCGAAATACCCAAGAGCCGGGCACTTCATTGCAAATGTAGGTAGGCGGTTACGAAAAGTGGGTTTTTCGTGCTTGTCGAATATCTTAATTGAAGGATATTGGTAAAAAAACACAGAATCAGGTAAAATCCTAATGAGAAGAACCTAATGGAAACGAATCAGCAAAGAACACAAGAATCAAAACGATTTCGCCAGTACGGGATATTGACGGCGTTGATTGTAGCCACATTGCCTTGTTATNNTTGTTATCTGCTTGGCTTTGTATTATTGACTTCCAATAATGGTGCCAGCACACCAAGCGCCACTGAAAATGCTCCTGATAAGACCGTGCCGGTTACGCGCTATAGTGTAACACAACAGGCAACGATTCCCCTACCCACCCCCACCAACGGCAATGGTACAGCATCACAAACCGTGGTTTTGACTCCCTCCAAAACGGCAACTCGTTTTGTTCCCCCAACCCGCACTCCAACCCCCACTGCCACGTTCACACCCACACCTACGCCCACAGCAACCCATACCGCGACTTTTACGGCAACAAATACCAATACCCCTACCGCCACCCCTACCGCCACTTTTACAAGTTCTGCTACAGCTACGATAAAGAGTACGTTTACGGCAACTTTTACAGTTGTTATTCCAACTGCCACTTTTACGCCTGAACCCGCCACCAGTACCCCCATATTACTGACATTTACAGCGATTCCGCCCACCAATACGACGATTCCCCCTTCACTAACCCCTGTCCCGCCTACCAATACGACGCTTCCAAGCGCAACAGATACCCCGCTTCCTCCCACAGATCCCCCCACTGTTTTTATTCCACCCACGCTTACAGATACACCAGTGGCGATTATCACTGTTGAAACACCCACAAATACTAGTCCACCCCCGTAAGTTGGCTGAAGTTTCTTGATTTTTTATGTCTCTTGATGTGCAAAATTTACTGACGACGTGGAGCCAAACCCCCAGTTGGTCGGGCTTTGAGTTTGCTTTTGCCCAAAAGCTATCTGAAAGTTGGCAGGCATTTGCGGATCGCTCTTTTTTAGACCGTTTGGGCAGTTTGTGGGTCGAGCAGAAAGGAACCGTGCCAAACGCGCCGAACATCATGTTAACCGCACACATGGATGCAATTGGCATGATGGTGCGTGACATTCAAGATGGTTTTATTTTGCTCGAACAGATTGGTGGGATTGATGCACGTATTCTGCCCGGTTCACTGGTAAATATTCATACAGGGAGTGGAATCCGATTAGGCGTGGTCGCGACCAAACCACCCCACTTGCAAACGGGTGGTGAGCGCGAACAATTTTCGCCCTTGGCTTCCTTGTGTGTGGATTGTGGGCTAGACCCTGCGGTGGTAGAAGAAACCATCCAAATTGGAGATTTAATTTCATTTGCGCAAAAGCCTTTTAGCCTACCCCGCGAACAACTGGTTTGCCCAGCGCTTGATAATCGCGCGAGCTTAGCCGTCATCAGTTTGGTTTTGGAAACCCTGCGCGAATATCCACATCGGGCAAATGTGATGGCGGTGGCAACTGTGCAGGAGGAAGAAACTTTTGCCGGTGCGTTTACCAGTAGTTTTGCAACTCGCCCACACCTTGCCATTGTGATTGATGTGGGTTGGGCAAAACAGCCCGGGTTGCCGGATTGGCAAACCTTTGAGTCTGGGGCAGGTCCCACTCTGGGTTGGGGGGCGAATTTGCATCCGATTTTGTTCCAAAAAATCATGAAAGTTGCAAAAAATCTGGAGCTACCTTTGCACAAAGAATTTTTTCCTAACCATAGCGGTACTGATGCTTTTGCAATTCAAACCAGTGGTGAAGGCATACCCACAGCCCTGATTTCTATTCCGCTTAAGAATATGCACACACCCATTGAAATGGTTTCGATAAAGGATATTCGGCGGGCGGCACGCATTATTAGTGAGTTTATCCTATCTGTGGATGAGCACTTCCTACCCCAATTGGCACTCTGACCTATGGAAACTATGTCTCCACTTTCTGCCGAATTCTGGTCACGCCTGCAAAATCTTTCCGAGCTGGTTGCTACCAGTGGCAACGAAAACGCGGTGAGAAGCTGGCTAACCACTGAACTATCTGCAAATCATTTGACATGGAAGATTGATTCGATGGGAAACTTGTTTGTAGAACATGCTGGCAAGGATGAACACTGGCTCTTGGCGGCGCATATGGACGAAGTTGGCTTGATGGTGGTAGATGTGGAAAGCAGTGGTGACTTGCGCTTTCAAACAGTGGGTGGCATTGACGAGCGAGTTTTGCTGGGAAAACCCGTATGGGTCGGAAGTAACCGCCAGCCTGGGGTTATTTCCGCCAAGCCCGTGCATCTGCTAAAAGGGAAACTCCTAGACAAAGTGGCGATAGATAACTTGCGCATTGATATTGGGGCAAATAGCCGTGAAAGCGCCTACGAAAAGGTTGCACCTGGCGATTGGGCAACCTTTGCTATGGAATTTCACGATTTGGGAGAAACCGTGCTAGGGAAGGCATTGGATGACCGACTGGGTGTTGCGCTTTTGTTGGAGCTATTGCTGACAAGCCAGTGTACTGCCCACTTCACGGCAGTGTTTACCGTGCAGGAAGAAGTCGGGTTGCGTGGGGCAAGGGTAGCCGCTTATACAGTCAATCCGGAGCGTGCGCTTGTTTTAGAAAGCACACCCGCCCACGACCTGCCCACTTTTTCGCAAGATGAGTGGCTAGAGAATCGCCGATACAATACACGCCTACGAAACGGACCCGCACTTTCTATCCTAGACTCTAGCACGCTTCATGACCGAAACCTGTTAGCAGAAATCTCACAGATCGCTGAGAAACATCATATTCCCTATCAACGCCGTCAACCCGGCGGAGGTGGGAACGATGCGGGAAGCATTCACAAAAGTAGGGCTGGTATTCCTTCACTGGGGATTTCCGTTCCCACCCGATACATTCACTCACCCGCCGCAATCGCTAGCAAAGCAGATATTCAGGCAACTTTTGACTTGTTGTGTGCGACTCTCGCCTGAGACAATCCACGTATCACCCCTCCTTGCCAAAAACTTCAAATCAGCTATACTGAAAGAAAAAGATACCCCGTGCCTTCGGATTCGGTATTTTTGTGTTGCTTATCAGCCTTATGGAAGTTCTATAAATCTGGTAAATTTTTCGCCTTTCTAACTTGTTCAAATAAAACTGTTTCTCATTGATTTTCCGTTCGCCCTTCATGGAGGAAATTATTCATGTCTATTTACGCTCAAAAACCTTGGCTGACATCATACGACAAAGAAACCCCCAAAACACTGCTTCCATACCCAAATATCACTTTACATGAACAATTAGAAGACACAGCAAAACGCTTCCCTAATAATATTGCCTGTATTTTTTCAGCACAACTACCTTTGGTAGGTAGAAAAGGGGCGTCCTACACTTGGCATGAAATCAATGATGCGGCGTCTCGTCTATCTGCGGGTTTAGCAGATTTAGGGATTAAAAAGGGTGACGTAGTCGCAATTATGATGCCCAACTGTGTGCAGTTTGTGATTGCCGCGTATGCGGTATTTAAAGCGGGCGGTATTCTTTCGGCTACCAACCCGACTTACCCTGCCGATAAATTGGCACATCAAATTGCAGACTCCAAAGCAAAGGTGATGATTTGTCTTACAATGTTCTATGAAACCTTCAAAGGCATCCAAGGACAAACTCAAGTTTCGAAAGTAGTGGTGACCAATATCAAAGAATATATGTCGGGGGCGGCACGATTCTTATTTACTCTGGCAAAGGAAAAGAAAACTGGGCATAAGCTAGACAATTTACGAGATGGTGACGTTTGGTTCCATGATTTGCTCAGCCGTTACAAAGCAGAAGACCAACCCAAAATCAAGTTTAATGCCGAAAAAGACGTTGCGCTGTTCCAATATACCGGTGGCACCACTGGGGTGAGCAAAGGTGCAATGGCAACCCATCAGGGTTTGGTAGCCAATACCATGAATGTACAACACTGGCTACATTCCGATGACCCATCCCGTGACCGAAATGTGGGTGCTATCCCGTTTTTCCATGTATACGGGTTGATTGCAGTAGTCTTTTTCTCTGCCAGCACCGGTTCCTCGATGATCATCGTTCCAAATGCACGTGATGTGACCGACGTGGTTGGCGCTATGCACACCTACCGCCCGACCATCTTTGCCTGTGTGCCAGCGCTGTACACGGCAATCAGCAATCACCCACTGATTCGAGCAGGTAAAGCAGATTTGTCATCCCTAAAAGTGTGCATCAGTGGCTCAGCGCCGCTTGCACCGGACACCAAGCGCACTTTTGAAGAACTGACCGGTGCGACCATCAGTGAAGGTTTTGGGATGAGTGAATGCCCAACTGCCACGCACTTTAACCCGTTGGGCAGACCCGGCAAAAATCAGTCTATTGGTACGCCAATGATAGATGTGGAATGCAAGATTGTCAGCTTGGATGATGGCGTTACAGAAATGCCACTTGGAGAGCCGGGCGAATTAATCCTACGCTCTCCCAATACCATGACAGGCTATCTCAATATGCCAACCGAAACTGCCAATACCCTGCGTGACTTAGGAGATGGCGGTAAACCTTGGTTGTACACCGGCGATATCGCCCGCATGGATGAAGAAGGCTACTTCTTTATTGTAGACCGCAAGAAAGATATGGCATTAATTGGTGGGTTTAATGTGTACCCCAACAATGTGGAAAAGGTTATTGCAGACCACCCAGCCGTCCGCGAAGTCGGTGTTGCCTCTGTACCACACCCGGAAAAAGAAGGACAAGAAACCTTACTGGCATGTGTGGTGCTACATGATGGCAAAACTGTCAGCAAGGAAGAACTGATATCCTTCCAAGGGAAAAAACTGGCTAATTATGAAATTGCCCGCCGTATCGTATTTGTCAAAGAATTGCCCAAGACGGCTGTTGGAAAGGTTCTGCGCCGTGAACTGGCAAAAATGGTCGCAGATATGGAAAAGAAATAGTTGATGCTTTACATGGGTTATATTCGACCCGGGTCGAATATAGCATTAACCTTAAAAGTATCTTTTTTCTCATAGTTCTTTAATTGTTTGAGACTTTACAAAAGTCGCATTTTTTGCTAACATATAAGCGCATCTTCCTCAATCCCTATCCCAACCCTCCCTTTAGCTTGCGAAAGCAAGCGGCCCCCAGAAAGTTCAGCAATGGACAACAGTTCTGGGGGCTTCCCCTTTAAATTCAGTAGGTGTATCAAATGATCAGTTTTCACAAACAGGTTGTCTTAATCACCGGTGCATCACGCGGCATTGGACGTGCCTGTGCAATTGAGTTCTCGCGACTGGGGGCACGGGTTGCCGTGCATTACCATCAAAACCGCTCTGCCGCTTTGGATACATTGGCTCAACTTTTCGGTGATGGGCATTTTCTGGTTCAAGCAAATGTTGCTTTGGCTCAGGATGTACAATCCCTAATTGACGAAACGCTCCATCAAGCAGGCAGGCTGGATATCGTGGTCAATAATGCGGGTGTTTTCATAGACCACCCAATTGCAACGGTTGACTTTACACAATGGCAAAGCGCTTGGCAAGAGACCTGTGCTATCAATTTACTGGGTGCGGCAAATGTGATGTTTTGTGCGGCACAAGTGATGATGCAACAAGGCGGTGGGCATATCGTTAATGTTAGCTCACGCGGCGCTTTTCGCGGAGAACCAGATGCCCCTGCCTACGGGGCAAGCAAAGCTGGGCTAAATGCAATGAGCCAATCATTGGCAAAGGCACTCGCGCCGCACCATATTTTTGTACATGTGGTAGCTCCGGGTTTTGTTGATACTGAAATGGCAAAATCTGCCCTTGCTGGAGAAAACGGCGATGCAATCCGTTCACAAAGTCCGTTGAACCGGGTTGCTAAAGCTGAAGAAGTGGCGTATGCGGTGTGTTTTGCCGCTTCCGAGCAGGCTAATTTTATGACGGGCGCTATCTTCGATGTGAATGGCGCGAGTTACCTGCGGAGCTAACGCAACCCTGCCACTTGCCAATGCTCTAACCTACGCGCAAAAAACAGCAATAGTGCTGATATCATTAGCAAGAAGAACGAAAGCGCTAAGGCTTGCTGGAAATTGCTCTCAAAACTCAGATAAATTGCCATCGGTAGTGTTTGAGTGCGCCCTTGTAAATTACCTGCAAATAGCAAGGTAGCGCCAAATTCGCCGATGGCACGTGCCCAAGTGAGCAATACGCCATTGGCGAGTAGCGGGAGTAGCAAAGGCACAAACACCCAGCGAAACAGTTGCCATTCGTTTGCCCCTTCGACTTTTGCGGCTTCTACCCATTGTCGGTCCAAATTTGCAAAGCTGGCGCGGGCGATGCGCACATACAAAGGCGCGGCAACAAAGAGTTGGGCAATCACCAGTGCGGCAAAGGTAAATGATAATCGTACATCAAAGCTATTTAGTACAGGACTCAGCAAGCCTTTACGCCCAAAAGCAATCAGCAATAGCAAGCCCGCGGCAGAGGGTGGTAAAACCACCGGTAAATCAATCAACAACTCCACCCACCACTTCCACCTTGACTGCCATTGCGAGAGCAAATAGGCAAATGGTGTACCCAAAAGAATGGTAATAATAGCCGTCATCGAACTCGAAAGTAGGCTAATACGCATGGCGCTATACACTTGGGCAGAAGAAAGCAGGTTAAACAGTTGATGCCACTCCAAACGCCAACATAATGCCACCAGCGGCAGGACAAAAATTGCCAGCAAGAGCAAACTTGGCAGAAGCAAATATACCCCTATCGTAAGTGAAATGTTTCGCAAGGCTTTGTATTTACGATGGCTTCGGAAGGAAGCCCCATTTTTGTAAAATGGTTTGCCCATCCACACCTAACACGTAGGAAATAAATAGCTGTGCCGCTTCCCCTTTTTGAGAGCGGGCGAGTTGGGCGATTGGGTAAACAACGGGCACATTATATGGGTCATCTATCGGAATCACCAACAGATTCGGTACTTGATAGCTATCGGATTGGTAAACAATACCGGCGTCCACATCTCCCAACACCACTTTGGCAGTTACTTGTTTGACATTTTCTTCGTTTGAGATGACATTTCGCAATACGCGAGTAGAAAAACTCTCGCCAAATGCGGAATTCATCTTCTCCAGTGCTTGCCGTGCATATTTGCCAGCAGGAACTTCTTCTGCCGCCAATACTACATCTATTTCTGCATTGGCAAGGTCCGACAATTCTGTAACGTTGCCCGGATTGTCTGCCGGTACAATTACCACCAATTTATTTTGCGCAAACTCCTGGCTATCCGCTTCCACCACCCACCCGTCTTTCACCAAACCTTCCATGCTAGATAAACTGGCAGGCGCGAAGACGTCACATTCTACTGCTTGTGCAATTTGGGCTACAAGAATTTGGGAGCCTGCAAAATTGAGATTCACTTGAATGTTCGGATGCTCTTGGGAAAATTGTTCAGCAATTTCGGTGAATGCGCCGCTCAGCGAAGATGCCGCAAAAACTTGCAGGGTAAGCAGTTCTGCATTGGGTTGAGCCGGTTGTTTGGCTGAACATGCTGAAAGCAAGATCGTCAAAAGCAAAAATCCAGCCCATCTGACACCGCGTTTTTTAGTTGACATGGCTATCTCCAGATTGTTGTAAAAAGCGCTCCAAAAAATTGAGCAATCCTGACAATTGCTCAATCCGCAGGTTGATTCCAGCGCGATTAATGATTTCATCTGCAGGCAGGCAGTTTAGTCGTGCTTGCAACTGTTCCAGCACTGATTGAATCGCCAGTTGTTGGTTGAGTATGGTCGGTTGAATTCGAGTGGGTGCAAATTTCTGCAGGAAGAACACGCGCGTGAGCAATTCTACTCGCACAGCATGGACACTGCCGGGCGCGGTTTCTGTCAACCACTTTTCAAAGCGCTCTGCCCCACTGTTTGTCAGGATGTACAAACGTTTGGCTGGGCGCTTTTCTTGGGTTTGGGTAGTGCCGTTGATAAATGCTTGTTCCTCCAAGCGCGTTAAAATATTGTAGGTTTGGCTTAAGTTGGCGTGAAAAATCTCCCCTAGGTGGTCTTTCAGCTTTTGGTGAAGCTCATAGCCATGAGTTGGTGCTTGTTTTAGAAAGCCCTACAAGGCAAATTCGGGCGAATAGCCAATACTTCTACGCTGGGTCAAGATACTCACTGAGTGAGTATAAAAGCTAGAGACTGAACTGTCAAGGTGAAGTGCTTAACAAAACAGGGCTTTCTTAAAGTTATGAAAAGGGTTGCAAAAAAGACCTTCTTGGCTAAATTTAGATTTCTACCTAGCTATTCAGCCAGGTTTGACATCCCCCACAATTTGGCGAAACGATACTCAGCACGGTCACAGATGGCGGAATTTTG
>DKKK01000075.1 GCA_002455215.1 Anaerolineales bacterium UBA6668 | reverse complement strand
ATCCAAAACGCGTCTAAATACACCGTATGTACCGGCTGTTCATCAGAATAACTATTACTGCCCATCTCAAACTCACCCGCCGGCACGTACACCATCAGCATACCATCGCGGGCGCGGGTCTGCGTACTGCCCACACCCAGCACTTGAGTCGCTGTCGGGCGCGGGGTGTTAGTGGGCGGCTTACGGGTGTTGGTGGGTTTAGCTGTGCGGCTCGCTTCCGCAATGGCAGGCGTTGCTGTGGCGGGAATACTGGCTGTATTGCTCGCTTGCCCACTACCCCGCCCAAACAATGCCCACAACAATGCCAGCCCTAACACCCCCAACCCTGCCCAGCCCCACACGGGCATACTGGACTTGACGGGCGGGCTCACCGGATAAGGCGTTTCAGCCGGGGTGCGCGGGGGCTCACTGCCAATGGCAGATCGGTTTACCCCTGGAGTCTTCTCCTGCGGTGCAGGGGTGGGGGTGGCTGGCAGGGGTGGTTCTAGGTAAGTCGCTTCTAGCAAGGTCGCTTCGGGCACACGCGGTTGGGTGCGGGCATCACGCGCTGGCTGGTTGGCAGTTGCCAATGCTTGTGCAAATTCACCGCAGGTGGCGTAGCGCTCGGCGGGTTCTTTTGCCATGCCCCGTTGCAGTACGCTGTTCAGCCGCCCCGCCAGCCCGGCATCCGGCAGGCTTAGCGCTGGCGGCGTATCCATCAGGTGCATTTTCATCAACCGCACCAGCGTGTCCGCTTCAAAGGGGCGCACGCCACTCAATACCTGATAGCTCATCACTGCCAGCGCATATTGGTCGGCACGCCCATCCACCGCCTGCCCTTCAAATTGTTCGGGCGCCATGTAGTGCGGTGTGCCTAATTTGGCACCGGTAGCCGTCATTTGCTGGGTTTGCTGTGCCACATGCGCAATGCCAAAATCGCTCAGGTAGGCTTGCCCTTCTTCGTCAAACAGGATATTGCCCGGCTTTAGGTCGCGGTGTACTACTTTGCGGCGGTGCGCAAAATCCAGGGCACTACTCACCCGCTGGAGCATCGGCAAATACTCGTCAATCGGCAGTGTGCCACGCGCTTTCAGCACTTCGTCCAATGCCCCGCCTTGCATCAGCCGCATTGCCAAATACAACTGGTTGGTGGCACCTAAGCCCGAATCGTAAATCGGTACAATGCCCGAATGTTCGAGCTTTGCCAGCAATTGCGCTTCGCGCAAAAAACGCGCTTGCACTTCCTGCAAATTCAGAAAACCCGGATTCAGCACTTTCAGTGCCACTTCCCGTTCGGTAAACGGTTGCAAGGCGCGATACACCTGCGCCATACCGCCCTGCCCAATAAATGCGATTATTTTGTATTGCCCAATATATTTTTCGTCCATTCAGCCTGCCTCGTTGATGGGAATTGATTGAACGTATTATAAAGGGAAAATGGCAAATTGAGAATGACTCGTTTGTGAATTAAGGGAATTAAGAAATCAAAGGGGATTGATACAGGTTGCATTGCGCTAAAAGGTTTCTCACTCGCTTCGCTCGTTCGAAATAACACTGCTTTTCCCTGTGTAAAAAAATAGGGCTAGCGGCTAGTAGGGGGGCAATGCCTCCCCACAATAGCCAGCATTCACCATTCACAATTCATCGCCTGAGCGCTTTCCGCAATTTTGAACTGCCACCCGCTGTCAGGGGTGCGGTTCAGTTTTTCGGAGAATGCGAATCGATACCCGGCACGGATAGAAATTGCGCTTTTTTGTCATTTCGACCGCAGGGAGAAATCATCCCCAATGTGTGCTATTCAACACGGACGCAAATTGTACTTTTTTCTTTAAGAAAAAAGTACAAATCGAACTTCGACAGCTATACCGAAGATAACCTGTGCCGAATAGCAAAGATTTCTCACTCTTGCTAACATTACGTTGTTAGCACCCATTCGAAATGACAAAGTCGTTGCTTGGCAATGAATCGTTGCGCTCTGGCCAAAAAGAAAAATCCGCAATCTGTGACTGTGCCAAGTATAGCAAAAAATCTGTACCCGCTATGTCAAGATTTGTCCGCTGTTCGTTACTAACCTGAAATCTTTCCGAAACTTTGAACCGCACCCGTTAAACACAAATGCCTTTTTCATGCGGTTGCCCTGCGGTATAATTGGGGGCTTCAGGTTTATATTTGACGTGGGTAGAAATTATATTCGACCTGTGTCGGATACTGTGATTGCGGCAATCTCATCTTTGAAGCGCATAGGATTGTTGCCGCTTGTGCGGCTCGTAATCACAGCCGCTTTAGGTGGATACCAATATCCGCAATTCGTTATTGATATTCGGCACGGATGAAAACTGCGCCTTTCTCACTAAGGAAACAAGCGCAAACCACTATTTGACGCGTGTGCCGAGTAGCACCCGTTCTCAGTATAATTTCCCACTGCGAGTGTTTAAACCCAAAATGCACGAATCCTTTGACAGGCTGTTTACATCGTGGTAATATTTTGCGCTGTTTCTCCCATTCTTTTTAAAAGCCTGTATTGGGGCATGGAAGTTTGACCGAGAGAGCTAAATTATTCTGAAAAATAACGCCAATTTTTATATTGGTAGCGATTAAAAGGACTTAATCATTATGAAAGCCCATATTTTGGAAGCCATTACCCAGCCAGTCAACCCAAACGTACCCGAAATCAACCCTGGCGACTCTGTCGTGGTGAATGTGCGCATTCGCGAAGGTAGTAAATATCGCGTGCAAGCATTCAAAGGCACTGTCATTCGTGTACGCAAAGGTGGCAACGATGCCAGTTTTACGGTACGCCGCATTGCATCTCACGGCGTTGGGGTGGAACGCACCTTCTTGTCCCGCTCCCCTCGCTTAGAAAGTGTGGAAATCACTCGCCGCGCTGTGGCTCGCCGCGCACAATTGTATTATCTGCGCAATTTGACCACCAAGCAAAGCCGCCTAAAGGAAAAGCGCTAAGCCTGAGTTTACGCTCGGTAGCTTAGTTGCGCTGTTAGCTTAACAGAGAAAAGCGCAATTTTCACAAATGCCGAGTCGTTCCAATAACCGTTGAAGCGTGGTTGTTCATTGCGACTGCGCTTTTTTGTTTTGTCTGTTCAGTTCCTTCTTACAATCATGTCTAATCCCCCTCTTATCGGCATTACCACCATGCGTCATTCTTGCTCCAATTATGGTGAGCGGGAAGTGATGGGTTTGTCACACGCCTTTGTCGATTCAGTGCGTTTTCAAGGCGGGCTTCCTGTGCTTATCCCATTAGGACTTTCGGAGGTGGAGTTGGCGGCATTGTTCGCTCGCTTGGATGGCTTAATTTTATCGGGCGGGGGCGATGTGGACCCAAGACATTACGGTATGGCGATGACGGATAAAGTCTCTGAAATAGATTATGACCGCGACCGAGTGGAATTGTTGCTGGCACGGTGGTCTGTCAGCCAAAAGAAACCGCTACTGGCAGTCTGCCGTGGAATGCAAGTGTTGAATGTCGCTATGGGTGGCACGCTTTGGCAAGATATTTTCAGCGAAATTCCCCAAGCCAATCGTCATGCCTATTTTCCGGGCTACCCACGCAATCTACGCGCACACCCCATCCAAGTTGCCGAAGGTTCTTTGCTAGCAGAACTGATTGAACAACCGATTATTGAAGTCAATAGTTTGCACCATCAAAGTTGCCGTGAAGTTGCGCCCGGCTTAAAAGTCAGCGCCGTTGCACCAGATGGTATTATTGAAGCCGCTGAAATTGTGGATCATCCCTTTGGCTTGGCGGTGCAATGGCACCCCGAATGGATGCAAGACAGTGTACCCATGAAAAATCTATTTGTGGCGCTAAATCGAGCGGCAAGCCAACGGTAAGTCTCACAAGCGACCCTATTGAGTGTGTTTTTATGTTTGCATTAGCAACAGGGCAACCGCATGAAGGATTGGGTGACGAAATAGTGCATAACGACTATAAGTTAGGCTGATTTTCACATCAATCCGCGCGAATGATGTGGTTTTGTAGAGCCGCAATGC
>DKKK01000156.1 GCA_002455215.1 Anaerolineales bacterium UBA6668 | reverse complement strand
CTTTTTCATGCGGTTGCCCTGGTTAGCAACCCTTCCCCCCTTGCCATTCTCCTCCATTTCCACTATACTCCCCCTACAATTCAATTCCCCATCATCATTAGTAGGAGATAAAATGAAGCAAACACAATTACGATTTCTGTTAGGTACGGTTGGAGTGGCAACACTCGCACTCCTCTCTGCCTGCCAATCCAAACCCAAGGAAGTGCAAGTCACCGTCCAAGTCCCCGTCACCGTAGAAGTGCCGGTCACCGTTGCGCCACCAGCAGAGCAACCCACTGAAACCGCACCCACCACCTTCGACCTCGAAATTTTGCACACCAGCGAAATTCACGGACACTGGGAACCCTTCGCCCCCTTTGGGCAACCCATGCAAGGCGGGGTTGCCGCCCGCAAAGCCGTCATCGACCGCATCCGTGCCGAAAATCCCAACACCCTGCTCGTCGACTCCGGCGACATCTCGCAAGGCACGCTGTACTTCTCCGTCTATCAAGGCTCAGAAGGGCGCGACCTATATAACCTGATGGGCTATGACGCTGTCACCCTCGGCAACCACGAATTTGACCTCGGACCCGAAGTGCTGGCAACTAACTTTGTTGACGGCGCAACCTTCTCCATCGTCAGTGCCAATGTGGACTTCACCAACGAACCCACCCTAGCCGGCAAAATCCCCGCCTATGTGGTCAAAGAAGTGGGCGGCGAAAAGATTGGCATTATTGGCGTCATGCACAACGAGCTGGCAATCCTTTCTCGCGCCGGCGATACCATCGGCAACAGCGACCCTGCCCCCGCCGTGCAGTNNCGCGCAAGGGGTCAACAAAATTGTGGTCTTAAGCCATATCGGTTATCAAGGCGATATCGAACTCGCCAACGCCGTTCCCGGCATTGACGTCATTGCCAGCGGACACACCTCCACCTTGCTCGGCAACCCCGAAAAACTACCCGCATTCCTCGGCACACCCGTTGGCGAATACCCAACTGTTGCCGGCGCGGATGCCAACGCCCCCACCCTCATTGTCCATGCCTACGAATGGGGACGCTTGCTTGGCGACTTGAAAGTGTCCTTCAATCCTGAAGGTGTCATCACCGCTTGGAGTGGCGACCCCATCTACATTGGTGAAGACTTGGATGTCTCCACTGCCCTAAGCGAACTGCAAGGACCGCTAGAAGAATACCAAAGTGCCATTGTTGGGCAAGCCGCCGCAGATATTGACGGTGAACGCGCCTCGGTGCGCAATGGCGAAGCCCCCATGGGCAACCTAGTGGCAGATGCTATGCTTGCCGCCACTGCCTCCGACAAGACCCAAATTGCCCTCGCAAATGGTGGCGGTATCCGCGCTTCCTTGACCGCCGGCGATATCTCGGTAGGCAACATCCTCACCGTCCACCCATTTGCCAACCGCTTGGTGCAATTTGACCTGACCGGTGCAGACTTGAAGTTAGCCCTGGAAAATGCAGTGAGCAAAATCAACTTGGAAGACCCAGGTGAAAGTGCCGGGCGCTTCTTGCAAGTGGCTGGCATTCGCTTCACCGCCGACCTAACCCAAGAAGTGGGTAGCCGCATCACCGTCATCGAAATTGGCAGTGACACCGATGGTTGGACCGCCATCTCCGATACCGAATCCTACCGTGTGGTCACCAACGACTTCCTGTATGGCGGTGGCGATGGCTTCGATATGTTTGTGCGTGGCACCAATTTCCGTGGTGGCGATGTTCCGTTGGAAGAAGCGTTGATTGACTATATCACAGCCAATTCCCCCGTTTCGGCAACCGTCACTGGGCGCATCACTCTCATCAAGCCCTAACACGTTGCTCTCCCAGCAATGAGTTTTTCATCTATACACCCCAAAGGCAGGCAGTCCGCTTGCCTTTGGGCTTTTCTTGCCTTGTGTTGCGGGGTTTTGTTTGCCTGCCAGCCTTCCCCACCCCAATCNNCAATCCACGCCCAACATTGCATCCACCCCCACACGCAATTTGCCATCCAGCCCGAGTGCATCCCCCACGCCCCAACCCACCGCCACTCAACCGACAAGTTCCGCCCAACCCACACCGCGCTTGCTTTCTGCCACCCTGCAACCACTGCCGCCTGACACTGCTAATTTGGGAATGCGCGGGGTACTCATCTTCACCGACCCACAGAGCGGCATCTATCAAATTGACCTTGCCCAAAGTTTTACCCCAACCCAAATTTGGAAATTGCCACATGGGGATGTCTTAAAAGGAATCGCACTTGCCCCGGATGGGCGGCTGACACTTGCCTATAGCACTGCCCAAACTGCAGGTACTTTTTTCACCACCGACTTATACGCACTCGATTTACACACGCAAAAGCTTGAAAAACTTCTTCAGCGGGCAGATGATTTAGAAACTTTCTACCACCCCTTTTGGCAAGCCGATGGCAAACGGCTCTATTACACGCGCACCGCACCGCTTTATCGCAATGGCGCGTTGATTTCCGTTGCCCTCCGCATTGAACGGGTGCCCCCAGCCGACAGTTACGATTATGAAATTTTATATGAATCGGCTGAGCAGTTGGTCTTTAGCCCAGATAAAACAAACAACTTATTCATCAAAGTGGATACAGTTGGACTTGCACAAAGTTTGTGGCTCGAGCAAGACGGGCAGGCAAGAGAACTGATTCCTTCCGGTGCTTTCCAGTACCTAAACTCCCCGCGCCTTTCGCTGGATGGGGCTTGGGCTTACTTTTTGGCATCTGGTGAACTGCTCACAGCCAAACTGCCGCTCCTACCCAGCCGAAAACCCCTTCCGCACGGTGCTCCTTGGGATGTGTGGCGCGTCTCCATTCAAGGGGGCATCCCCGAAAAGCTCAGTGTGCTCGGTGGCGATAACCCAACTTTAGCCCTCGACCCCTTTGGCTCCACCAACTTTGTGGTGCATCAACCGGGTGGATTGGTTTTGGTGAGCGATGGAAAAAATTATCTTTTGGCAAACCCACAGGGCTATGGGGAAGTGTTGTGGTTAGAGCATGCGCCCTAAGCTAGTGCAGTGGCTCCTTCCTTATAAGTAGCTTCTCACCCAAGCCACAACAGCCCCCACCCCATCTTCTTTCGCAATGGCTTTGGCAAATTGCTGGGCTTTGTCGCGCAGGGCAGAATCTCGGCTGGCTGTTTGCAAGGCTGGCGCAAAACTTCGTGAGCAGGATTCTGTTCGGGCGATGAAAATGCCCGCTCTGCCGGGAGAGCCAAATGCCGCAGAATCCCACTCGTCAAGTACATGCTGTGTTAGGCGGCGTTTTGCCTTAAGACTCGCTTGCGTTTTAATATGACCTGAACAAAAAGCCAGAGCCAAAGAACCCAAACGCAACTACAACTACAAACACAATCATCAAAATACCTAGTAGAAGGTATACGATAAATGCACTATTGTTTACTTTGACAGGATTGTTTTTGTAGTAGTCATCCATTGCAAGCGCAATTTTTTTGGTGTAACGAACATGCCGCCATTGCTTTATACGAATTTGTGCCGTTCCCGTCCAAGATGCTACCACTACTTGCATATCTGCGCCAAGTCCAGTGAGTTTTATTTTAGAAATAGTTTCTTGATATGGAAGATTTAATTTATTTAATGCGCTTACAAGTGCTTCTCGAAATGTCTCGTCAGAAACACCCAAAATCATATATCCTGCCATTTGCCGCCAGAAAATAAAAACCAATAACACCAACGCTACTATTTCAATAATGGGTATAATGGTAAAGAATAGGTCACCTCGCCCCCAAAAGCTAGGTAACGAAACAAATGCTTGAATAGTTTGAGGAACATATATCGCAAGCAAGAACCACATTAATTGACGTGCCGCAACTATTAGAGGGCGTTTTTTGACAAACCCCCAAGCCCCAATACCGAAGGCATACAAACCAATAGCAACCATCACGATGCCATATAAAATAAAAAACCACTTCATTATGTCCATGTTCATTTTCCTTTGTTTATAACGGAGTTTTTCTTTTGGCGAAGCCAGCCGTTACTAACGCGGGGCGGGGACGGCGAAGCCGTCCAGCCAGAAAAAGGCTAAGGCGT
>DKKK01000027.1 GCA_002455215.1 Anaerolineales bacterium UBA6668 | reverse complement strand
ATTGCGCTTTTCATCAAGGAAAAACTTTAAGCAGATACAAAACCGACCATTTGCTATTCGTCGCCTATGCTGAATAGCAAATGGATGAAAAAAAACCTTGCTGGGCGGGTCAGCGGCTTTGCAGAATGTCCGCCATACGTGCAATTTGATTTTCGGTCATGGCGGGGTACATGGGCAAGTAAAACAATTCATCGGTGAGCGCTTCTACTTGCTTAGCGGGGGCAAAGCCCGTTGGGGGCGATACAAACGTCATACTGGAGGCTTTGCGCGTGGCGTCAAAACCTGCCGCTTGCAAGTTTTCGATGTACTGGTCGGCATTCGATGAACGCAAGGCAATCACCCAATGTGCGTGGTGTGATGCGTGGCGAGCAGGACGAGGGAAATCTCCCAATTTCGCGTAAATGCGTTGCGCATACATCACCCGTTGACGGATTTTCTCTGGGTACGGCTGGCAAATGCGCCGCAATAAGGTCGCTAATAACGCGGAGTTGGGTTGGTAGCGCAATTTTTTCAGCAGTTCGTTACCCGGAAAACCCTTTACAATTTGGCTGAGTACGCTATCAGGTGCTTTCCCCAACAAACGAAAAACAGCGGTTAATACCCCTAACCCAAGCGGATTTGCCAGCGCCCGCAAGGCAATGAACAAAAGCGCTCTTTTGCGGTATGCTCGCATCGGTTGAATCGGGTAACTCACCTGACAAGCTCGTACTTTTTGCAACAGGCTGGGGTCTTGGAAGCGCAACAGTGCCCCGCCCAAAGCTGTTGCGGTTTTGATGGAACCGAAACTAAAAAAACTGACGAAACTGCGTGCATCGCCCCGGTAAACACCATCGTAGGCTTGTGCGCAATCTTCGAGTACTGGGATATTTTGCCGGTGTGCAATCTCAAAGACTTTATCCAATTCCATGCGCGTGCCTAACAGGTGTGCGAGAAGAATGGCGCGTGTGTTCGGTGTTATCGCCTGTTGGAGCGAATGCAGATCTACCCCCATCGTTTCCGGGTCTAGATCNNACAACCAAGCCGTGCTCGCGCAAAATGGTTGTCATATCGCGGATGGTCAAGGCGGTTACGAGCACTTCGCTACCAACCGGCAGTTGCCACGCCTGCAAAAGTGCGTCCAACCCACTGCGCACCGAAAGGCAAGCGAGCGCATTCCCACCCCAAGTAAGTTCAACTTGCTTTTGTAATTCGAGCCTATCGTTTGGGAAAAATGTTTTTCCCAAAGCAAAGAATAAATCCGAAAAATCGATATCTGGAATCCCGCGGGGAATTATCCTAAAAGCCATTTTTGTCCTTGTGGGGTTTCTACCAGCGCTTGGAGGCGGGTTTCGCCCGTGTGAAAAACCAGCTCAATGGGTGAGTCAACCAGATGCCCTTGTAAGGCTTGCTGAACTACCGGTGGGTTGGGTGTGGTGATGTGTAAAGCGTGCAAATGTAAGTGACTCTCTGGTAATGAGAATGGGGGTACTGACTCGCTGTGCCAGGCAATCACATAGGGCAATGCCCCACCGGCGGGTCGTTTCCCATCACTGGGCAGTGTAATCTCCCATTGTAAGGAACCCCGTTGCATGGCGGTCGGCTTGCCTAGCGCAATTTTCCACTCATCCGCAAAACTGGTCAAGTCCAACGGTACTTGTTTCGTCCGCACTACCCAATGCACAAGCTTCGGAAAGCCTTTGAGCTGAGCTTGCAGTTGTGGTGTGTCGAGGTCGAACCAACGCGCTTGCGAAGGTGCTGGCGCAGTCGGGTCAATTGCTATCAATTCCAGATAACACCCGCTTTGCAGGCGTACCACCCGATTGTGCGTGCCCATGCGTTCATGCTTTCCCCCTCCAGCAAAGGTGATGCCCAGACGCTCAGCCAGCAGGTTTTCACCACGGCTTAAATCATCGGTGGCAAAAACCAAATGGTCCAAATTAATCTGCATAATTCTCTACCCAGGGTATCGCTTTTTCGGTCAGGCGAGCGAGCGCTTGTATGCTCATTTCAATATGCTCGACAAGGGTATCTTCTTCTTTGCAGTGCGAGAGTCCGTTTAGGCTTTGTACGAACATCATCACGGTTGGTACGCCCGCTCGGCATACTTCGCAGGCATCGTGCAGGGGACCACTCGGTAGGCGATGGCTAACCCCACAGGTTTCCACAATTGCTTGGTCGGCAAAATTGACCAAATCCGCACTAAATTGGGTGGGCGAACAATCAAAAATGGGAATAATTTCGAGGGAAACGCGTTCTTCATCGGCGATTTGTTGTGCCACTTGCTTGGCATGGGCAGATTGAGCGGCAAGTCCGCTCGGATTCAGGTTGCGCAGGTCTAGCGATATTTCGCACATCCCCGATACTGCGGTGTAGATGCCCGGTTGGGTGACTACCTTGCCAGTTGTGCCAACACCTTGTTGCTCAATCGCACACTCACGGACCGCCAGCGCCCAACGTGCCGCCGCTAGGAAGGCATCACGCCGTTGTTTCATTGGGGTGGAGCCAGCATGGGCGGCTTGCCCGGTAAAACGGAAAAGATACCGTTCAATGCCATTTGCCCCGATGACTGCGCCCATCGGCAGTGACATCGATTCTAAAACTGGACCTTGCTCGATGTGAAGTTCCAAATAGCCAAGTGCATTTTTTAGTTGCAATTGGGCATTTTGAATGGTAGCAAGGTTGACGCCACACCGCCCGACTACTTCCGGTAAGGCATTGCCCCAAGCGTCCTTCAGCGTGTAAGCAGTTTCAATATTTAGGTTGCCGCTCACCGCGCCGGAGCCAAACAAGCTTCCACCAAAGCGAGCGCCTTCTTCGTCAGCCCAATCTACCAAACGCACGGTTATCGGTGGCGTGCCATTTTCGACAATTCCACGCAATACTTCTAGTCCAGCCAACACATTCAGACAGCCATCTAGCCAACCACCATTGGGAACACTATCCAAATGCCCCCCAATGAGTAAGGTTTTGTCACTTTTTCCTAGTAGAGTTGCCCATAGGTTGCCCGCTTCATCTTGCTCGACTTTCACAGGTAGTGCGGCAAGTTTGTCTTTGTACCATTGGCGGGCTTTCAGCCAAGTGTCGCTCCACGCTAGGCGTTGAGCGCCGTCTTCATTGCCAGTTAATGCCTGCAATTGGCGCAGTTCTTCAATGGTTCGTTGGGGATTGACAGAAATCATAGTTTGCTCTGAGGGTGGTGTGAAATATTCGGAACGTTTTAACCGTACCGTATCTTGAATTACGCTTTTCCTAACGCAGAACGCGCAAATTTTGGTGTTGCCGAATATACCCCTATTATATTTTTGTTTGGCGTTCTGCGAAAGTCGGGAGGTGGGTATTGGGCACGGTTTATGTTTGCCATGTACACCCAAATGCAAATTCTACCTTTTTCTTTAGGGCTAAAGCACAACCTTTATTCGTGTTGAAGAGCGCCCTTCTGTTCCCAATATAGGCGGAAGCATGTGCCGCTCTCGCTATCGTATTCAATCTGTGCAGAGATTTGCTTTGCACGGTGCCATACCGCCTTTAAGCCAAACCTGTCGGTTTCCATAAAATTTTTCGGCAAGCCATCCCCGTCATCTTCCAGTTGTAAGGTGAACGCGTGGGGGGTTAATTCACCAAACAACTCGATAAAACTGGCATTGGCATGTTTTTTTGCATTGATACATAACTCGCGCATAATAAAAAGCGCTTGTCGCTCTACATCTTCTGGGTAGCGATAGGATGCTTTGACAATATTAAAATGAATGGCGGGTGCGTCCGAGTATTTGCGGTTAAGTTCTTCGACTACATTTCCCAATGCAAAGTGTAGCCCTTCCAGTAAGTTTCCTTGGCGAAGTTGTGCCATCGCCAAACGCAGGTCACTGTTTACGCTTTGCACGGCAGGCAGTTCCGGCGCATTGCGGCGGTGCATGTCCACAATAATCTCGTTGAGCTTGTTTAGGACAATATCGTGTAAATCATCCGCCACTTGCAAAGGAATTTGAGCGGCACGCTCTTGGTCGCGCTGGTAGAGTGCAGTCATTTCGTCCTTTTGGCGCAACAATTGACTTGCTACAAACGTTTGCTTTAGCGCGGTCAGCAATGCCTGCTTTTCGCGATGTCCGTAATAACTGCCGCTTTCCTTCTCACCAAACCAAGCAGTTATGCCAGCGGAAGCGTCAGGGTGGATTTTTAGGAGGTAATACTTTCCATCTGCTTCTGCGGTTTCATGAATATCACCCTGTTGCAACAATAGCTTGGGCGCATAATGGTTAACCGCAAACTCAATTTTGGCGGAACGAATGCGAAAACTGGCAATTAATTGACGCAAAGCGTCTTCCAATTGCTGGGAATTTTGTGATTGTACCAACTTTTGGGTGAAGTTTTCTTCCCATTGTTTGGGTGGAAAAGGTAAGCGCAGTAAATTTCTTTCGGCAAATTCCACATATTTTTCCCAAAAAATTAAGGCTATTATTACAGCAATGGCTGTTTCCAATAGGGGCAGAAGTGAGTATTGAAAATCTGGGAAAAAATATGGGATGAGCAGGTAATTGATAAAAACCGAAAGGATTATGGCTAAGAAACTGTACGAGAAAAGGACGAAGCTCCGCTCCACCGAAAATCGCCAGTCTTTCGATATTCTCGCATAAATGAATAACGCGACAGGAGGCAGTAAAGAAAATAGAATAATTCCAATCGAAATTAATATACGATGAGCTACGGAAGGAGTTTTGGTCAAAGACAGGGCTACTAACCCAATAAAGATTGGGGCAACCAATGTAAAAAACCCCATCATGCTGTAAATTTTTACTCTTCTATTGGTTTTAAGTCGCCCTATTCCAACAAATAACAAAATCGTACCAACCAATACTGCTCCCAAAAAATACACATATTTGATACCTACGCCGGTAACGAAATCATACCCGCCAACACCCATAGCGCTTAAGAGAATGGCTGACGGGATGATTTTATTCTGTGTGATAGCTTCAATCGGTTTTAAAAGTTTTGAAATGGAAATAATAAACAACGCACCCGATAAACAAACGGCGAAAGGATAAATTATCGGAAAGAAGACGGGACCTTTGACAAAAGCGATATACGTACCCGATGCCAAAACAATTGCGAATAAACACAAATCTAAAGTAAGCAAAAATAAATCATCGTTTTTGGGGGTAATCGCAAACAGAATCAAAACGGCAGTCATCAATGGTATTAAAGACAATAAATTTTCAAATGTTTTTGGGTGAGTTGGAATCACATTGAGTATCACTGGGTCTGCGCCAGTTTCCTGTACGGATACACGCATGGGTCGGTTATTGCCAAATAAATCCCAATTATTGCGCCCTATAATCTCGTCATAGGAGATATGGTTAATGGCTGTTATTTTTTTACTACAGATATCCCTACCATTTGCTATACAACCATCGGCAAGATTAAAATCCGTATTGTCAAAATGTGGCAGATAGATAAAGCCATAGATGATGACAAGTTCAACCAATATATATACAAAAGTACTGCTGACCAGTATCAAAGATGCAACCCGCCAACGCCAAACAGGGTCTTTGAATGAAAGGTCTTCCATATAATTACGCCATCCCCAATTCAAGGAGCCGTTGCCTTGCTTCATCCAGTGAGTTGACTCCTAGCTTTTTGTAAGCGCTGGACAAGTGATTGCGCACGGTTGAAGACTTCGACCCAAGTAATTGCCCAACATGTTTTGAAGATTTGCCGGGATTTTCGATTTTGGCGATTAGAACTCGTAGCTCTGCTTCGCTTAATTCCATAACTTCGCTTGGGTAGTCAGCTTCCGGGAAGATGCGTCTGCCATCTGCGAGAATGCTTAATAACGTCTCGGGGAGCGTTCCAGCCAGCCCCACCTGCGATTTAACCAGATAACCATGTGCTCCAGCAATTTTGCTATGTAAAATATAGTATTGAGAAGATTCATTGGTCAAAAGCACGATACGCAAAGATGGGTACTGCTTAATCAAATCAGAAACCAAATCAATGGTGGGAACACATGTGCCTATAGCGTGCGAATCCGACCGTTCTTCTGGTAGTTTCAAGTCTAATAAAATTAAATGCGCGGAATTTAGCAAAGGTGACTGGCGCAATTGCTTACGGTCGTGATAGGTAGCTATCACAGAAAAATCGGGCATCTTGAGTGGGTTGGCATGACCGCTAGCAGTCAGTTCTTGGTCTTCGACAATAATTACTTTGTACATAAAGAAGTAGAAAAATACTAATTGTGAAAAACAGTACAAGTGTCTATTGAGAGTTTTAGGAAAAATGTAATACTATACCCGAAGGTGGTTCAGTAACACATTTTGTGTTTGGTCTCTTCAAACACAAACGAACAGGGTGGAACATCATTATACAAAACATAATGATACCTTGGGACTAGCCCACTGTTGGGACGGTGGGCTTTTTCATTTTACCACAGGGTAAATTCCCACGTAGTAAATAGTGGTAAAATTTTAGCGTATGCAACAACCTAGCCACCCCTACCTAACCGATACACATTGCCATCTTGATTTTGAGCATTTTGCTGTAGACCGGGCAGAAGTGATACAAAACGCAGTTACCACTGGCGTTAAGTTCATCCTGATTCCTGCAGTTGAGTTGAGCCAAGCGCAAGCAATCCAAGCACTCTGCGATGCCTACTCACCCATTTATGCCGCTTTTGGCGTTCATCCAAACTCTGTGATAAACTTCACCAATCAAGACCTAAACACGATCCGGCAGTTGGCAAGCCAGCCGAAGGTAGTTGCAATCGGTGAAATTGGGCTTGATTACTACTGGCAAAAAGTGCCTGCCCAGCAACAAAAAATAGCATTTCGGCAACAACTTGAGCTAGCAGAGCAACTCAACCTACCCGTTATCATTCATTGCCGAGATGCTTTTGCCGATGTGTACGAGATGGTTCACGCATGGGTTTTGCAAAGGAAAGCCACTTGCCCGCCCGGCGTTTTCCACTCTTTTGGTGGAGATTGGAGCCAAGCACAGCAAGTGCTTGAACTCGGTTTTTATCTGGGCATTACAGGTCCGGTCACTTTTGGTAAGTCAGATGAACTTCGGCGAATTGCCATTCGCATGCCGCTGGAACGCTTATTAATTGNNGCGCCATACCTTACACCCGCCCCTTTCCGCGGGAAACGCAATGAGCCAGCCTATGTACGCTTTACAGCCGAGCGCATTGCCTACGAACGAAATATGGAGCTGAACAGCTTCTTACGTGCTACCTATCATAATGCTTGCCGACTTTTCGGCATCGAAACCCCTGCGTTATAAGGTAAATTTTCAGAAAGAGTATGTACTTTTCCGAGCAACCAGCTATAATTTACCCATCTATGGGCATTTCCGAACTAATTAACACTCAGTCAATTCACTCTGCTCAAAATTTCAGTTCTATTAATGAAATTTTCGCTGTCATTCGCGCCACGCTCGAACAGGTGGAAGCAAAGCTAAAATCAGCCGCCGCAGGACAGCACCCGGCGCTAGATGCCGCAACGCAATATGTATTGAGCGCTGGGNNTCAACTCTGCTGGCTGGTGGAGTATTTGGTTCACCCATTGCAGAAACAGTGACCTTTGCATCGGCGGTGGAGCTACTTCATACTGCCACATTGGTACATGATGATTTGGTAGATGGCGCACTATTCCGGCGCGGTGTACCAACCTTAAATGCAAACTGGACACCTGCCGCCACCATCCTAACCGGTGACTATTTATTTGCCCGTTCTGCTAGTTGGGCGGCAAGCACTCAAGATGTGCGCGTGATGACACAATTCGCCGAAAGTTTGATGATTGTAGTAAGCGGTGAACTACGCCAGCAATTTACGAGCAAAGCTTCTATCAGTCGCGATGACTATGCCAAGCGCATCTTCGCAAAAACTGCCAGTTTGTTCTGCTTGGCATGTGAAGGTGCGGCAGTACTCGGTAAAGCGCCGGAAGCACAAATTCAAGCCATCACCGAATACGGACGCTTGGTAGGTATGGCATTTCAGGTGATGGATGATATTTTGGACTTTGTGGGGCAGGCGGACCATATCGGCAAGCCAGTCGGCGGTGACTTGCAACAAGGACTGTTCACCTTACCGGCAATTTTCTTCTGCGAAGCCAACCCCAGCGATGCGGACGTCGCCGCCTTGCGTGGCGCAGATGCCGGCAATCGGCGCATTGTGGAAAGAGTGGTGGAAAAAGTACGTAGCAGTGGCGCCATCCAAGCCGCCCACCGCGAAGCCCGCGAGTATGTGCAAAAAGCCCGCGAACTGCTAAACCAACTACCACAAAACGACTACACACAACGCCTGCACGCCCTAGCAGAATTTACAGTCGCACGCGATTTGTAAACACTTCCCCATTTCACCCACCACACTACACAGGTGGGATTCTCATGAAAATAGCGCTTGTCTCCGGTGAATACCCCCCCATGCAAGGAGGAGTAGGCGATTTTAGCCGTGAAATTGTGCTGGCTTGGGCAGAGCAAGGTCATGTCGTTTCTGTTTATACCGACCAGCGCAACCAACTACCCGCCAACGAAACTCGCCGCTATCAACATTTCCCGATAGTTCACGCGGATTGGGGCTGGCGGGCATTGTGGCGACTACGCCAACAGCTAAATCAGGCGGACGTGGTCAATATCCAGTACCAAGCGGCGGCATACGGTAAGATGCGCCTCCCCATCCACTTTTTGCCACGCTTGCTTTCCCGCCCAACAGTGGTTACCTTTCACGACCTACGCGTTCCTTATCTCTTTCCCAAAGCTGGCGCACTACGTACCAAAGCCTTGCAATGGCTCGCGCAAGCCAGCATGGGTGTCATTGCCACCAATCCCGAAGATGCCCACACGTTAAAGCACAGTTGGAAACTTACCAATGTGCGCGAAATTCCCATCGGGAGCAATATCCCCAACTGCCCCCCACCCGATTATGCCAAAGCAAACTGGCGGGCGCAGTATGGTATCCTAACAGGCGAATTTGCTTTGGGCTATTTCGGCTTTCTGAACCCCAGCAAAGGCGGCGAAACCATCATTGCGGCTTTGGCAAACCTGCTTGAGCAAGGTGTGGCGGCAAAGTTGGTGTTAATTGGTGGGCAGGCAGGCAGTAGCGACCCCAGCACCAACAATGCCTTTGCCGAAGAACTCAATACATTGGCGCAAAATTTAGGGGTGGCAGACCGCATTGTGCGCACAGGTTACTTGCCTGCACCGCAAACATCAGCGGCTTTGCTCAGTTGCGATTTGATGCTCCAGCCTTACCGCGATGGCGCTTCCTTTCGGCGTGGGACTTTTATGGCATGCTTAAATCACGGCAAGCCCACCATTACCACCCAACCGCGTGTGCCGCTCCCACAGTTGCTTCACGGCGAAAATAGCTGGTTGGTGCAGGCAGACGACCCACAGCAACTTGCCAGCGCCGCCCGGCAATTGCTGGAGAATCCCGCTTTACAAGCCAAACTTTCACAAGGCGCATTGGCTTTGTCTAGTGAGTTTGGTTGGCAGGGCATTGCACAGCAAACGGTTTTTTTCTTTCAAGAAAGTATTGGTGCTTAACTTGATGACGAATTATCGCTTCTAATTGAGCCAAAAACGCAGTTGTCCGCGGATGAGTAGTGTAAATTTTGGCTAGGATGTGTTTCCATGATTTCAACGACCCAGCTACAAAAAAACTTTGGCAAAAATATTGCTGTTGATAAACTCAATTTGGAAGTACCCAGTGGGCAAGTGTTTGGCTTTCTCGGACCAAACGGTGCGGGAAAAACCACTACGGTGCGCATGTTGACTAGCCTGATTGCGCCAACCGCTGGCACAGCTTGGGTAAATGGCTTTCAGGTTGGCAAGCAAGATGAAGCGATCCGGCGCACAGTAGGGGTACTCACCGAAAGTCCGGGTTTATATGACCATTTGAGCGCTGAAGAAAACTTGCTGTTGTATGCTCGCCTATACGAAGTGGAGAAGCCACAGCAAGCAGTGGAAAAATATCTGCGTATGCTCGCCCTGTGGGAACGCCGCTTTGAGAAAGCCAGCACCTTTAGCAAAGGGATGAAACAAAAGCTGGCAATTGCGCGTGCTTTGCTTCACGAGCCAAAAACAATCTTTCTAGATGAGCCAACCAGTGGGCTAGACCCTTCTGCCAGTCGCTTGGTGCGTGATTTTATTGCCGAATTGCGCAATTTGGGGCGTACCATCTTCATTTGCACGCACAATCTGGATGAAGCCGAGCGCTTGTGTGATGTAGTGGGCGTTTTTAAGCAGAAAATTTTGGTGCAAGATTCGCCCAGCGCCCTGCGCAAGCAATTGTTTGGTCGGCAAGTGGTCTTCCATCTTAAGCAAATGCTCCCTGCCCTAGCCGAAACACTCGGTCAGCAGTTCAACTTGCCTGCGGTCGAAATTTTAGACAATAAACTCATCGTCACCGTAGCAGACCCTGAAAACGAAAACCCCGCCATTGTGCGGGCGTTGGTGGAGCTAGGTGCGGAAGTCCAATTTGTGGGAGAAATTCGCCACTCGCTGGAAGATGTGTATTTACGCTTACTCGGGAACTAACCCGGGCTATATTGGGTGAAAACTATGCCTAATTTATCTAAAATCCAAATTTTGGTGCAGAAAGAGTGGAAAGAAGTTTTTAAGCACAAAATCGTGCTGTTTTCCACCATCTTTTTGCCAATATTGCTCACCATTATCCCGTTAGTTTCTCTGTATGTCATAGGAGCTAGCATGGACGGTAACACAGTTGGGGAAATCAGTGACAGTTTACCACCTGCTTGGCGACTGCTTTGCCCGCAGGATAGCACAGATTCCGAGTGTTTTCAGGTGTTTATGGCGAACCAATACGCTCTGCTCTTCTTGCTAGTGCCCTTAATTATTCCAACAAGTTTTGCGGCATATTCAATTGTTGGCGAAAAAGTGACGCGAAGTTTAGAACCGTTGCTTGCCACCCCCATCCGCACTAGCGAATTGTTGTTGGGGAAAATGTTTGCCGCGCTCATCCCAGCGGTGATTGCCACTTGGGCAGGGTTTGCCATTTATTTGGTGGGGGCTAGCCTGGTTAGTGTTCCCCCGGTGGTAAAAAGCCTATTCTCGCCAATCTGGCTAGTCGGTGTAGGAATTCTCGCGCCGTTGCTCTCGCTCCTGTCGGTGAGCCTGTCTGTGATGGTTTCTTCACGGGTGAGTGACCCACGGGTGGCAGGACAACTAACCGGCGTTGTGGTGCTACCGGTCATCGGCTTTTTTGTTAGTTCAATGCTGGGGGTATTGGTGTTGAAAACCAGCCTGATGCTGGGGGCAAGTGTGTTCCTGCTAGTGGTGGATGTAGCGCTAGTGTGGGGTGCAATTTCCCTATTTCAGCGCGAAACAATACTGACACGCTGGAAATAAGTTCTATGACCCGTAGTACCGTAGATTGTTCTCAATTTGATAAAAAACCTGTCTGCATTTGAGTGTTCTGCCCGTTTCTAGCTAATTTGAGAGTCTTTGATAGCGCTTTGCAGGTATCTTTATGTGCGTAAACAACGAGCAATCTAGCAAACGCTCAGGAGTCAATTAGCAACATGGAAGTTTCACGCCACTGGCGATTAAAACAACAACGATACGGACTGGTGGGCGAAGTGTGCCCCAACTGCGCAGGGAAAATATTCCCCCCGCGTGATGTGTGCCCACACTGCCAAGCCGAAGCCAAGACGCCATTCCAATTTGGTGGCACGGGTGAAGTGTTTAGTTTCACCACTGTGTACACTGCCCCTGCAGGCTTTGAAGACCAAGCGCCTTACACAGTCGCCATTGTCAAGTTGGATGAAGGACCGCTGTTAACTGCCCAACTGACCGATATTGAAAATTCGCAAGTAGAAATTGGTATGCGGGTGGAGATGGTGACGCGCAAACTGCGCGAAGATGGTCCGCGGGGTATGTTGATCTATGGCTACAAATTTCGCCCACAAGTGGCGGTAGCACTGGCATAAACCGCTAAATCTCGCTTTAACCACTAAAAAAAGAGCCGTAAACGGCTCTTTTTTGCTTCTGCCCCCCACTTGCCGAACCGCCCAAATTGCATTACAGTCACATGAAGTTTGTTTTTTATATACTGAGCACGGGTAGTATTCGGCATAGATACAGAATAACGAATTGCGAGTGTTTGCATCCACCTAAAGCGCCGATGATTGCAAACGGCAACCATCCTATGCGCTTCAAAATGGGTTTACCGTAATCGCAGTTGTATTCGAAACAAGTCGAGTACAGGAGTTTTTTCTTAAGGAAAAAGCGCAGTTTTCATCCGTGTCGAATATAACCTAATTTTTCATTTAAGTTTGGAGCCACTATGACTGAATTGCACGGGGATGTCTACTACCCATCCGAAGCGACCCTTCAAAACGCAAACGTCCCGGACTACTATGCCCAACGGGAGCAAGCTGACCAAGATCTTGCCGGTTTTTGGGAAACGCGTGCCGCCGAATTGTCTTGGTACAAGCAGTGGGACAAAGTACTTGATGATAGTCGCCCACCTTTCTTCAAGTGGTTTACCGGCGCAAAAACCAACATTGTGTTGAATGCAATAGACCGCCACCAAAAAACCTGGCGCAAGAATAAACAAGCACTGATTTGGGAAGGCGAACCCGGCGAGCACCGCACATTTAGCTATTTTGCTATGAATCGTGAGGTGTNNCTTAAAGGATTGGGTGTAAAAAAGGGCGATTTTGTCACAATTTATATGGGGCGTATCCCAGAAACTATTTTTGCGATGCTGGCATGTGCCAAAATAGGCGCAATTCATTCGGTGGTCTACGGTGGTTTTAGCGAAGATGCCTTGCGTGGCAGAATAGATGACTCCAAAAGTAAGGTAGTGATTACCCAAGACGGAGCGTGGTTGCGCGGCAGTATTGTAGCGCTCAAAGACATTNNCCCAAGCGTGCAAAGTGTCTTGGTGGTACGCCGCACTGGTCACGACATCCGCATGGAATCCGGACGTGACCACTGGTATCACGACCTAGAAAAACTACCCATTGCACAAGGTCCCTGCCCCACCGTGGAGATGGATGCCGAAGACCCGCTGTTTATTCTGTACACCAGTGGCACTACCGGCAAACCCAAAGCCATTTTGCACACGCACGGCGGTTATCAGGTGTATGCCAGTACCACGCTGAAATATGCCTTTGACCTAAAAGAAGACGACCGTTGGTGGTGCGCCGCCGACCCAGGTTGGATTACCGGGCACAGCTATATTGTCTATGCCCCACTCATTTTGGGTGCGACTTCCTTTATGTATGAAGGAGCGCCCTCCTATCCATATCCCAACCGCTGGTGGAGTTTAGTGGAACGCTATGGCATTACCGTGCTCTATACAGCACCTACTGCCATCCGCGGCTTAATGCGCTTTGGGGAAGCGTGGCCCAACCGTCATGACCTATCCAGTTTGCGCTTGCTCGGCTCGGTGGGTGAGCCTATCAACCCAGAAGCTTGGAAGTGGTATCACACCCACATTGGACAGGGACGTTGCCCAATTATTGATACTTGGTGGCAAACCGAAACCGGTGGGTTTGTGATTACTCCTACACCAGTCGTGCCACTCAAGCCCGGTTCCGGCACTATCCCCTTTGCTGGGCATTCAGCGGATGTGGTAAATGAAGATGGTGAGTCGGTGGGGGCAAACGAAGAAGGCTATCTGGTGTTGAAACGTCCATGGCCCGGTATGTTGCGCACGTTATTAAATGATGATGCCCGTTATGTGAAGCAATATTGGAGCAAATATCCGGGCATGTATCTGACGGGCGATGCGGCCCGCAAGGATGAAGACGGCTATATTTGGGTGATTGGGCGCACAGATGACGTTATCAAGGTGAGTGGCTATCGGCTAGGCACGGCAGAAGTGGAAAGCGCACTGGTCAGTCACCCCAACGTTGCCGAAGCCGCCGCCATCGGGCTACCCCACGAATTGAAAGGCAATGCCATTCATGCGTACTGCATCCTAAATGCGGGTGTGACAGGCAGTGAAGACCTTGCCGATGAGATTCGCAACCATGTTGGCAAACACTTAGGACCAATTGCCAAACCGGATTCGATTACTTTTGTCAACAGCCTGCCTAAGACGCGCAGTGGTAAAATCATGCGCCGGGTTTTAAAGGCACGTGCCACCGGACAGCCGGAAGGCGACACCAGCACGCTGGAAGAGTAACGCCATCACAGATTATGGGGATTTTGGGATTTCGCTGAGTGCCTGATAACCTTCCCAATCTGCACAATCCATATCGCAGATTATTGGGATTTCGGGATTTCGCTGAA
>DKKK01000119.1 GCA_002455215.1 Anaerolineales bacterium UBA6668 | reverse complement strand
TACCTGCACCCCCAACAGCTACTCCATCTTCCACTCACCCGATAACCCTAGCAGTAGATGGCGAAACCCGCACCCTGCAAAGCCAAGCCCGCACGGTGGGTGAATTTTTAGCCGAGCAAGGGGTGACCTTGCACTTGCAAGACCAGGTTTTCCCGGCTTATGCCAGCAGGTTACAGGCAAATGACACGGTGACTGTCACCCGCGCACAAGCGTTCACAGCAGTATTAGACGGTACACCCCGCACGCTATACACCACCGCACAGACTGTAGGTGGCGCACTTGCTCAAGTTGGGATTGGGTTGAATGGTGGTGATTGGAGCGTTGNNGAACGTTTGCTTTCCGAACAAGCACCACTACCCTTTGACAGCCTTTCGCAAGCCATCCCTAACTTACCACTAGACCAAACCCAACTGATTGCAACCGGGCAAGCCGGGCTTCTGCTCAAACAAACACGGCTAACCACGCTAGCTGG
Organism: Anaerolineales bacterium UBA6668; assembly: GCA_002455215.1. Taxonomy (GTDB): domain Bacteria; phylum Chloroflexota; class Anaerolineae; order Anaerolineales; family UBA6668; genus UBA6668. The sequence continues at coordinate 17,229 of DKKK01000119.1, read as the reverse complement.
GCAAGAAGTGCGGCGGATAGGGGTGGCAGAATGGCAGGCGCTTGCCCCACAAGACCGGATTGTGGGTTATGGCACACAAGTTGTGGAGCAATCTATGGATACGCCTGATGGTCTAGTGGTGTATTATCGTGCGCTCTCCATGTATGCCACCAGTTATTCGGCATCGCGGGCGGGGAAGTCGCCCACATCGCGCAGTTACGGCATTACAGCCAGCGGGCAACGCTTAACCAAAGGTTTGGTGGCAGTGGACCGTTCACTGATTCCGCTCGGCACACGCTTGTATATCCCCGGTTACGGTTTTGCTGTGGCGGCAGACACCGGCGGCGGGGTCAAAGGGCGCATGATTGACCTGGGTTATGACGATGAGAATTATATTAGTTGGCACCAAACGGTCACGGTCTACTTCCTAGCACCAGCCCCAGCGGACATTTTGTGGGTCTTCCCCTAGCCCAATCACTCAACACCCACCGCAAATGGCAGTTTCTCAGCAGTGTTGAGCCAAATTTCACCCGTGGGACTTCCGAGTTGTTGCCATACCGCAGGCGAAATCGCGCAACAATGATAATCCAAGCCAGCTGAAATTTGTGTCACCGGGCGCAGGCGGTCTGTTTCGACGTGGTAAATATGATAACCAGCCGCCAATAGGGGCGCATACACAGCGTTTTGTAGCTCGGCTTGTGGGACGTAGTGATTGTGCATCTCTACCAACAGCACCCCATACCGTCCTTGCGCAATGCCTGCTTTCATCCCAGCAAAGGCGTACACTTCCGCACCTTCAATATCCATTTTGAGCAAGTCAATCTGGGCAATTTGTTTTTGGTCGCAATAACTATCTAAATCAATACTGGGTAATGTCTGGGTCTGCACCGCATGATAGGCTTTGCCCATACGCCCCGAACCAAATAGCATGCGATGGGGGAACTGCATTTCCACCGTGCCTACCCGGTCAGAAACCGCATACTGATTGGCTTGCAAATTAAGCCGATTCAGCTTCGCATTGGCTTCCAACTGAGCGAAGGTGCGCGGGTTTGGTTCAAAGGCGTGAATCACCGCCTGTTGCGGGGCATAACGCGCCATCACGTGTGAGAAATAGCCAACATGCGCCCCCACATCGGCACAAACAGGGCTGTGCGGGGCAAAAAATGCCAACCAATTGGACAGTTTGCGGTCCCAGTAGCCGTCCAGAATCATATTGACCTGCAATGAATCGGCTGGGTCAAGCATTAGACGTGCGTCCGGTAAGTCCAGTGAACTTTCTATCAGCGTATCCCCGACTAGCACATCCAATGCAAAAGTGCGCAAAGGATAAGGAATGGGAAGCGATGTTAGATAAATCCAGCGGGTGAAGCGGGCACGCCAAGGATGGGGGCGTTTCATGGGGTGGGTTCAGCCTGCACTTGCCCATTGCGAAGTAGGCAAGCGGCGGCATGGGTGCTGGTGTCGGACAGTTGTNNATGGGCGGGCGCAGGGGGCTAGGCACATCCCCTTGTAAGATGTCACGCTCGCGCCGCAGTTCGGGGTCAGGCACGGGAATGGCACTCATCAAGGCTTGGGTGTAGGGGTGAGTTGGGTTGGCATAGATGGCGCGGCGGTCTGCCACTTCCACTACCTTGCCCAAGTACATCACCGCCACACGGTCACTGATATGTTCAACCACCCCCATATCGTGGGCGATAAACAAATAGGTCAAGCCAAAATCCTTTTGTAGTTCTTTCAATAAGTTTAGCACTTGTGCTTGCACCGAAACATCTAGCGCCGAGACTGGCTCNNTCGTCACACACGATAAACTTGGGTTTAAGCACCAAAGCGCGAGCAATGCCAATGCGTTGGCGTTGCCCACCGCTAAACTCATGGGGGAAACGGTCGGCATGATAGGCTTGCATACCCACCCTTTGCAGAATATCGGTCACTTTTTGGCGGCGTTCCTCGGCGCTACTGCCAATGCCATGCACCTTCAGCCCTTCGGCAATGCTATCTCCCACTGGCACACGGGGGTCAAGCGAGCTGTAGGGGTCTTGAAAGATGACCTGCATCTGACGGCGCAGATTCACCATTTGCGGTGCCGTCATCGTGGTAATATCCTTCCCTTCAAATAAAATCTGCCCGCTGGTAGGCGGAATCAAGTTCAGAATCACCCGTCCTAGCGTGCTTTTTCCACACCCAGATTCACCTACCAAGCCCAGAGTTTCACCTTTTTGGATGGTGAGCGAGACATCTTGCACCGCTTTCACATTAGCAATGGTGCGTTGAAGCAAGCCGCCTTTGACGGGGAAGTGTTTAACAACGTTGCGGAGTTCAAGGAGTGGTGTGGACATTATGCTAAAAAGTGGGATATGGAAAGAAAAGGTATCTTAGGCAGTCGGGTTAGCCGAATCATATAACCAACAGCGCACTTTGTGGTTTGTTTCGATTTGAATCAATTGTGGTGCTTGTTCGCTACAGATGGTTAGGTTTTGCTCGGTGCGAGCTTTGCAACGGGGGGCAAAGCGGCAACCTTGTGGCAGGTTGATGAGATTGGGTACAACACCGGGGATTACTTCCAATTCATCTTTGACTTGCCCCAAAATCGGGATACTCCCAATTAAGCCCTGCGTATACGGATGTTTTGGGTTGCGGAAGAGTGTACGCACATCGGTTTCTTCCACCACCTGCCCGGCGTACATCACAGCCACCCGGTCACACATCTCTGCCACTACCCCTAAGTCGTGGGTAATCAAGATAATAGCACTCCCCAGTTCACGTTGTAAACCGCGCATCAGGTCTAAAATTTGGGCTTGAATGGTGACATCCAGTGCGGTGGTGGGTTCATCTGCAATGAGCAGTTCGGGTTGCAATGAAAGCGCCATAGCAATCATCACCCGTTGCGCCATTCCCCCCGACATTTCGTGTGGGTAGGCTTTGGCACGGCGTTCCGGGTCGGGAATGCCTACTTTGCGAAGCATCTCCACGGCTTTTTCGTGTCCGAGCTTGCCTTTGATATTTTTGTGCAGTTCAAATACTTCACTAATTTGTGCCCCAGCCATATAAACGGGGTTAAGCGAGCCGGTCGGTTGTTGAAAAATCATGCTGATTTTCTGCCCACGCATCTTGGTAATTTCGGCTTTGTTTAAATCCAGCAGGTTCACCCCATTGAATAGAATTTTCCCGTTTTCAATTTTGCCGGGTTTTGGAATCAGGCGCATAATCGAGAGCGAGGTGATGCTTTTGCCACAGCCTGATTCACCCACAATGCCGAGCACTTCGCCTTTGTTAACGTGAAAACTCACGCCATCCACCGCTTTGGCAACGCCGTCACGGGTGTAAAAATAAGTTTGCAAATTTTGAACTTCTAGGAGTGGAGCGGGCATAGCAGTTTTGGGTCGATCTAAGAAGAAGGTTGGGGGCGATGGGTGTACCAGATATTTCCGAGCAAGGGGTTATCCACATGGTGATGAACAACCTGAAAGCCCATTGGCTGGAGTCTGGCAGTGAGTTCGGACACTCGACCATAGTGATATTCCATGCGAATTTCCGAAAGAGATTGTAACAAAGGGGTATCGTCTTCAAGTAAAAACGAGTATTCTGCCCCTTCGCAATCCAACTTTAAAAAATTCACGTTTGGAGCTTGCGATAACGCCGTTTGTAGGCGCAGGGTCGGCACAGTTTCAAATGGGACAGCCGTTTGGTCGGGAAGAATTTGATTATACACGCTGGCACGGCTCGGAAATTTAACCCATTGGTCGTCTTGGTTGGTTATGGCGGCGGAATAAGCGATGATTTTTCCCATAAAAGGCTGATTTTGAGCATTTTTCTGTAAAATTTCAAACGCTTCGCGGCTCGGTTCGTAGGCATACACACAACTGGCGCCATTTTGCAGGGCGTATAAAGCAAATACACCAATATTGGCTCCGACATCCATCACCACCGAGTGGGCTGGCACTTTGCCATAATCTTGGCGAATAAACACTAAAAAAACAGAGACAACATCATGCGGATGTTCAGAAAGTTGTATGGTTAAACCATTGCGAAACCGAACCACGTTGCCGGGCAGGTTGGTCAGTAAAAGATATGCGCGCAGGAAAGTGAGCGGATTTTGAATGACAAACAAGCATTTGGCAAAGTAAAACAGGTACTTGTGAATTTCACCGAAATGCTGGCGAACTCGTTTGTTACGCAACAGGTTCATTGGCGATCTTTGCCAAAACAAAAGTTGGAATGACACGATTAATCGTTCAACTGCGGGTCCAGGGCATCCCGCAAGCCATCACCCAGCAAGGTAAAACCGAGCGTGGTAATCATAATTGCCAAGCCCGGAAAGAAAATGCCGTGTGGGGCACTCAATACTTGGGCGCGTTCCCGGCTAAGCATTTGCCCCCATTCGGGCATAGGTTCTTGCGCCCCCATGCCTAAGAAGGAGAGTGCCGCCGCATCTAAAATTGCGCCTGCCACGTTCATAGAAGCCAGTACGATGAGCGGAGTAATGGCATTCGGAAGGACACGGGTGAGCAAGATGCGTAGCTTGCTTGCGCCCAACGCGCGTGATGCCGCCACGTAGTCCATCTCTTTGACTGAAAGGACACTTGCCCGAATCACACGGGCATAGCTGGGCATGGTAACGATTGCAATAGCAAGCATGGCGTTTTGGATGCTCCGCGTTTCACTGATGGAAACCAACGCAATGGCAAGCAAAAGATAGGGAAAGCCCAAAATCACATCCATCAAGCGCATAATCACATTATCGAGCCAGCCACCCCAATAGCCAGCAATTGCTCCCAACAACACGCCCAAAAAGAGCGAAATGCCCACAGTAAAAAAACCCACCATGAGGCTGATTTGTGCGCCGTAAATGATTCGGCTCAGATTGTCTCGTCCATTACCATCCAAGCCCATCCAGTGTTGGGGTTTATCGGCAGGGCAACCCAGCAGGTGAATACATGGTTTTTCGCGGATTTTCACATTTTCTTTGCCGATTAGTTGTTCGGTTGGGCTGTAAGGGGCAAGAATGGGTGCAAAAATTGCCACCAAAAAGACAAACGCTACAATTGCCAAACCCAATCGCCCCGATAAGCGGCGCCGAAAACGCTTAAGTGTGGTGCGCCACAACGAAGCAGGTGGGGTAAGCAGTTGCTCAGGGGTTTGTTGAGCCTGTTTTTCAGCATCTTGAGTATTGCGGTTTTGAAACATTGGTGAAAATATTGTAGAAGCGAGACTAATCTAAGCGAATACGCGGGTCCAAAAAGCCGTAGGAGACATCTACCAGCAAATTAACCACCATATACCCTAGCGCAATGACAACTGTAAACGCCTGAATGATAGGGAAATCACGGTTTTTGATAGCATCTGTGAGCGTTAACCCCACTCCTGCTAAGTTGAAGGTGGTTTCCGTCAAGACCGCACCGCTTAACAACGCGCCGAGTTGTAAACCGATGATGGTTGCAACCGGAAGCAGGGCATTGCGCAAGGCATGGCGTGAAACCACGCGCAATTCCCGCGCACCTTTGGCTCGGGCGGTACGCACATAGTCCTTTCCAAGCACCTCCAACAAACTAGAGCGTGTCATGCGTGCCACTACCGAAAGCGGGATGGTGGCTAAAGTAAATGCCGGTAAAATCATGTGCTTGACAACATCCACAAAAATTTTCCAATCTCCAGTAATAAAGGAGTTGAATATGTAGTGGTAGCCGATGAACTGAAATAGTGGGAAGAGTGCCGAGTCTTCGCGCAACCAGCTACTTTTCTCGTCTACACAAGCTGTGTCATTGCGTGGACAGTCCATATCCTTTGGGTTCACATACCAGCCCCACTTTTCATAAAATGGCACGGGTTGCAAGCCGGGCGAGATGCGGGCGGCGGGTGGTAGCTGAAAGGGGGTGTCTTTAAGCGCAATGGCAAACGTGAATGCCAGCAGTAACCCCAGCCAAAAAACCGGCATAGAAACGCCGATATTCGCGCCGACCGTAGTCAAAATATCAACCGGGGAATTGTGCCACAAAGCCGCCGCAATCCCCAACGGCACACCGATAATCACTGCCAATATCAAAGCCGACATCGCCAGTTCAATGGTGGTGGGCAACCGTTCCAACAAAAGCGTTGTGACCGGGCGGCTCAAACGGATACTCTCACCAAAGTTTCCGCTCACAATCTGTTTAACATAAATGACAAATTGGGTATAAATTGGCTGGTCCAAACCCTGGTCCTTGATAAAGCGGTCGCACACTTCTTGGGTCGCTTTTTCGCCCAAGATGGCTTTGCACGGGTCGCCCAGCATCCGTGTCATAAAGAAGGTTACTGTCAAAATGCCAAACAGCACGGGAATGGAAAGCAAAATGCGGCGGAACAGATACTGTGTCATGGAGAAACTCGAAGTGTTGCTTCAGAACGAAAAATATTTTTGGGTAAAAATGCGAAAAAAATGACGTTACGTTGATAATAGTATATGCAGAAGTGAAATTTCGTCAAACGTCAAAATATCTATTTAGGCAAAATCAAAAACGTTGGATTTCTCCCAATATTAGCTTGAAGGGGCGCTACTCAATTGCTCGGCAGTTGCCAAGATGCGCTTCACCCCCACAGATTGAAAAGCAACTGTAGTGATTTCATCATTGCCCACCCACTTGCTGTCAATCACAATCCCTTCACCAAACTGCGTGTGCTTCACATTCTGTCCGGTGCGNNTGTCCAACAACCGTATGTTCTGGCAAATCTTGCAAAAAACGGCTCGGTTCAGCCGCTCCATCGTCATAAAAACCCACCTTGCGGAAGGAATAGCTCAAAAACAAGCGGTCTTTGGCACGCGTAACCCCCACATACATCAGGCGGCGTTCTTCCTGCATGGCTTCGGGGTCTTCCAAACTGCGGCTGTGGGGCAACACCCCCTCCATCAGCCCCACCAAAAATACCACTGGGTACTCCAACCCTTTGGCGGCGTGGAGTGTAAGCAAAGTGGGCACGTTGCTGTTTTTCTCCAAATTGTCAGTTTCGCTGACCAATGCCACTTCTTCCAAAAAAGTAGTTAGATTTGCTTCACTAAATTCGACTGCCACATTGCGCAATTCGTTAATATTTTCGGCTCGCTCGTTGCCTTCGTCTGTGCCATCGTTCAGATAATCGGCATACCCACTGGAAGCCAGCAGTTGGTCTAACAATTGGGCAACTGGCAAGGTGTAGGCATGTTCTTGCCAGTTGCCCAACAATTTGCCAAATTCGCCCAACAAAATTGCCGAGCGTTTGCCAAGTGCTTCAAAATACACACTATTGACCCCTTGCTTGCCTAAATTCAGCAAAATTGCGCCCATCGAAAGGTTGTTTTGCACAGCCAACTTTTGTAAGTTTTCGATACTTTTTTCGCCGATACCCCGCGGGGGCAGGTTAATAATCCGCAGTAAGCTTACACTGTCGTTTGGATTATGTGCCACCCGCAAATATGCCAATGCGTCCTTAATTTCTTTGCGCCCATAAAAACGGGTTGCCCCCACCAACTTGTATGGCAAATTTGCCCGTACAAAGGCTTCTTCCAAAATACGCGACTGGGCATTGGTACGGTACATCACCGCGACTTCGCCCGGCTGGTGCTGTTTGAGCAAGGTCATTTCCGCAATCGTGTTCACCACCCATTGTGCTTCTTCGGTGGGGTCATACGCTTCACGCAGGTACACCTTTTCGCCCCCCTTGCGCTCCGTAAACAGCTTCTTTTGCGTTCTGCCCGGGTTACGGTCAATAATGCCCATTGCCGCATCTAAAATGACCTGAGTGGAGCGGTAATTTTGCTCAAGCAAGATGGTGCGGCAACTGGGGTAATCTTTCTCAAAGCGGCGCACATTGCGGTAATCTGCGCCGCGCCATGAATAAATGGATTGGTCGGCATCACCCACCACATACAAATTTTGATGTGCCGCCGCCAGTTGACGCACAATGCTGTATTGCGCCATATTGGTATCTTGAAATTCATCCACCAATAAGTGTTGGTAGTAACTGTGGTATTTTGCCAGCACTTCAGGCTGTTGCTGGAATAAGTTGGCAGTGAGCATGAGCAAATCATCAAAATCTAAGGCATTGTTTTGTGCCAACAAGCGTTGATACTCAGCATACACCCGTCCCGCCACTTCATTATAGTAGGTATCAGAAACGAACAAAGTGGGCGTGATGAGTTCATTCTTTGCGTTGCTAATTGTGCCATGCACTTTTTGCGGCGGCACACGTTTGTCGTCAATATTCAGGTTTTGCAGAGCTTGTTTCACCAGTGTTAGTTGGTCGGCACTATCATAAATGGCAAAATCACGGGTGACGGGCAGGTAATCCGCTTCGCGGCGTAAAATTCGTACACAAATGCTGTGAAAAGTGCCCACCGTAATGCCCCGCAGTTCACCCAATTGCTGTTCCAATCGTTCACGCATTTCGGCGGCGGCTTTGTTGGTAAACGTCACCGCCATAATATGCCACGGCGCGACATGGAGTTGGGTAATGAGATAAGCAACTCGCAAGGTCAACACCCGCGTTTTACCAGAGCCAGGCCCTGCCATCACCAGCGTTGGACCAGCAGGCGCCGTGACGGCGGCAGTTTGTTGTGGGTTAAGGTTGGCAAAAATATCCATATTCTCGTGCAGTGGGTTGAATGATACTGTAATTATACTGGAAGATGGGAAGAGGGAGATGGGATGTGGAATACGGGACGTGGGAAGTGAGATGCGGGAAGGGGATTGGTTTTAAAGCAGGTTGAGCAGTTTCCTTAATTTTTTATTTTCACTTTCGGTAGGGATACTTTCAGGCTATAATCAAGTTATACTCGCCACACGCCCCCAATATTGAGTTGCGCTTGCCCCTAAGAAAAAAGCGCAATTTCTAGCCGTGTCAAATGTAGTTTACCTGCTTTTTCTTTAACTTCTTAATTTCTCTACTCTTTCGCTTTTATTTCACATTTCAGGAGCCTATCATGCTATTATTCCGCCGTATTTTTGCCATTGCAATCATCATCTTTTCGGCAGTGGGCATTTTGCTCAGCATTGCGGGGGTTATCATCGTTTGGCGTGCCAAGCCGGTGGTCATCAATGCGGTCACCAACGGCATTGCCCCCCTGCAAACATCACTCCAAGCCACCTATGACGGGCTGGTGGTAGCGGCAGGCTCGCTTGATACGGCACGTTTGTCAGTGGGTTCAGTTACCGATATCACCGACACGCTTGCCACCACACTTTCTGACACCGGTCCCGGTTTGTCAGCCAGTGCTGACTTGTTGGGTACAACTTTACCCGAAAGTTTACAAGCCGCTCAAGATGGCATTTCGGCGGCGGCAACCGGCGCACAAGCGATTGATGCCACGCTCGCCACCCTGAGCTCAGTCAACATCTTCGGCACCAAAATTCTGCCGGTAGAGTATGACCCAGAAAAGCCTATGAGCGAAAGTTTGGAGAATATCAACGAGAGTTTGTCCGATTTACCAGAATCATTCGGCACACTCGAAGAAACCTTGCGTTCCGCTTCGACTAACCTAACCACCTTGGAAGGACAAATTGAAGACTTAGGCACCAACATCGGCGCCATTGACACCAGCTTGCAAGATACCCAAAAGGTGCTGGTGACCTATCAAGGGGTGGTCAAAGGCTTGCAGGGCAACTTGGAAGGAATGGAAATCAACTTGCCGGTGTGGTTAAATTACCTATTCACCGGTCTGACCATCTTGCTCATTTGGTTAGGCATCACCCAAATCGGGCTTTTGGCGCAAGGGTTAGAAATGTACAGCAAAGAATGGCGCTAAGCTGAATAAAAATTTGCGGTTCGTGGCAAGGGGGCATTCACATGAATGCCCCCTTCCTATTTTAAGCCTATGCTTGCTAGATGTGAAAACACCGCCCCTGCTTAAGGGAAAAACGTCATTTTCAGCCGTGTCAACTATAAGGCTAGGGAATGGCAAACTCGGTAGTGACACCGTGAATTTCTAGCACGTAATTGCCAGCAGGCAGGGTGTTGGTTTTTAGCGGGATGAGCCGCTCAAAAGGCACCAAAGCTTCGGTACACATGGCATCCGCTGGGCGAGAGGGGTTTAGATTGATACTAAACACATTGCTATCGCCGAGTGGCAGTTGCTGGGTTTCGGTGCCAATGGTGGTACAGCCATCCGCCAGATTACCCTTCACCAGCGCGACAATACTAGCCGGCGTAGCGGGGTCCACTTGCAATTCGATACTATCCACATACACAAGTGTACCCACACTGGGCGCTGTCCCCGCGGATGCTGGTGTACTGCCTGATTCGGCAGGTGTTTCGACCTGGTTGGGGGCTGTGGTAGGTTGGTTAGCATTGCCTGAGCAGGCGGATAGCACACTCAACAAGCATATAGTGACAAGGGAGAGAAGAAAAGTTGATTTGAACATGATGGGGTAGGATATTAAAATAGATGAAGATAAAGTTAAGTATATTTGGCTCGTCTGAACCGGGCTGAATAACGAATTGCACCGTTTTGCTGATGAGAAATCGCGCAATTTTTCTGCCGCTGAGTAGTTTAAGGATGCAATCTGCGTGCCGTATGACATTCATCCACAAAGACTATGACAGAATTCATTGGCTAGATTCTTCATCTCTTATTAATCTTATGCTAGACTTGTTGTTTATGGCTGTCACTTCTTTTCCTATTCCTACTATACATCCAAAGAAAACGAGCAATTCATTGTGGAATGTGCTTTACGTATTTTTGGGGTTAGTGGTATTGGCAGTCATCGTATTCAATGTGGCTCGCCCGATTGTGGTATTGCCCCGCATTACCGTTTCGCCGGGCTATCACGTGACCACCGCTGAGGGTGTGCGAGTGACCAGCGAAGAACAACGGGGCAAAATTACGCTCTACAGTTTTTCACATTCCACTTGTCTTACCTATCGAAATTGCGCACAGTCTTTGGAGCAAATCAATTTTTTGTATCAAGACTTGAACCAATTCCCTGAAATAGCCTCGCTGACAGTCCCTTTTGAGTTTGCCACCTTTTCATTGAATGGGGATTGGGACACACAAATTTGGCAGGCAAGCGCAGGCAAATTTCCATGGCGCCAATTTAACCTTGCCCCCGAAGCGCTCAAGCCTGTAGTGACAGATGGTTTTGGTCTGTATTTTAAGACGGAAGGAGACGTGGTAAAGTTCCAAAGCCGTTATGTACTGGTAGACGGTTTGGGAACCATTCGCGCTTACTATAACGACATTCCTGCTGGCAAAACAGTTTTACGTGATTTGTTGTTGCTGGACAAAGAAGCTCGCCAAGCCACTGGTGCGCTAAAATTGGCATATGAAGCCGCTCACTTGTTTTCTTGTTATCCGAGGTAAGCACAATGTCTGTGGAAATGTCGCAACCCATTGAACCTAGCTATCGCCGCCGTCCGGTTATGCTGGCGTTGGTCATAACGCTTGCGTTGCTAGGTGCTACGCTGGCTTGGTTTATCAGCCAGTGGGTGGCAGGTGAGCCGTTGCCCTTCTTGCCAGTTCGCTTGCACGGGACAGTGATTCAAAGCCCCAGCCCAGTGACAGATTTTGAGCTACAAACAGCGGGTAACAAAACAGTGCGTTTAAGCGATTTGCAAGGTAAGTTGGTCTTATTGGCATACGGATACACGGCTTGCCCTGACGTGTGCCCGGTGACCATGACCATGATGCGCAATGCATTTCAAGCATTAAATGAAAGGCAACAAAGCCAAGTGCAGGTTGTATTTATTTCGGTGGATCCCCAACGCGATACACCGGAAAAACTTCAAGAATATGTCTCGCATTTTCACCCGGCATTCTTGGGTTTGACTGGCACGCCCGGTCAAATTTTGGCGGCGACTACTCCCCTTGGTATCTATTTTGACAAAGTGACCGATGCCAAAGCGCCGGATGGCTATTGGATGGACCATACTGCAACAGTCTCCTTATTGGACAAGGAAGGCTATCTGCGGGTGGTGTACCCGTTCAATACACCAGCCGAGGACATTGCCAAAGATCTCAAGGTTTTAGTTCGCTAGTCCGCGTTCATTTTTACGCAGAGATGAAAATCTGTGTGTAATGAAAACAAGTTCTATTTTTCTTCAATATTCGACATGGGTCAGATTTGTGCTTTTCCCTTAAGGAAAAAGCACAGTTACCATCTGTGTCGAATACAACCCACTCATTTTTAAGGAGGTCTTTTCAATGGAAAAGAAAGACTACAAAGCCCCACAGGGCACATTTGCAATGATGTTGATTTTTTTGTTGTTGATTGTTTTGTTATGGGGCAACGCATTTTTACAATTGCTTAGCCGAGGAGTGACTCAATAATGCACATTCATCCACAGGAAAAAACGTATGCGACGATTGCAATTGCTATCGTAACCGTCTTCTTCATTGCTGTAACGATTAGCGGCTTCTCATTAGGCTTTGTCGTACCAGCTCCGGAAAGATTGGTAGACCCACGTACTATTGCCACGCCTGGCAACGGTAGCCAATATGTGGGATTTAGTGAACCCGCTGAAAACCGCCTAGTAGAAATAGAAGCGGGCAAAGAATATGATTTGTTTGTGACAGCCCAAATGTGGAGCTACATTCCATTTGGCACACTCCCCAACAAAGAGCTGGTTATAAAACAAGGCGCACATATCACTTTCTATGTCACCAGCCTCGATGTTCAGCACGGGTTTATGATCGAGGGCACCAACATTAACATGCAAATTTTGCCCGGTCAGGTTTCTAAGCTCGGTCACACCTTCGACAAAGCAGGCAGTTTTAACCTAATTTGTCATGAATTTTGCGGCAGTGGCCATCACACCATGTACGGTNNACCTTAAGCCATGCAAGCCAGTGCTCCGCTATCCAATCAGGCTGTAGGTTCGCAAGTTCGTGCGTTCTGGCAAGCCATTGTTAAGCTATTCAAATTGAGAATCGTGCTTTTGCTGGTATTCTCATCTTGGGGTGGTGCGGCTTTGGCTTGGCTGAGTGGTGCGAACGGCTCACTTGCAGACTTAATTTTGCTCACCTTTACAGGCACGTTGGCGGCGGCAGGCGCTTCCGCTATCAACCAAGTGCTCGAAATTGATAGAGACCGTCAAATGGTGCGTACTGCAAACCGTCCCTTAGTTACTGGGGAATTCGCACGCCCCGAAACTATCTGGATGATTGGGAGCACGCTGATTTTTTCGGCGGTTTATTTGGGTGGGCGCGTTCGCTGGGACTTGGGCTTCTGGTTACTGATGGGCGCGGTCATCTATGTGGTGGTTTATACCATCTGGTTGAAGCCGCGTACCCTGCTCAATATTGTCATTGGTGGTGCGGCAGGAAGTTGTGCAGTAATGAGTGGTGGCGCCGCATTTGGGGCGTGGAATGCGCCTGCCGTGTGGCTTCTCGCATTGCTCGTTTTCTGCTGGACCCCGACCCACTTTTGGGCGCTTGCGCTTGCTTACCGTGAAGATTACGCAACGGCTGGCTACCCCATGTTGCCCACCCAAGTATCCACCCGCACATCCGTGTTTTGGATTAGCGTTCACACTGTTCTGACTATTGCCTGTGCCTTGTCCCTGTCCTTTTTGCCCAGCTTTGACCTACCTTTCCTTTTGCTGTTGCTCGTGCCAAGCCTAATTTTGGCAGAACTCAACCGCCGATTGTGGGTAGCCCCGAGCCGTGGCACTGCCNNTTGGCACTGCCATTGGGCTTTTCGTAGGTTCTAACTTGTATCTGACCATTGTTTTGTTGTTCATCTTGATTTCCGTTCTTTGGAGGTAACATCCAATGTATTCAAAAGCAAATAAAAATTCCGCTTGGAGCTTAGGTGTGGCGTTTGCCGCATTGTTTGTCGGTGGTTTGTTCGGACCACTCCAGAAACTCGAACATTTGGGCATCAATTGGTACTCGGCTGTCAAAGCGTTGGGTATTCAAAGCTACTATCAAGGGCTAACTGTCCACGGCGTACTTAATGCGCTCGTCTTTACCACTTTCTTCATTGTTGGCTTCTTTACCTTCACGGTTTCTCACAGCCTGAAGCGTGAACCCAAGTATCCAGCATTACACACCGCCGCCTTAATTATAATGATTGTAGGGGTAGTGGTTGCCGCAGTGCCAGTTTTGCTCGGCTTGGCAACCGTGCTGTTCACTATGTATCCGCCAATGATGGCTCACACCCCGTGGTTCTACATCGGCTTGGTGTTGGTCGTGGTGGGTTCGTGGATGCACGGCTGGGGCTACCTTTTCACATGGGCGGCATGGCGCAAGGAAAACCCAGATGTTCGCACCCCGCTCATCGCACTGGGCTCACTCATTACCATGGTGATGTGGCAAATTGCCACACTGGGTATTGCCGCTGAATTGCTCGGCATGGTAATTCCCGCCTCCTTTGGCATTATCAACGGGGTTGACCCGCAACTGGCACGTACTTTCTTCTGGTTCACAGGACACCCAATTGTGTACTTCTGGCTCTTGCCCGCCTATGTCTCTTGGTACGGCATGGTGCCCAAGCAAGCGGGCGGCAAACTGTTCAGTGAACCCCTAGCTCGCTTGGTGTTCTGGCTGTTCTTGGTACTTTCCATCCCGGTAGGTTTCCACCATCAAGTAACCGACCCCGGTATTCCTGCCATTTGGAAGTGGATCCACGGCTTTTTGACTGCATCTTTGTTTATTCCAAGCGTTTTAACCGCCTTCAATGTTTGTGCGTCACTCGAAATTGGTGGGCGTGCGCGGGGTGGTAAAGGTTTGTTTGGCTGGATCCGCAGTCTGCCTTGGGGCGACCCATCCTTTGTCGCGCAAAACCTGGGCATGATTTTATTCGTGTTCGGTGGTATCGGCGGTTTGATTAACTCATCCTATGCGTTGAATTTGGTCGTGCATAACACCATTTGGATCCCGGGGCACTTCNNCTGTCGTTCTTTGGCATTAGCTATTGGCTGTTGCCCAAGCTATCGGGCAAGCAATTGTGGAATAAGTCGGTGGCGTTGTGGCAAGCATGGACTTGGTTCATTGGTATGATCCTGATGTCCAACGGGCTACACACCCTAGGCTTGATTTTCCAAGCCCCACGCCGTACTATGCTTGGGGTTGCTCCTTACAATGATTACCCACAATTTTTCTTTGTAGAAGCGGCGATTGGCGGTATCATCTTGGGTATTAGCGGCTTGTTATTCTATGCTAATGTGCTGGGTACGGTATTTGCCAGCAAGAAATTGGAAAAACCAATCGAAATGCCAGTTGCCGAACCGTTGGATGCACATCCTGCCCCAGCTTGGTTAGACCAATGGCGACCGTGGTTGGCTGTCACCATCGCGTTGATTTTGATTGCCTACGGACCGGTACTGATTCAGTCCATCAGCAATCTTAATTTAGTGCCGGGTGTACCGGCTCGTTAGCGATATTCGGCGCACTTCAGAATTGCGGCTTCTTTCCGGTTGGATAAGCCCAATTCACATAACCAAACAAGGTTGATTTTCTGGGCTAGGTCTGGTATGCTACTGGAAGCAGGGCTGGCTGGACCTAGCTTAGTCGCTTACTCGACATTGAAAACTTAATGATAGTTTACTAGTTTGTCGAGCATAAATTAATAAATTCATCAAAAGGAAAATTACACTATGAAACGCTTTTTATTACTGTTCTCCGTGTTGGTCTTGGGTGTACTGCTCGCCGCTTGCGGTAGTGGGACTACTGTTCCTGAAAACACTGGCGGTGATGCCGCAAAGGGTAAGGAACTATATGCATCTACTTTGATTGGCACCGCTTCCGCACCCGGTTGTGTGACTTGCCACAATGCAGATAAACCAGACCGCTTGGTGGGTCCTTCTCACATGACCATCGGTGCGGATGCCGCCACTCGCGTGGAAGGCATGACCGCCGAACAATATTTGGAAGATTCCATCCGCAACCCTGATGCACACGTTGCCGAAGGCGAAACCGCCGGTGTGATGTATCAAAACTATGCAAAGGAATTGTCCGACCAAGAAATTAAGGACTTGGTTGCTTACTTGCTCACGCTTAAGTAATTCAATCCCTGTTTTTCTCCTAAGCAATCGCCCAACACATGTTGGGCGATTGCGTTTAATGAGTCCGTTACACTTTGGCGGGATTGCGTTATACTATTTGCCATGACCAGCGAATTTTCTGAAAAATTACTTTCTTGGTATGACCAGAACAAACGCACTTTGCCGTGGCGCGATGTGGGCGATGCCTATGCCGTTTGGGTGAGCGAGATCATGCTCCAGCAAACGCGGGTGGAGACGGTGATTCCGTATTTCCAACGCTGGATGACGGCTTTTCCCACACTAGCAGACCTGGCAAATGCGCCCCTAGAGCAGGTGCTTCGCCTGTGGGAAGGGTTGGGCTATTATGCGCGTGCCCGCAACCTGCACAAAGCCGCCCAACAAGTGCAGGCGAAATTTGCCGGGCAATTGCCGACAGACCCACCCACACTGCAAAGCTTGCCTGGCATTGGGCGTTACACCGCTGGGGCAATTGCTTCCATCGCCTATGGGCAAAAAGCCCCCATTTTAGATGGCAATGTCAAACGTGTGCTGGCGCGGGTTTTTAATGTGGGCTTACCCGCCAACCGCCCTAGCGGCACTGCCGCACTTTGGCAGTTGTCCACAGACCTTTTACCAGACGCGGCAGTAGGGGATTACAATCAGGCATTGATGGATTTAGGTGCCACTGTATGTACCCCACAAAACCCAACTTGCCTGTTATGCCCCGTTCAAAGTTTGTGCCAAGCCTACAGGCTACAAAATCAAAAGGAGCGCCCGGTGATGATTGAAAAAGCACCATTGCCGCACTACGATGTGACGGCGGGCATTATTTGGAAGGATGGGCGGGTATTGTTGGCGCAACGCCCAGCCGAAAAGCTGTTGGGTGGCTTGTGGGAGTTCCCCGGTGGCAAAACTGAGCCGGGCGAGAACTTGCCCGACTGTTTGCAACGCGAGATTCGTGAAGAATTGGCGTGCGAAATTGCAGTCGGCACGCCCATTGCCAGCATTAAACATGCCTTTACACATTTTCGCATCACAGTCCATTTTTTTGATTGTCAGTGGGTCAGTGGCGAACCGCAAGCCTTGGATTGTGCGGATTGGCGTTGGGTGGCACTGGATGCTCTGGCAGACTATCCGATGGGTAAGGTAGACCGTATAATTGCTAAACAGTTAGCCGCCGAAAAGCTCAAACGTGAAACCTAACACGGATATATTTCGTATTAGGTTTATAAAAGGCGCGTTTGAAAGTTGCGTTTTCCCCCTGCAAGAAAAAAGTGCAATTTCCACCCGTGCCGAAGATAAAAGATTTCTCACTCTTGCTAA
>DKKK01000102.1:14333-14666 GCA_002455215.1 Anaerolineales bacterium UBA6668 | reverse complement strand
TTGGTAGGCGCACTGGTGTTGGTTGGAACGCTGGTGTTAGCAGGAGCATTTGTCCTTGACGGGACGCTCGTGCTGGTGGGAGCATTCGTGTTAGTCGGGATATTGGTGGGCACTCTAGTATTGGTTGGCAAATTCGTTGGGGAAGGGGTTTGAGTTGGGAGTGCTGTAGCGGGAACTGCCGTGGTCGGCGGTACATTGGTGTTGGTGGGTACTGCCGTATTTGAGATTGTGGGTTGGCTGGTTGCTGTAGCCCCACTACCCACCTGCCCGTAAACAATACTTACCGTATCCAATTCATTTTGTTGGCTTTTGCCACCTATATTCTCATTTTCT
>DKKK01000102.1:0-14303 GCA_002455215.1 Anaerolineales bacterium UBA6668 | reverse complement strand
GTGGTGGGATTGTACTCAACTGTATAGGATACCAAACCAACACTAGCAGAAGCTCGCATTGTAAAAACAATGGCAAACATACCAGCCAGAAGGGCGAAAAATAAAAAGCGATAAAATCTACTCATAAAGTCTACACTATATTATTTCATCAAAAACCCAGCAAATCAATATTGGGCTCATTTGAAATTCATCCTTATTTTCCTTGGCAAAGACGCCATTCTGCGCCTGCCGAAAAAAGAATGAAGTTGAAATTTTCTTCAATACCTTCGCCAAAATTCGTGNNTTATTCTTAACAATACCTTCGCCAAAATTCGTGAATGTCCAAAAATCCGACCTATGTAGGGGTGCGATTTCAAAATTGGCGAAGGTATTGACACATAAGATGTGTTTGACATGGGCAGAATTGCGCTTTTTCCCATAAGAAAAACGCGCAATTTCCAAGCATGTTGAATATAGCACTATTATATATTAAAAACCGAATAGTTTAATTAAGATTAACTTAAGATTAACTTTTCGATTTGACGATTCAAGCTAAATCTTCGTTTTCATGCACTACAATCAAGTCACGTACTAGCAATTGATGGCAAAATGCCAACACATCTGATTGCGCTCGCTCTGCAGAGATGCCATAGGTCTTTTCTATCTCAACCACAACTTGTTTCAACGAATTATGCCCATCCAACAATTTCCAAATATAGCTTCCAACTGCATTGAACACTTGTACCCGTCCACGCTCCGGGTGAACTAGCACGGCTTCTTGACCTAAAATTTGAACGACAAGGCCAGGCTTGGGGGCAAATGTCTGAGAAAGTGTAACAGGTTTTGTCATCAGAGTATCCTTTTATGGATTGTCGGTACACAGAGCATTTGCAATTTTTCTATTGCAAACATACGCAATACATGATTAGGCACGTATGCCGGATATTGAACCATTTAACTGAGTGAGTTCTCCTCGGCAAATAGCCACCAAAGCATTTGATTCGTACCGGATAGAAATATTGAGCAAAGGGTACGAACAACTCGCACCAGTAGTGGCGACTGGGTGGAAAATTTTTCATTCACGGTTGCCTGCAAAAGACTCGCTCTTGCTTGTGCGAACCGATAAAAAGCTGGAATCTTTGCCATTGGGAGTTTGCTACCTGCGCGAAAGACAGTGCTTACTTTGCCCAAAACCTGCTCTACACGAATCGGGGTATCCACTTGGAGGGTAGAATCGCCCTTTGTGCGTAATTGCTCATGCCCTACCTGCACCACGCGATGGGTGGTGTAGGCGTACTCTTGCCAAAAAGTGATAATTTCTCCGACAACGATGGGGTGTTTTTCGTTCAGTACGAGCGTGATGCTGTCTCCATAGCGAATTAATGGCATCATGCTTTGCCCAACGACCGGAACTTGATGAAGGGTACCTGTGGACATGGAATCAATCATTAGCTTAAGGATAGCTCCTTATTTCAAGATAATCGGCAAAAACACATCTCTTGCATAAACAATTCGCAAACCTGGGTCGCCAAAAATTGTGAAGCTGTGAATCAAGTCAAAATGGTAGCCCGTACCGTAAAGCTCTGCTTTGGAAAGCAAAACAGCCTGCCCCAAATTGGTTGCGTTTTGTACCATGATACTCTTGTAAAAACCGTTGTGCATCACATCATGCCCGTTGGCAATCCCCAAACCAGTTGGAGCATAAGCGGCAATACCACCCACATCTTGTTGAAGCACCAAAGAAGCCGTTAGGCTGGGTTGTAACGGGGTTGCCCCGGTGGTGCTGGATGGGAAGGCATAGTAGCCGTCCAAACAATCCATAGAGACAAATATGGGCAATTTTCCGGCATTATTCAGGGTGGAAACGTCTGAAATACGCAAAACACCTTCGTCCGCGTATTGCGCCACACTGCCGTGCCCAACATAGTTGGCAATGAGCGCACCTTTGGTATTCAGGTCATTGATTAGATTGGTACGCGCGGCTGAGCCGTTATAACAACCAGCCGGGTCAGATGCTCCACCTGAGCATACATAGGTTTTAAGTCGCCGCCCGGCACTGACATACGTATTTGCAATACCATCGCTCAATGCCCAAAAATTACCCGCAAGAATATCCAAGTTATCTGCGGCAAAGATGTGATTCTTGCGCCAATTGGCAAAAGCGGAGGAAGCTTCGTAAGCTATGAGCTTGTTAATATAATTGGTAATTTGAGTGGTATTAAAAGCAGGTAAGCGCCCAATAAAGTAATCCGGTACAGGGTCAGAGCCGGAAACAGCCGCCAACCAGCTACTGCTATCCACATTACCTTGCCACGGGTCAGCCCACACCATGTTGGGAGTCAAAATATTCTTTGTACCAGCCGCAGTTGGGCTATACCAGCTTGCCGTGTTATACCCTTTGGTATTCCAGTGCCCGTAACCTACCAGTAAAACGAAAGATGGGCGGGTTTGCCAATTATAGGCTGATTTCAAAAACTGCCGGACAGCCGTGGGTTGTTCAATGCCAAAGGTGAACTCGTTGTACAAATCACGCACGTTGATAATCAATGCACTTCCATAAGTGGAGGCGCGATAGGTGCGTAACGGTTCTAGCGCAGTAATAAAACTGCTATCATCCGGCGCGATGATGACATATTTTGCATTATGCGAACTAGCAGACCAAGTGGTATTGGCATAAGCCGTTACCGTTCCATTAGGCGGATAGGATGCACCAAATACACCAAAGCGCCGTGTACCGGTATTTTGTGCTTGAAATGTGAAAGTGCCAGTGCCTGAGTTATAAGTACCCGTAATTTGTACCGGTTGGAGTGGGTTGGTAATATCATAGGCAACGACATCTTCAGTTACGCCGGAGAACCCGCTAATTTGATAAGCAAATGTCCCCACCGCCGTTTCTGTGAAGGTTAGGCGATTGGACTGCGCCACCATATAGCGGTCATACTCGACTTCCGCAAAATCGAAGTAAATATCCTGTTCAGCCGATGAAGTTTGTATGTTTGCTTGAAAATCCACAACCCCATCGCCATCATTAATTTGCGCTGGCGTTACACTGGTACTGAAGAAGGTACGACTTCTGCCTGCCCAAGTGGTTGAGCCAATCGAAGTTCCATTAATGCTAAACTCAAGAGTTCTATTCGGGGCAAGTTCGTTGTAACTTCTAGATACTGCTTCGGCGCGGAAAGTCGCATTTGCCCCGCCCGGCACAACATCGGAAATAGCCAATGGGTAAACTGATGAGCTTGGGTTAATACTGGAGCGCAAGCGGAACCAAAACCACAAATCTGCATGAGTAAAATGGTGCGTCCAGGGGAGAAGTTGTTGCTCAAAACGCACCGTTTCCCGATAAATGTTCTTGGAAGTGCCGCCCGTAACCGGTGTCGCGGTGGACATTTGTAATACTCCCGTACATTCAACACTCAGCCAGTAATAATTGGTGTCGGTAATGGTCTCAAAGTGGTCGGCAAGCTCAATCTTTTGAGTGCCTAAGCCATAGAGTGGCCAATATGCGGCAAAATCCAGCCATCCGTCATCTTCATCTGAGAAAAGTGTGGCAAAGCGGTCACCACGAAATTTTTCACCGTAGAAGAAAATATAGTCGTTACTGATGATATTGATATCAAAAATATTATTACCGCCGTCCGCTACCGTATATGCCACATCTTGCCCCTGAACGGTCAAATGAATGGGGTAGGCGGTGTTGCCAGCACAAGTTTTGGTCAAATTCGCTCCGACTGCCGTGAGTTGCGAGCCTTTCAACTTCACCCGCCCATCTTGGGGAACTGCAATGCGATAGCGAGTGCCTACCGCCAACAAACTTTCGCTTCCATTGGCGGGCGCAACTGAAGATTGCACGGCTAGGCTTTGGCGCCAGGCTTTGGCGCTATCATAGTTTAAAAGGTTTTTGTACATCCCTTCAAACTCTACTTCTTCTACTGCCGGGTTTGACAATTCCGCATCGCCGACAAAATCAATGCGAATATCAATTTGGGCGCTCCACTGCAAAGTAGATTCTGATGGTTGATAAGAAACCGGGAATATCTTCACCACCACGACGCGTTGGTCACGCACTTGAAGGGTGTCAGAGAGTACAACTGGGGTATCTGGAAAGGAATCGGCAGATTGATAAATTTCTGCACTGGGTAGGTAAGCTTGCTTTGCTGGTTGCAAATCTTCTTCGGCTGGCAGTTGGGAGACTGCTGGTAAAACTGGTGCGGAAAGGGGCAAAATTTGCGCGGGTTGAACGGTAAAATGCAGGCTAGGCTCTACTCCATAAGGAATGCCTATCATTGCAATAAACATTGGCAAACTTGGCTTGCCTTGCTCTTCCGCCAGTTGTGCATCTTTCAAAGAAACTTCAGAATATGTAATTCCTTCAATAACTGTTTGAGATACTTCCGGTACTCCCCCAACATACTGAAACGAAACACCAGCCAAATCGGATGATTCAAGCCGGACAACAGGTGTGGTTATATTTACAGAATTATCTTGGGCTGTACTATGACTTGTATAAACACTTAATATCCCCAGTAATAGTACGAACAGGATAGATGTAAAACGGATAAATTTTCCAGGTTTCATAAGGTTACCATTGATTAATATTTGATGGGTAAACAAACACCATCATTTTTGCGTGGCGAATAAAATAAAAAAACAGTAAAGGTTACAAATTTTATTTTGCTATTTTATGACGCCAACGATAACCTTAAGCCCCATCTAGCCAACACAAACGCAAATACAATTTTTCAGGTAGAAAGCGAGTAACTGCCGTTGTGCCAGATCTAATTAGATTTACAACCTGTCTGAACCGTAAGAGCGCTTTATTTTCTAAGGCATATCACCAAAACCGCTATGATCATCAAACAGTGGGTCCAACCCACCTCCCGTTAAGGGAGAACCGGCTCGCGTTTGCAAATCGGCTTCAAAAATGATATCTGGTGTTTGGTAATCACATACAACTTTTTGGTCTGATACATCGCACAGTGGATTGGTTTGGTATGACATTTGGAACTCCTTTGTTCAGTGACTATTCATAACTCTATGAATTAGCCACGTTTTCTAGCACTACAGTACTTATACCATAAAAGCAAAAAATGTACAAGACAGAAATCCAAAAATCGTTGCGTCAACCTTATTTTTATCACATATAAACTTAAGACGCAATAGTTTTATAATTATTTTGGATTAAAGGAAAATTAATACTTTCTTAACGACTCTTGTTAGTACAAAAGTATTTCAGTGACCCAAATTCTGCAAAAAAATCGACAATAAAACTGTCACAGGTAAATTTCTGTTACAATACAGCTTAAAAAGGAGAATGCAGTCATTTAGGCAACACTCTAAACAATGTTAATCTCTTTTTCCAAGCACAGAATAGCCTAAATAAGCACTAGAAATAAATAAGACTGCCGCAGAGCCCAAAACAAGAACCTTTTCATACCAATTGGGTTTTGCGGATGTTAATTGGTACTTATTTTTTGCTCCATTCAGTTCAACTTCTTCCAATTCGTAGTAATAGGTTTGCCCTGCTTTTACGTCCAAATCACGATAAGAATACTTGCCACCTTTGGTTTCATCTCCTTTTGCGGCAATCAATTCTTGTGTGATCTGAATCGCCTGCGAATTGGGGGTTTCACTTCTGTAGATATGATAGCCCAATGTCCCTATCTCAGTTTTCGTTTCCCAAAAGACATCCACCTTTGTAAACGGTAAACTTAGTCCGTAAATCAAAAATGCACAGGCAAAAATAAAATTTACAGCCAACAAAAAGATTCCAATCGTTTTTGAACGTAGCATAAGACTATGAATTCTTGCATAAAAAAGAGCCAACGCCTACGATTGGGTTAGCTCTTTCCATTAATTTAGTTAGGGGACTTTTTCGCTTCCTGCACTTGACACGGGCAAATGCAGGGATTTTTACTTCTGCTCTATCTTTTTCATTAAGCGAGAAACATGCGCGGGATGATAGGTTACGCCGTATTGCTTTTCAATTAGTTCAGCAGTTTTGGCGTAAGTCCAACGTTGACCGGAAAAACCAAAATCGGTTGGGGTTTGTTGGAGCATAGACTTTAGCTCTGCAAGTTGTTCCTCTGTCAACATGTTGGGTCGCCCGGGTCTGGGTCGGCTTAGTAACGCATCTGAACCGCCATTGTCACGAGCGGCTTTAATCCATTGACTCACTGCACCACGAGTTACAGCTAGTTCTTTTGCAATTTCTGCCTGCGATACCCCTTGTTGAAACATCTCCCATGCCTTAATCCGACGTTTTTCGCGCATTTCACGATCTTCGTCTGCTGGGTCTTGGTTTGTCATCATGTTGTCACCTGTACTTGTATGGTTTGGATTTCGCCCCGAAAAAAAACGACTAAAGATAGCGGCAGGTACCAGCACCAGCACCAGCATTGCCAACACACTGATAGTCATAGTACTGACACCAGCAAACACTGAGAATGAACTAAGATTTACAGAAGTTGGCAACACGGGTTGGCTCTCTTTATGGAACGAATACGTACCTTATACTAACTTTGTTTAAGTAAGGTACATCAAAATTATACAATAATCCTTGTTTTTAGCAAGTTATTTTGTTTGATAGGGTGCGGTTCAGTTTTTCGGAGCATACAAGACGCGATTTTTTGCTTCAGGCTTAGCCGTATTTGTATATTTGCCGCCGATGAAAGTTGCGCAGTTCGCCTTAGGAAAAAAAGTGCCGTTCAAAATTTGTCACACATGTCGAATATAGGTTAAAAACCAGCTTCTATTGCCAACCCAAGTGACAAAAAAACGAATTTCTCACCCATTTGAACTTCGCATTTCCAAATCCGCAAGCACTATTTTTTGCACTTTCAACATAGATTGCATCGCAAATTGTGCTTTGATTGGGTCGGGATGGCTTAATAATTCCGGTAATTGCTTCGGGATAATTTGCCAAGATAAGCCATATTTATCCTTCAACCAGCCACATTGGCTAGGCTCACCGCCATCTGCGGTAAGTTTCCTCCAAAGTTCGTCCACTTCAGCTTGGTCATCACAACTCACAAACAGCGAGATTGCTTCATTAAAGCTAAAATGCGGCCCCCCATTCAGTGCAATGAAACGTTGCCCATGCACTTCAAAACTAACTGAAAAAGCTTGCCCGTCCGCACCGCGCTGAATTTCCAAGACTCGCCCTTGCTTAAACACGGACAAATAAAAGTTCATGGCTTCTTCCGCTTGATTGTTGAACCAGAGAAAAGGGGTAATTTTATTCATAGGAGGTATTGTTTGAATTCTTCCGACTCTTCGCTTGCTTTACTGCGACACGAAGTTTGTTGTTTTCTACATGCCAAAATACCACTTCACGGATAAACGCCTCCGGCAGTGGTTGCGCTAAGTCAAATTTTAAAGTCCCTTTGCCATCAGCGTACTGTTCGACAGTTTGGGCAAATTCAGCCGAACCCTTTGGAATAGGGTACAGCGAAACATGTCTCTTCCAGCCAGCAAAATACACTAGGTTGTAGCCATTTAGTGCAAAGGCAGGGATTGCATAACTGATTTTCTCACTGGCAATGGGGACTTCTTCACGAATGATGGTACGGATTTTCTGCAAAACCACCTGCACTTCAGCAGGAAATTGAGCAATATACTCGTCAATGTTGGTATAAGCACGCTGGTTACTCATAGTAATCACTCATAACGTAAGGCTTCTACCACACGCAAGCGAGCGGCTTGGCGGGCAGGTAAGATTGCGGCAATTGCGCCAAACAATAAGGCGACAAAGAGAGCAATGATAACCCCATTGACGGGAAAGCGATAGCCCATCGGGAACATGGCTTGCATGGCAAGCACCAACACGTAGCCCAAGTACAGCCCGCCCAAAATCCCCAATATTGCCCCGATTGCCGCCAAGAGCAGGGCTTCGGCAGTGACGATGGTACGCACTTGCTGGCGAGTTGCCCCAACTGCACGAAGCATACCGATCTCACGGGTGCGTTCTATCACACCAATGGTAAGCGTGTTCAGCATGGCAATTAACGAAGGAATCGCCAACATCGCAAACAAGAAATACATTGCGCCAAATGCCGCCGACATCTGGTTTAGCATGACATCGGTATATTCACGCCCGGCAATGACATTAAATTGCGGGTAATCGGCGGCAAGCGTCTTGATAGCTTGTTCCGTACTTGCCACATCTGCGCCCGGTTTTAAGTTGAGTTGGATGAACACGTCAGCGCTATCGCCGAAATCGGCTTGCAGGTTGGCTTGGGAAATATAAGCGGTGACAATTTTGGCGTTCAAAATATCGGCGGCAACTGCCACGATGCGGTAGGAAACCGTGCCTTCAGTGGTAGAAAGGTCTATCACATCGCCCACCTGTGCCCCTACTGTACTCAAGAAGACTCCATTCACGATTAGCGCTCGTTCGTTTGCCAGTGTGGCATAGGACTGGTCATCATTCCCGACAACCGATTGCTGAAAGCTTAAGCCACTCACTTTTGGAAAAGCTTGCGGGTCAATACCCAATAAAGTCAGTACTTGCCCATTGGCAGAGCTGGGCAGATAGCGCAGGGCGCTAACGGTTTCGACTCCCGGAATAGTCCGTAATGTCTCGGCAAATTCTGCACCACTGCCTAAATTACTTCCCCATACGCCAATTGACGGCGGAACAAACAGATAATCACTACCCAAACTTTTGCGAATCACATCAAACATGGTGGAGGTCAGACTACTCACCAAACCGCCCGCGGCTACCAAAACAGCCAGCCCTAGCATGGTGGCGGAGGCGGTCACGGCAACGCGAGTGGGCTGGCGTGTCAGGTTGCTTTGGGCAAGCGTACCCGTACCTTGCCGGGCGTACAACCAGCCAAGCAACCGTCCAAACCACACAGCGAGGGGCTGTACCAAGGCTGGGGCAACCAAGACCAAGCCAATTAAAAATAGAAAACCACACGGCACAATCCATAACGCATTGCCGGTAAATAGCACAAATATGGAAACTACGATAAAAATACCACCCAAAATAAAGCCCATACCGCGTTGCCAACGCATTTGTGGCATATGGGTATTGGGGCGTAACGCTTCGAGCGGTGCAACACGACTCGCGCTCAGCGCCGGAAATAGCCCTGCCAATAAGGTCGTACCCACCCCTAATAAACTGGAAACTATCAGCAGTGCGGGGGAGACTACCGGTTTTCCGAGTTGAATGTTGATAAATTGGCTCAATGGGGCTTCTGCCAGCCTGAGAATCAGAGCGCCAAGCCCATAGCCTACTATCAACCCACCCGTGGTTCCCACTATGCCTTGCACCAAACCTTCCACCAGCACCAATCCCAAAATATGCCCCCGAGTCGCGCCAAGCGAGCGCAACATGCCAATATCCCGCCTTCTTTCCACCACTAAGGTGCGAAACGTATTAAAAATGATAAATCCACCCATAAAGAACGCTAGCACCCCAAATAAATTAAATGCCGCTTCTGCCATTTGGATAGATGCAAACATTTCGGTGCCGCTCAACAGGGTGCCAACCGAGAAGGATGTACCCAATGCGGATTGAATGTCGGCTTGAACGGTTTCGCGGGTGGCTTCGTCTGCCATTGCGGGTAAGTTCACGTCAATTTGGTTGATTTTGCCAACCGAGCCGACTAATTTTTGGGCGGTAGCAAGGGTAACATACACTCGCTCGCCGCCTGGGTCTGTGTTAGGGGGCAAAATTCCGACCACCTGCAATGGTTGTACCCCGCTAACCGAAGGAATTTCTAATTCATCCCCAATTTTGACAGCAGAAGCATCGGCAAATGTGCGGGAAATAACCGCTTGTTGGGTAGCAGATTCCTGCAAGAATGTACCTTCCACCACTGGAAAGGTACGAATCTGGCTGGCTTCGCTGGGAATCACGCCAATGAGTTGAAAGGATGTAATGCGGTCGGGCGTGTCCGGAGCGTTGTCTAGGTAATTGGCTGGCAAGTTGATGGTACGCTGTAAGCTACCCACTGCGACACGCACCCCTGCCACTGCCTGCACTTTTGCCAGGATGTCTTGTGAAAAAGGCTCACCGGAGACTTGGCTAATGGAAAAATCTACCAATCCGGATGCGCCTTGTACATTGGCTTGTAGCGCGGTAATCATGGTAGGGAGAATGATATTCATGCCAAACAAAACCAATACCCCAAACATCACGGCTAGCGTGGTCAGAGCGGTACGCAATTTCCGTCCCATTAAGTAACGAGTGGCAAGTGTAAGTAGTGTGTTCATTGATAGATAGTCTCACATTAATGAGCGACTGCTCCGGCAGGTTGGCTGGCAAGCACGGTTTCATCGGCAAGTTTGCCATCTTTCAGGAAAATGATACGGTCAGCATAAGCGGCAATGCGTGGGTCGTGTGTGACCATCACCACACTGCGCCGGTATTCCTTGGCTACTTGGCGCAAAAGTGCGGCAATTTCATCGCTGGCGTGGGTGTCGAGGTTGCCTGTCGGTTCATCGGCGAGAATGAGCGCTGGTTCGGCAACCAATGCTCGCGCAATTGCAACCCGTTGTTGTTGCCCACCGGAAAGTTGGCTGGGTAAGTTCTTTAGGCGGTTACCCAATCCAAAGCGTTGAAGCCATTCGGTAGCCTTGGCTTGTGCTTGTTGGCTTGCCATTCCATCTAGTGTCACCGGCAAAGCGGCGTTTTCGACCGCGTTCAGCACCGGAATCAAATTAAAGAATTGAAAAATAAAGCCTAATTTGCGGCGGCGGAGTTCAGTCAGTTGGTTATCGTTTAACCGAGTGAGATTTTGCCCATCAATCCATACTTCGCCGCTGGTAGGGGTATCAAGCCCACCCAATAGGTGTAATAGAGTAGATTTGCCACAGCCACTTGGACCCATAATCGCAACCATTTCGCCCACCGCAATTTCTAATGACAGGTGGTCTAAGGCGGTGACAGCGGTATCTCCTGCGCCATACGTTTTTGTAAGTTGGTTGGTTTTTAAAATAGCCATAAGATTGTAAAAAGTGAATGAGTGTGAAAGTTATTCGGGTTGAATTTCTTTTTTGGGTCTACCCCGAGGGCGCAATTCAGGTTGCGGGATGGGTTGACGGCAGATCTCATCTAGCCGGATTTCAATAAAGTCCAGCCAGCGAATATCTGCTTCGGTGTGCATAATGGCTTTGTCCAGCAGGAGAATTTGCGCCAGCTCGACTCGTGCATCCAACCGCCCCCGCAATGCAGTGAGCGCGTGCAGTTCACGGTATAAGGTAGCGCGTTGCACTTGTAAAATTCGCTGTAGGTCTTTTTCTCCCGCCACTACAGCAGTAATTAACTTTAGGAAAAAAGGGTCACGCTGGTGCTCAGAGGGCACGCCACTGCCAAACCACGCTTGCAATGCGGAATGTCCTTGCGGGGTGATGGCATAGATGCGCCGAGCCGGTTCTTGCCCTTCGCCCAAGTTACTCTCACAAACGACCCAACCTGCTTCCGTCAACCGTTCAAGCGTCATGTAGATTTGCGCGGGTTTGACTTCCCAGCTTTCTTCACCCCCAACCACTGCCGAAAAAGCGGCTCGCAATTCGTAGCCGTGCCGAGGGCGTTGGGACAGTAAACCGAGTAGCGCATGACGAATGGACATAGGGGAGGTGGAAGTGGCTATGAAGGTGAGTGGTGGCGATTAGCGGTTTTAAAAAATATTTCGGCATGAATACCGCAAGGGTGAAGTGCGCTGTACTCGCCCCGTGTCAAATACAACTGGGGTGCGGGAGCGGGACACTAGAGCCAAAATTGGGCAAAATTATCGTAACGACTCAGGCATGTGTGGCATAACTGCAGTACTGGCTAAACAGGATAAACCCAGCTCTAGAGTCGGCGACTCTAGAGTCGCGACTATGCCTAAAAAGCTACAAATTAATCATATATAAAAATAATAAACAAGTTACTATTTTTTGTCAAGGGCGATTTAGCGATTTTTCGCCGATAATTGCAATGGGGTGAGCAGGTTAAGTGCCATGATTTACAAGAATCGGGTTGTGCAGTTGGAAATACCTGTCAAAATTAGCAATTAACCAACTTTGATTTGGTATAATTCCCCCCTTTGGAGAAAATTCATGAGCAATACAAAACAAAACCCACTCACCTTGCAAGTTATTCTGGCTTTGGTTGGTGTCTACATCATATGGGGCAGTACCTATCTCGGCATTCTGATTGGGCTAGAAGGGTTTTCGCCTTTCGTCTTGTTGGGCTTACGTTTCTTTTTCGCTGGAACACTACTTTTGGCATGGCAAAAATGGCGCAAACAGCCACTACCCACTGCCCGACAGTGGCGCGATAGCGCGATTGTCGGTGGCTTAATGCTGATGGGTGGTACTGGCTTCTTGGCAATTGCTGAGCAGTGGGTAGATACTGGCTTGGCTTNNATTTGTGGGTTGCCGTGTTGGGTAGTCTGTGGGGGAGTTATCCTTCCGGGCGCGAATGGCTGGGCTTGGCAATTGGTTTGCTCGGTATCGGTTTACTTAATTTTGGGGGCGGGCTAAACATGACCGTGCCCGGCTTATTGATTTTACTGGGGGCATCCATCAACTGGGCTTTCGGCTCACAACTAAGCAAGCGCCTGCAAATTCCTGCTGGCACCACCGGCTTTGCGGCAGAGATGCTGGCAGGCGGGATCATCTGCCTTGCGCTTTCCCCCCTACTCTCCTACTGGTTACACCAGCCGCTGATACATGCCCCGGACTGGCGAGCTTGGCTTGCTTTGCTCTATCTCACCACATTTGGCTCAATGATTGGCTATAGTTGCTATATGTACCTGTTTCAAACTGTGGAGCAAAGTCTGGCAACCAGTTATGCCTATGTGAATCCGTTAGTAGCCGTGCTGTTGGGGGTATTGTTTGCGGGAGAAAAGTTGACAGGGCTAGGAATGTTGGCAATGGCAATTACGCTGTGTGCAGTGGCGTGGATTGTTATCAGCGCAAGAAAAAAGACTTAATGACTCGGAGAAAAACTTATGTACGGACTTATTGGAAAAATCATTGCGACAGCAGAGCAACGCGATACGCTGATTGACATTTTGCAAGCGGGTACAGTCCATATGCCGGGTTGTTTTAGCTATGTGATTGCCAAAGATAGCACAGATGCAAATGCAATTTGGATTACGGAAGTGTGGGAAAGTGCAAGCCACCATCGTGCGTCACTCAACCTGCCAGCGGTACAACAGGCAATTGCACAAGGGCGGGCTTTAATTGCCGGGTTTGGGGAACGTTTCGAAACCCAGCCGGTGGGTGGGCATGGGTTAGTCGCGCATGTGCAGGAAGGGGATAGCTAGCACGTGTGCTAGTCACTAACCTTTGGTGTGCTGAATTGCCGCTTGAATTAACCCACGAAACAACGGGTGCGGGCAATTGGGGCGCGAGAGAAATTCCGGATGAAATTGTGAACCAAGCATGTAGGGGTGGTCTTGCACTTCGGCGATTTCCACCAAACTACCATCGGGAGAAAGCCCGCTAAAGAGTAAACCTTTGGCGCTCATCGGTTCACGATAAAGATTGTTAAATTCCCAGCGGTGACGGTGGCGTTCTTTAATTGCTGTTTCTGGGTTGCCGTAGGCTTGCGCGGCTTTGGTATGCGGAACAAGTTGGCAAGGATACACACCCAAACGCATCGTGCCGCCTTTGTCGGTAACGCCTTCTTGCTCTTCAAGTAGGCTAATGATGGCATGGCTGGAAGTCTGGGTAAACTCTGTGCTGTTGGCATCTGCCCATCCCATCACGTTGCGGGCAAATTCAATACACAAGATTTGCATCCCCAAACACAAGCCCAAATAGGGGATTTTGTGTTCGCGGGCATATTGTGCCGCTAAAATCTTGCCTTGCACGCCGCGCTCACCGAAGCCGCCCGGCACAACAATGCCATGCGCTTGGTGTAAAATCTCCCACTCTTGCCCTTTTTCCAAATCTTCCGCGTGAATCCAGCTAATTTTTAGCGTTCGTTCACAGGCCATTGCCGCGTGTTTGAGCGACTCTTTGACACTTTTGTAAGCGTCTTCCAGTTCAACATACTTGCCCACAATGGCGGCAAAGGCCCGTGCATAAGTGTCGCAAGCTGCGCTGGACTGGCGGTGCTGTTCTCAATTCGTTCAGATATATCTCTGGCGCAATGCTTAAAATCGGCGCGTAGCAGCGAACCGCGCAGCATGATTTCAGGGTCTTCGGCCTTTCCTGTCAGCAAGTTCATGGCTTCCGACCGCAACCAGCCCACCACCAGCGGCAGATGCTTGGTACGCCAACCGGTTTTGTCGTAGCGATAAATATCTTGCACCGGCTGCATTACGCCTGGTGCGACAAAATCCAAAATCGGCTGTTCAAGCGCGGCAAAAGGTGCC
>DKKK01000016.1 GCA_002455215.1 Anaerolineales bacterium UBA6668 | reverse complement strand
GCACGCGCGCTGACTGCGCCATTCGCATCGTAGCGGTACGATTGAGCTATTTTATTTTTGCGCGATTGCTGAGCTTATTTTAGGCGAGCATCAATGATAAGACCCTTAGGCAGATGAGCCAACTGCAACGTGTGTGGTTGGTTTACGCCATTGCCAATATCCGTACCACCCAGCGGTTGCAATGTGACACGACCCACTCCTTGCCATTCCACACATTGCCCGGCTTGCACTTCCAAGAGCTGTTCCGCCCCACCTTCTTCTTTAATCGCCACTTTTAGNNTTGGTACTGCCCTTCCCCAAATTAAAGCGCGGCATCACCACCTGCGCCAACGTTTCAAGCACCCCGCTGGCAAGAATCTGCACCACAGCTAACGGGTTGGTGGATGCAATTGCCCCCAACATGGGTAAAACTGCCAAACGGTCTAATGTAAAAGAGAAAACGCCAAAACCACGAAAAACATCCAGCGCGGTAAAAACGATTTGTGCATCTTCCGGCGCATGACGAAACACCGCCCCGGCAACCACCATTTGATCAATCGCTTGGTCGGCATACGGGGCAAGCGCTTTTACCAAAGCGGCGCGAGCGAGCGCTTGCTCCACCTGTAAGTCGTGCAGTTCACTCGGCACATTGGCTGGGCTTAAGACTTTGTTGTAAATGGTGTTTTGGACTTGGGTCGGGTCGGCAGTCGGCTCTAACCATTGGGTGACAGTCGGCAAACCCACTTGATTAAGCGTGTTGACTGCGCTGTGTCCCACCCCCAAGTCAGGGTGAACCCGCAAAGCGAAATTTTGCCGATCTATAAAGGCAGTCACCACCATGCGTGAACCCACATCCATTGCCAAGACTCTGCCCTGCTTATGTCCCAAAAACTGCACAATCCGCCCAAAAGCATGGCTAGTGGTAAGCGGTGCGGCAGATGAATGGGAAAACAACTGCGTAAAATTGGCATTGCGATACGCCAAGTCATATTGTGTAGCTTTGGCAAGTTGATGCAACAACGGTTGGGGTTGAAATGTGTTTAAGCGCGGGGTGATGTTCTCCGTTAGAAAGAGTTGCACTTGGGGAAAGGCTTGATGCACAATGGGGTGCAAGTTGGAATTGCCACTAAAAATGACAATGGGAGGATTTTCGCCCATCAGCCGTACTGCCATTGCAATCACATCTACCAAACGTTTGACTTCTTGTTGCGCCCCCCCTTCTACCCCACCCGCTATCAGAATCAAATCCGGCTGAGTAGAACGCACCCACTCTACCCGCTCACTCTCGCTCGCCAAATCGGAGGCAACCAGCGTGCCTACAACCATCAAAGGTTGCGATTCAACCACTTTCTGCAACGCGGGCAAACTGTGCTGGCGCGTTAATCCTGCCAAAAAGACCCGCCGGGGCGCTTCGGCGCTGGTTGTCCAAAAAAATTGGTCAACACCTTTGCCATTTTGGTGGGGTACTAGCGGCAAGCCGTCCTCATCAGTGAGTTGTAAGCCACTGACGTACTCCAACTCTTGCAAAAGCGGTTGCAGGGCAAATTGTAAGCCTAAGGCATGACCGGGGGTACTCGGTACTTCTTGGGCGGCGATAAAGCGATAACTGCCATTTACCACGTCAAAATAAGCGGCACGTGTGGTTACACTGCCAAAATCTACAGCAAGGATGGAGACGGCGGAATGAGAAGATGTTTGCGACATGGCGGAGGAAGGTTAGCGGCTAAAAAATTGAAACAGTTGGGTGAAATAATCGTACATGAAAAATAAGCGCTCATTGAAAAACGCCATGCCCGATGCCAACGCTCCGGCATACAATGCCGCCAATAACAGCCACACCATAATTAAGCCGATGCGAGTCGGCACAGCCAACCACGCAAGACCCACCCACCGCCGGGTGTTTTCCGGCGAATCCGAATTCTTTTGCCCCCAACCCATCACATAGGAGAAAGCAAGCAACGTACACAAAGTTCCTATCAGCAAAATGATACGTTGAAGTGTGTAGGCGACACTAGCCGCCCAATCCCCGGAAGGTTGCCACAGTGGTTGCATCGCCGCCTGCATTTGCGGAATCAGCGTGCCGCGCAATACGCCAACGACACTTACTGCCGCCCCCACACCCACAATAAAGGCTAAAACCGGATTAGCCAGTTCAATCCAGCGGTTTTGCAAGCGGGTAAGGAGTAAACTACTACCCAACACCGGAAAGATGAGTCAAAACCAGCCATAAGGGATCGATGCAGATTGCCAGGTTTCTATCAATTGTGGGTAGATTACACTACGGATGACATACACACAAGACACCCCAGCAGAAACGCCAATCAACAGGTGCATGGCAAAGCGATAGAAAGGGTTGTCGCCCAACAGGTAGCTAAAGACCCATAGTCCTAAGACCAAACTAAAAAATCCTGAAATAAGTCCGATGATTTGGCTATTCATACCTTGCCTTGTTTCCCCGGCGCCTCAAGGTTTGCAACCCTGCGCTCAATACCCC
Source organism: Anaerolineales bacterium UBA6668 (assembly GCA_002455215.1). Lineage (GTDB taxonomy): Bacteria > Chloroflexota > Anaerolineae > Anaerolineales > UBA6668 > UBA6668. Next base: position 28,590 of record DKKK01000016.1, on the reverse strand, counting down.
ACTCAACAAGACAGAAATGGTCAAAACAATGGCAGTGGCGTAGATATTCCATTCACGCGGCAGAGTATCGTTCAACCTTTGCTGATAAGCGGCGATGGCGGCGGTGCCACTCAGTACACCGACTAACTGCTGTGAGTCGGCACTAGCCTGCAAAAAGGGAGCAGAGGCAGTTGTGGTGACTGCTAACGTTGGAATATGCAGGGGTTGTAGCTGTTCAAGCCAATTGCGTACATCTTCGGGCGAATCTGCGCCTATCACCAGTAAATCAATTTCCGCAAGGCTAGGCACATTTACCCAAACCGGTTGCCCCTGCAGTGCGTCTTTGGCAATCATGCGAGCGGGAGCGCTTAGCAGGGCTTGGATGCCCGTTGCGCCGCCACTCAAATAGCCTAAGTGCAGTAAGCGAGCACCGTACAGGTCATTGCCCAATACTTCCGTCTTTCGTACCATGTCAAGCGCCAACAAATCGCTACTGGGTTGGGTGCTCAGCGTATAAAGACTTCCGCCATGCTTCAAAATGTGTGTCATGGCGGTTTGCAACCCATTGCCGATGTCTGCGGCTTGTCCGGGCGCGTATTCAAAAACAACCAAGGCAGTACCCGCGCTAGGCATCTGCTCAATGGCTTCGTAAAATTGTCCGGTTAGGTTGGCGCTACTAGCAGTCGCAGGTACAAACGCAGGGATAGAGATAAACAGCGAAAGCCCTAAAACGAATGTAAAAAGGGCAGTTAGTAGCAGATTATCCCAGGCAAAACCATTGAACCAAGCAAAACGTCTGGTACGAGATTGGGCTTCGGGGGCAAGCGGGGCTGTACCTTCGGATGCCACTTGTTGTTGAAGCCATTGCAGGTCAGACTCTTGCTCTGGTGTAACTTGCAAAGGCTGGATGGCGGGTGCTTCGCGGGGTGTTTGCACCGCCGGCACCACCAACAGCATCTCTTCAAGCCCCTTCAGCAAAGAATTGACCCGTGAGCGATAGACGCCTCCGGCAACAGCGGGAATCTCGGAGGTTTGAGATTGGAATGGTTCGACAGTAGGAGTAGCTTCGGCAGTGGGCGTAGCTTCGGCAGTAGCTGGCGTACTCGGAATGGTAGTGCCGGGGCGCAAGTTTTCCAGCCAACTGGTCAACGCGCTGTCATCTTCGGGGAGCGGTAAAAAAGGTTCAGGCGTGCTTGTTTTTTTTTGCTCGAGTGTGGGCGAATCAGGCTCAAGCGCGNNTCGTCTACCCAGCCCTGTTGCCCGGCAGGTAATTTTTCGCTACGGGTGGGTTGTGTATGGGTCGGAGATAAGGAAGATGGCTTCTCAGAAAAGGACTGCTCCATCGCCCGCTTTTCTTTTAGCCAAGCAGGCGGCGTGCTATCTGGTGAAATTTGAAAGTCAATTTCATGATCATTCTGTTGGGTCACAATCAGCGGTTGCGAAAATATATGCTGTCCCGCTAACTCATTGAGCCACTCCAATTCATGGGCAGGGGTCGGACGGATCCACGGAGGTAAATCTGTACCGGATAATTCAAACTCCAAGTTGGCGGCAGGTTTTAGCCAGTCCGGAACTTCGCGCCGAGTGGGCAGTGGCGTTTCGTCCGGTAGGGGAGCAGTATCGGGTAAAGATTCGGCTTCCGCCAGTTCAGCCTGTACCTGCTCGGCAAAGATACTTGCCAAATCTTGCGAATCAGCCAAATGATTCGGCGTGCTATGCTCGTCGGTCAGCCAGTCCGGTAAATCCTGCAAGGCGTCTGCTTCAACATTTGCTTGCTGACGAGTTGGCATTTCCGGTGCGAGTCCAGTCATCCAATCGGGCAAGTCTTCTATCCAAGCTGGATCTACCACCTGCCCTTGTAACCAACCGGGCAGGTTGCCGGTTGAGTCGCCCACTGGCTGGTTGTCTGGATTTTGCCCCATATCGCGTAACTCACCCGTGCCGGGCTTTAGCCAATCGGGCAAGTCTTCATCCAGCAGTGATGGAGACGGCACACTTGGAACTTCGCTGACAGGCGGCTGAACTGGCGCAGGCGGGGTATTGGATGCGTTATGGGCAGTTGGGAGGGCAGGCGTGGACTCGGCGCTTTCCCAATCAAAACCTGCTTTACTGGAAATTTCATCCAACCAATTAGGCAAACCAAAACTCTCTTGAGAAGTATCTGCCAAAAAACTTTCCGCCGCCGGAGGGACTAGCGTGGGCATATCGGCTGGTTTGGTGGGAACTGGTGTAACTTGCTGGGGTTGAGCAGGGCTGGGAGAAACCAACGTTTCTTCCATGCTGGCAGGGGCTGGTGTAGTTGAGTTTAGCGCAGGACTGCTAGACTTTGTACCTGCTTGGCGCAACTCGTCTAACCATTCAAATAATGCGGCATCTATTTCTTCGCGAGTTTCAGAAGAAGTTGTGCCGTTGGTTTGATTTGGGTCATTGGGCAACATCGCTTTAGTCGCCTCCATAAGGGCGGTCAACCCCTAGTAAAACACGTACCCCCAAGGTTAGGGAAGCCAGCGCTAACCCTAGCCAAATGCCACGCACAGCGGCGAGTACAGGCACATCCATCAGCCACTGGCGCAAAACAGTGGGTAGTGTCACCAGTGGCATCAGTGCGGCTGGTAAATCTGGCAGATTGAGTTGCACCAAGCCAAGCAAAAAGACAATGCTGGCAAGGATAAACAAAAAGCTGGCTAGTGACGGATTTTTTCTTAGCCATCTTAGCCCGGCAGAAAGTAAAAATATGGCGAGCAGGGCAGAAAGCCAGGCTTCAATTTGCAATTGGAGATACTGAAAAGTTCCAGTAAATGCTTTTTGGGCGGTGATAAATGGGTTGGTAACCGCATCGGTAGCCTGTTGCGCGGTTGTTGGGCTAAACCAGCCTAGCAAACCGACTGTCACCACAAAGGTAAAAGAAAAAACCAGAATTGTGCTTTGAACGGTGCCTTTTTCTGATTTCATAATGCGCTGAATGTGTGTTTTTATCAGGTTGAGTACCGCTACCAATAGCGCAACCCCAGCCAAGATTGCCGCCCAGCGCGTGAAGACAGCCTTTAGGTCAGCCAGTACAGGAACAAACCCGCCCAAAAACGCACCGGCTAGCACGACTGTGCAAACGGTGATGGCGATGATGAGAGAAAGACGATCTGAGCGCATACTTAAAAGAACGATTGCAAGGTTAGTGCCAGTGAGCCAAGCAATATAGTTCCCACAACCACCCAGCGAGCAATGTCTTGCGCCACTAGGCTGTTTTGCAATGCTTGGCGTTTTTCCGGTTCAGGGTGCAAGTATGCCGGTAGGGCAAACACTTCTTCAGGGAAGAGCGCATTTTCTGACGCCAGCAGGGGAATCTCGGCGGCTTGGGTTGCTGTGGTAGCCATCAAATTGCGAACATTTTGGCGCTCGTCCGCAACAGAAAGCCACATAGCTTCTGTTCCCAATTGTCCCACATGCAAAGAAACTTGGGGATGGTTTTTTTCGGTCAAAAGCGCCGCCCCCACCGCATAAGCAGTTGGGGTGGCGCCGGTAAATTGTGTATTATTCGGGCTGGGCGCACGCTCTATCTGCTCGTATTGTTGATGAGCTTGATGCAATACGCTCTGCGCCAGCAAGGCCGATACCCCATCACCCGTGGTCACCACCGGCAATTGGCTCGACACACCTACCGAAGGAGCCAAACTCGCTAAAATTGCCATAGAAGACAAACCAGCCAAAGATTGTGTGCCCGAAATTGCGCCACTTCCCAAGTTAATCTGGATTGGACTGCCAGTCTCGGTAGCAGATTCGACCAAATCTGGCAAAGCTTGCACCGCTCGGATGGGACGTAGGCGTAATTGATGCCCCATGACAATGCCGCCATACAACAAAAACGCCAATAAACCAATAAAGGCAATCAGGGCAATGAATGCTACAAGGTCAATCGTTGGCATGATGAGTGGTATCTCCGGGTTGTGATAATTGCTGTGCCCAGGTTAGCCAAGGTTGTGGTTCTAACCAGCCCTGCACCAATGGGATGCTTGCCCACAGCATTTGTGCGGTCAGCAATGCCAAAGGGCTACCCGGTTGCCAAATTTGGTCGGCAAACGATTGCATCTGCAATGCGTATAAGGCGTTGCGAACAGGCTGGGGATAAGACAGTGGGGTATTCATTACCAATGATTAGTTGCAAGAATATTGCCATCTATATTTGACAGGCTAGAAATTTGCGCTTTGTAGATTAGATACGGATGGAACTTGCATTTTTATTCTTAAGGGGTAGAAGCCTAACTTAACATTCGGTATGTGCCCGAACATCACCTGTGTCGAATATATTTTATATGAAAGTGCAAATATTAATCTTGCCAAATATCGAGTCAAATTGTAGCCAAAATAGTATAACACAAAGACGGAAAGATTGGGGAATAGTTTAAGATGAGTTTATTATCAATAAATTAATCAGTTATTGGTTATGATATCCCAGCGTAAAGCTGGCGAGTTCTTGAGTAGTTTGAGCCGAATACCCTGATAATCGATACCCGCATCATAATATTCTTGTGCCCACCCCTTCACATCCTCCTGCTCCCAAGTGAATACTTCAACAAAAGTGGGTTGAAGTTGCTGGATGGAATAGGCTAAATTATATTTATTATGTCCGGGGACACTGGTCATACCATACCAAGCGGGTGTCGGATACACATGAGGGGGCAAGTTTGCAATGTAGGGGTCACATTTTCCTAAAAAATCAATGGCATACCTACCAGTATAGTATGGCACTACCCCTGCCATCACTACCCCCACACTGGCTGTTTCATCCGTTACTGCTTGAATTGCGATGGCTAAGTTTATGTTATTCGCATTGGCATCGGCAGAATACGGGCGAACTTGAAAAAACATCTCTGGAAAAAAGCGCTTATTGGCAGTGAATAGGCAAACAAACAGCAGGCAAGCAGGTATTAGAAGCCGTGCGAAACTGAATAGCCAAGTTTTGTCTCCTGGCAAAGCCCCCCTAATTTTGGAAGCCAGCCATTTTGCGCAGGTTTCCCCTACTTCAACTACTAAAATCAATAATATCGGTGCGGCAGGTACAAACATACGCCAATAGATCCACGGGTCCCCACCCACATAGATTTGGTAGCCCACCACAAGGGCAACCACACAGCCTAAAAATAGATTTTTAGCGTTGAAACGAATCATATTGGACGCGAGTGAAAGCACTGCAATGGCTAGAAAATACCGACTCTCTTGCAAAAAGAGCATTGTATAGCGAAAACCATTCAAAATTCTTTCAGTCGGTGGCAGTCCCGTCATCTTCAACGTATAGGTATTGGGAACAAGGTGTCCGTAGTAAAAATAGCGAAAGGTTAGAAAAGCACAAACGATTGCCCCATAGAGCAAGATGCTGATTAAGGACGTTTTCAAAAGTTTTTGGGTAAGTTTTTGCCAATTCGCAATAAACAAATAGCAAGCCACACCAACTGAGAACAAAATCGCTTCATTTCTAACCAAAANNTTAACAAAACAGCCAGTAGATAGGCATGGCTAGATTGATGGGTGCGAGTGAAAATAAATGCTTGCCAAATGGATGCAACTTGAAGGAAGGTCAGTAAACCAACCTCCATGCCCATTAAAGACCAGTAGGATAGTGGATAATAGGCTAAACATCCAACAAAAACGAGCCAACTCCCAAAGCCACCAGAATCTTCAGCTTTGTTCTTCTCAGTGTAGAGCGCAGATGCCATAATAGCCACTGACAACACAATTACCAAGCCAGAAACTTGTACAAATAGTACAGCATTCACTTTTGAAAAGAAGAACGCGCCAATTGCCATCCACAATGCCCATAGGAAGTTGCTATANNCTACATATTCGCCCCTGTTCCAAACCAAACCGCTTCCATGTGCCAGATTCCAGGCATAGCGCATCGAAATCATGCCGTCGTCAAAAAGCGAAAAATAGCGCTTGCCGTCAATCCCTATGGAAGATGTTTGCCAAATAAAGGCAAATGACCAAGCAACAAACACAATTGCTGAGATAGAAAATAATATTTTTTGAATCTTCGGTGAAATCATTTCTTGTGAGTTCTTCATCTTTTTTCAAAATTTCAGTTAAGCTTTCCTGCAAAAACTAATATCAAAACGGATTTATTCACGCCACAGAGCTAACCATCAGTTCTTACTAATTTTACCCGGTTAAGCTGAANNGCAAAAGCAAACCTATGATAAAATCGCTTGCCGAAGCCGGCAAATAGATGAAGCATCCGTGAAAATTGCGAAATGGATTGCCGTTCAGCCTGTGGGATTGCGCCTTTGGCAGGCATCTATTCAACATCGGTCAGAATTGCGCTTTTTCCCTTAAAAATAAAAGCGCAATTTCCATCCGCACCGAATATAGATTGCCGCAATCACAGGTACTAGTTCTTGAACCGTACAATGATAGGTTTGACACGGAAAAAAAGCGCAATGCAAGATTCGACTTGTGCGCCGAATCTTAACCTGCCGAGTACAATATTCGCAAAAATTTGGAACCTTTCAAGCAATTTCCCCACAATCAAATGAATTTCGACAGTCTAGCCCTAAATTTTCAAGCTCAACGTATTGCTCATTGGAATTCTTGCGCCGAACAGTCTCCCCTGCCGATTGGAAGCCAACAATACCAGAAGCAGGTGATTGCTTTTTTTCAAAAATGGGTACGTCCAAATAGTCGTGTTTTGGAAATCGGGTGTGGACAAGGCGAACTGCTGGCGGCGCTTCAGCCCAAGTATGGACTGGGCATTGATTTTTCACCCGCACAACTAAAAAAAGCACAAGCCAAATTTCCCCATCTGCACTTTATCGAAGCAGATGCGCATTTATTCAAGCTAAATGAAACTTTCGATATTATTATTTTATCTGACCTACTGAACGATGTTTGGGATGTGCAGGTCTTACTGGAAAATCTCAAACCTGTTTGCAACCCAAATACACGCATGATTCTCAACATCTACAGTCGGGTTTGGGAGCCAGTCGTCAATTTAGCGGCACAATTGGGGCTTGCCCGCAACAAATTGCAACAAAACTGGTTAACTGTAAACGATATTCAGCACCTGCTAACCTTAAGTGGCTTCGAGATGGTACAACACTCCCGCGAATTACTGCTCCCTTTTGAGCTACCCATCATTTCTCCGCTAGCCAACCGAATACTCGCCAAATTATTCCCTTTTGAACATTTGTGTATCACCAATTTTTTTGTAGCCAAACCCGCTCCTACCCCGGTGACTACCCCCATTACCGTCTCGGTTATTGTACCTGCCCGTAACGAAGCCGGAAACATTCAAGCGGTATTTGACCGCCTGCCACGCATGGGAGATAAAACCGAACTTGTTTTTGTAGAAGGGAACTCTTCTGACAATACTTGGCAGGTCATTCAAGAGTTGATAGCCCAGCACCCCGAGTGGGCCTGTCAAGCGCACAAACAGCCGGGCAAGGGTAAAGGCGATGCAGTTCGTGTCGGATTTCAAAATGCTACGGGTGATATCCTAATGATTTTGGATGCCGACCTAACCGTTGCGCCCGAAACGCTACCGCAGTTTTTTAATGCAATCGTACAGGGAAAGGGAGAGTTCATTAATGGGGTACGGCTGGTTTACCCAATGGAAGAAAAAGCAATGCGATTTTTCAACTTGCTGGGTAATCACTTCTTCAGCTTTGCCTTTTCGTGGCTGTTGGGGCAATCTATCCGCGACACACTGTGTGGCACAAAAGTGCTTTGGAAACGAGATTACCTGCAAATTGCCGAGAACCGCACATATTTTGGAAATTTCGACCCGTTTGGCGATTTTGACTTGCTATTTGGGGCGGCTCGCCAGCATCTAAAAATCATTGACCTACCTGTACGCTATCGAGAACGCACCTATGGAACCACCAACATTTCGCGGTGGCGGGATGGTAGTTTACTCCTTCGTATGGTGTGGTTTGCGGCTAAACGCATAAAATTTATCTAGCTGATTGATTATGAAATTCCAACTTAACATTGAAGGATATCAATTCCAAACTTCGCGTTTCAATCGCTTTTTGGCATTACTATTGCGCAAGTATGTTCACTTGGACTCTACCGAATTAAAGTGGATGCGAAAAATCGTCCGAGCAGGGCAAACGGTCTTAGACATTGGCGCAAATGTTGGGCAAATTTCGATTAGCTTAAGTGAATGTGTTGGAAAGCAAGGTGCGGTACACGCCTTCGAGCCCGAACCACAAAACTTTGCCGACCTAAAAGCAAACATCGAAACCAATGGCATTGGGCAGGTATTTACCCACTGGAAAGCAATCGGCGACTATAACGGCTATGCTGAAGTGCATATTTCCACCCTAAACAGCGGCGACCAACGCACCTATGCCACTGCTGGCGAAGGGAAACGGAAAACTACACAATGTGAAATGGTTTGTCTTGATGATTTTTTCCCGAAGTCTACCGTCATTGATTTTGTCAAGATGGACATTCAGGGCTATGAAGGACATGCTTTAGATGGAATGCAGGCTTTGCTAAAACGAAGCAACTACCCACCGATTTTGATGGAATTTTGGCGCTATGGCTTGGAAAAATCCGGCAGTGACCCAGCCGCCTTGCTAGCTCGTTTTCGCCAGCAAGGGTATCAAATTTACAAGTTTGAAGGAAAAACTTTGCACACCGTTCTACAAGATGAGCGTTTACTTGCCCAATACAAAAAGCGCGGTTACTGCAATTTACTCATCACCCCAAAACCGTTAACCGAATTCACCTAGCACAGAGAGCCTACCCCTGCGATGGGTTACTTCTTCTCCGTGATTTGAATCCCATACAGAGTAGAAGGGCAAATGCTCGTCCAATTTTCCGGATTTGAGCCAATCTGGTCTAAGCCAAATAAGTTTTCGATAGGGTCAATCTGCACCACTGTTTGCCCCGCTTGCTTTGCCTGCAAAATAGCCTGTTCAGCAGTTTGCCATTTGGTCGCTATCAGTTGCACTTTTGGCAGATAGGATAGCACGCGCCGAGCCGAGCGGATTGGACCCAACAATAAGCCAACCGCCAAAAGAATGCTGGCAACCCCCTGCAGGTAGCGTTCAACCCGTGCGGGACTGTCAGTTCGCCCCATGACCCATGCGATGAGTAATACCATCACCAAGCAAAATACAAAAGGGATACTTTGAGAACGTGCTGGCGGAAGCGAACTGATGGCATAGCTACTGCCTAGCAAAGACAAGAAGGGTACTAGCAAAAACAATGCCCCACCCCACAGTAAGAAAGTAAACACTTGACGGCGTGCCAGCCTCGGCAAAGTGCTTGCCTGCCCAAGTAAGTAAAACACACTCGCCAAAAATAACCAGAACACCACTCGATTTGCAGTAAAAAGCCCTTTGTAAAATAACAACCAATGCCGGAAATTCAGGCGAAGCAGTTGGAACGGATTCGCTGTCTGCACAAAAAACTGCTGGCGCCAGGCATTGCCCGGCGAAAGGATCATCAACACTGCCCCAATAAACAAACCAGCACCAAAGAGTCCGGCTAACAAGATGAGTGCGTTACGACGCTTGCGCTGTGGTTCAAACCAAAACAGATAACCTATCATTCCAGCAACGCCCACCAATGCCACCGGATTAATCATTTCAGAAAAACCTGCCATCGCAAAACCTAAAATTGAAGCAACCAGATAGATGCTCGGTCTTTCATATAAAACGCTTTCATTTTGCCAAAGACGATAAGCAGAGCCTGCAATCCAGATGCCCAACAACGCTGGTATCCCATAAATGCTAAAGCCCGACACCCAATAAAACAACTGCCAAAAATTTGGATTTGCTTCAATTATTACAACTACAAACACAAGCACACCCGCAATCCACAAATGTTTGGGCAGTGTGCCTTTGGTTACGCTTTGGAAGGCAAAACCGCACACCACCAGCCAACTGGCAATACTCAAAGTTGTGACAAGGTGGAGTACCCATCTACCCAAGAGCGGGAAGCCTAAAATGAAGGGATGGGCTAGGTAACGTCCGTCCAGCATTTTATAAAAGTGAATTTGTGCCCCAAAATACCCGAAAGATTTATTAAAAAGTTCTGCACAAAAATCATCCGCAACTGGCGGGGTATACCATCCCAGCCAAGCATGTGCGAGCAATGGCGCTACACAGGCAATGATGAATATGTACCAAAACCAGGCATTTTCCAAAATCGGGTGGAGCGCGTTCTTGTTGCGTGGCATAAATGTTCCTATTCTTCGAATTCTCAGCAGGTCACCAATTGCGTTTTTCCCGTAAGCAAAACGTTTTCTTAAAGCGTGGTAAATATCGCTTTCCAATTTTCGGGCGTACTCTAAAAACGCCCCTAATTATACCCGATTAGCCCGGCTTTCCAGCCCCAACCTTGCGCTATGGCAAACTGTGCAGAACACTCTGTGATACAATTAGCCGCAAATGAGCAAATTTTCATTCCAAAACCCTACATTATTATGAACAAATTTATCATCGGCTTTTTTGTCATCATTTCAGCCGTTATTGGTCTGATTGTTGTCAATACAGTGAATACTGGGCAATATTTTCAAACTGTAGACGAATTACTCAGTAACCCGAACATGCAAGGGCGCAATGTGCGTCTCTCCGGTGCTGTCTTAGGCGATACCGTCACTTACAATACCGATACGCTTGAATTGCGCTTTGAAGTCGTCCACATTCCGGGCGACCAAAAAGACATTGATGCACAAGGTGGCTTGGCAACCGTATTGTACAAAGCTACCACTAACCCCAATGCCCAACGGCTAAAGGTGGTGTATGTGGGAGAAAAACCGGACCTACTCCGCAATGAAGCGCAAGCAATTATGGACGGGCGCATCGGCACAGATGGGGTGTTCTATGCGGACACCCTTCTATTAAAGTGCCCCACTCGCTACGAAGACCAAGTTCCCCAACAATCAGGACAATAATATGCTGTTGGCAAATTTAGGCGCAATCGCCACCTTTTTGGCATGGTTATCCTGCATCTATGCCAGCGTAATGTCTGTGTTGGCTGTGCGTAAGAGCCGCGCCGATTGGCTAGAAAGCGCCCGCTTGGCGGCATTTCTCTCTTGGCCCCTGCTCACGCTAGCCTGCCTACTGCTCATTGTGCTCATCACCCAGGGACATTTTGAAGTGGCTTATGTTTCCCGCGTGTCCAGTTGGAACATGCCGTGGTATCTTAAAGTGACCGCGCTATGGGGTGGGCAACAAGGCAGTCTGCTCTTTTGGTCTTGGCTGATGTCCACCTTTATTGGGGTAGCGCTCCTGCGGGATTGGAAGCAAGAACGCGACCTATACCCCTATGTCATTAGTGTACTAAGTATAACCCTTGCCTTCTTCCTATTGCTGAACAATGTGCTGGAAAATCCATTTGTCACCTACTGGCAAGATGCTTTCGGTACTGTCAGCACCGCACTATTCCCACCAAGTGGCACCACCCTGCTCATTCCCGAAGACGGAAACGGGCTGAACCCGCTACTCCGCCACCCGGGCATGATCATTCACCCGCCAATGCTCTATCTCGGTTTTATTGGCTTCATCATTCCCTACGCGTTTGCTATGGCGGCATTGATTGTGGGCAGAACCGATGATGCTTGGATGCGCGTCACCCGCCGCTGGAGTTTATTCGCTTGGTTGTTTCTCAGCCTAGGTTTGGTGCTGGGCGGGCGCTGGGCGTATGATGTGCTGGGCTGGGGTGGCTATTGGGGCTGGGACCCGGTCGAAAACGCCGCGCTCCTGCCCTGGCTCAGTGGCACAGCGTTCTTGCATTCGGTAGTCATCCAAGAAAAACGCGGCATGTTCAAGCATTGGAACTTGGCATTGGTCATCATCACCTACAGTTTAGTGGTACTTGGCACTTTTCTCACCCGTTCCGGTACGCTATCTAGCGTGCATGCCTTTGCCGCCAGCTCTTTAGGACCCGTATTTTTAAGCTACATTACCCTTATGGCAATTGTCGCAATGGCAATGCTGTTTTACCGCTGGAACAGCCTAAAACCCGAGCGCCCACTTGAAAGTTGGCTCTCGAAGGAAGGGCTATTCTTGCTCAACAACCTGCTGTTCATGGTATTGGTTGTCACCATTCTATGGGGCGTGCTCTACCCGATTTTCTCCGAGCTATTCACCGGGCAAGTGATTACAGTCGGGCCACCCTTCTACGAAGCCACCACCGGTCCCATCTGGCTGGCGCTGGTTATTCTGATGGGAGTAGCACCGCTTTCTGCTTGGAATGTTGGCTCTGCAAAACGCTTGGGAAAAATGCTGTGGCTTCCGGCAGTGGTCGGGCTAGCGCTAGGCATCGGTTTGTCGTGGTTGTACCAACTGCGCTGGGAATCTGCCGCCGGGTTGAGCGCGGCATTTTTTACCACATTGGTCACCCTGAGCGAATACTTTCGGGGTGCCGCCGCCCGCCGCCGCACCAAAAACGAACCTTGGCTGAAGGCGATCTGGAATATGGCTATTCGCAACCGCAGACGCTATGGCGGTTACTTCATTCACTTAGGCGTCGTGCTGATGGCTGTGGGCATTATTGGTGTCGAGTTGTTTCAAACTACCACCCAAGGCAGTATCCCACTGCACGGTTCATTGCAGTTAGCGGGCTATGAAATGCACTATGAAAAGTTGAACCAATTTGTTGCGCCTGATGGCCGCTCCGTCACCCGTGCAGTGGTGAGTGTGTGGCAAAATGGCAGGCAAGTCGGTGAACTTTACCCTCGGCAAGATTTTTACCCGGATACCCAACAGACCTCCACCATTCCGGGCGTGCGAAGCACTCTGCAAGATGACTTTTATGTGTTACTCGTGGGCTGGGAGCCAATTGCCGCACAAGGCGCGACCTTTAAAATTTACCATAACCCGTTAGTCAACTGGCTGTGGATTGGTGGCATTATTTTTGTGCTAGGGATCACCTTTGCCGCTTGGCGGGAAGAAGCTTAAACCCATGAAAAAATTTCTCAGTGTCTTGTTTCTTTTGTCTTGCTTCGCTTGGCTCGGTGCTAGCGCACATGCGCAAACGCCTACACCCTCCGCCGATGCGGTGAACAAAATTGCCAAAGAACTGTATTGCCCGACCTGCTCCAATGTACCGTTAGACCAATGCGGCACGCAGGCATGTGCAGACTGGCGCGAAGAAATTCGGCGGCTACTGGCAGAAGGCAAAACCGAAGAAGAAATTCGCGCTTACTTTGTCGCCCAGCACGGCGAGCGGGTGCTCTCTGCCCCGCGTCCGCAAGGTATCAACCTACTGTTATGGTTGCTCCCAGTTGCGGCACTGCTGGCATTCTCGCTGGTGTGGTTTGGCATCTTCCGCCGCACCCCCAACCCCACGTCAGCTTCCCCCGCCCNNCCGACAAATATACCGAACAGCTAGAAAACGAACTAAAAAAACGATAACTTTATGAAACTGCGTCTTTGGCAAATTTTATTACTGCTCTTAACAGTTGGGTTAGTGGTGGTACTGGCTCTGCAGTTGCGCAGTGTCAACAACGCCCCACAAGTCGGCAAGCCCGCACCCGCCTTCACCGCCAGCGGTTTTGATGACAGCGAGATTTCTATGCCAACTGCCGGGCTGGGCAAAGTAGTGGTCATCAACTTCTGGGCGAGTTGGTGCATCCCCTGCGAGACCGAAGCGCTCGAAATTGAGCGGATTTGGCAAGATTATCAAGGACGAGATGTGCTCGTCTTAGGCATTGACTACGCGGATACCCGTAGCAAAGCCGACTTGTTCATTGCCAAATATGGCATTAGCTACCCCAATGCGATTGATACCGCAACGCTGGCTTCGCGTGCCTATCGCATTCGCGGTGTGCCAGAGACGTACATCGTCTCCCAAGACGGTACAATTGCTCAAATATTTATCGGTCCGACTACCTATAACCAAATTGCCAGCACACTGGAAAGTTTGCTCAAGTAGCAAGAAATTCGGAATTGTAAAAAAAAAAAGCGTTTCAATCTCTCGCACGATTGTCCCAATTGACGATATCCGGCATGGTTTCGTCCGTGCCCAACACCCCCTTAACTGCCTATCTTTTATGTCACTTACCTCCATCCTTCTAGGCTTGGCGCTGACTCTGATTATCGTTGCCACCATACTGCGCCCAATCTGGCTAGGGGCGCAACCACTCAAGGACGAGAGCCATAGCGCTCGCCTGCTTTCAGAAAAAGCCGCCATTCTGCAATCACTCCACGATTTGGAACAAGACCTACAAACTGGCAAGCTTTCACAAGCCGATTATTCTGCCCAACGCCCACAACTCTTGGCACGCGGGGCGGAAATATTGAAAAAAATCGAAGGGAAATAATCCTTTTCTGTCATCTCGGATTTAATACTCACATGATAAAACGTGTTCTATGGCTGACCTTATTGGCAAGTATGCTTTCTGCCTGCTCTTTGGGCGGCGACTTCACACCCCCTGCTGGCAGTGAAGTTACTGCGGAAGAAGCCGTGCCGCTTCAACCCACCTTGCCGCCGGATATCAATCGCGGGGCACAACTGTTTGCCGAAAACTGCACCCGTTGTCATGGAGTGACCGGCAAGGGCGATGGCGAAATGAGCGGGCAACTGCCAGTCAATCCACCGGATTTTTCCACCACAACTGCCATTGCCAACCGCACGCCCAATGACTGGTTTGATATTATCAGCAACGGCAAAATTGAGAGTTTAATGCCGCCGTGGCAGGCTAGCCTAAGTGAGCAGGAACGCTGGGACTTGGTGGCATATCTCTACACGCTGAGCATGGATGAAAAAGCCCTGCAAGCCAGCCAAGCCAACTTGCCCAACCCGCCCGCCAATTTGAGCGACCTTGCCGCCGTGATACACCTGAGCAATGCAGATATTGCCGCCCAATTGGGCGAGAATGTTCTGCCATATGCCCGCACACTCTGGCAAAACACACCGGGCGCTTTACCCAACCAACCCAAAGCGCTGGAAATCCCCGCTACTGCCGGGCAAGGGCAAATTACGGGGAAAGTGACAGACGCAACCGCAGGGGCAACGGCAGAAGGCGGTTTGCCGGTCAGTTTGCAGTTGTTCGATGCGGCTGGCAATGCCCAAACTGCCGAAACCATCACCGCCCAAGATGGCACATACGCCTTCAATGAGCTAGCTCTCGCACCTGAACAAGCTTTTCTGGTAAGCGTGCGCTATCAAGCGGCAACCTTTAACTCGGAAATTATCAACACGACCGAGCAGGCTCACTATACAGTTCCGGTACAGATTTACCAAACCAGTGTAGATACGGCGGATTATGTGCTGGAAAGCGTGGACACCATCGTAGAAGACGCATCGAACAGCCTGCGCGTCACCCAACTGTTGCAAGTGCTGGTGAGCGGCAAAAAGGCATTGGCAGGCACAAATGGCGACCCAACTTTGGTCATCCCCCTGCCCAACGGCGCACGTCAAGTACAATTGTCCGATGATGCGCTCGGACGCAAGACGCGTGCCACCGCCGCTGGCATTGAAGTGTTTGCGACCTTGCCTCCTGCCGAAAGCGCCTATCAATTGCTGTTTAGTTACCTGCTCCCGTATGAAGGCGAGTACGAATTTTTACAATTGTTGCCCAATATCCCACAAAAGGTAAATTTGCTCACCCCGACCGGCAATTTGCAGGTGAGTGGGAGCGGTTGGCAAACACAGGGCACTGCCCAATTGCAAGATGGCTCAACTGTGAACCACTATCTCGGTGCAAATGAGAAACTGATATCCTTTAGCCTAAATGGCTATCGCAAACCGCTCACCCGCCAGTGGGTTTTGGCGGAGGATGGTGGCACTACAGCACAGCTTTTACTGGCGATGGTGATTCTGGCGCTGTCAGTTGTGTGGTTCGGATTAAACTGGAAAAGCAAAAAATGATTGTTACGCGTGCCCTAAGCAAGATTTTTGGCTTGCGCCCTGTGCTTCGTGGCATTGATTTACAGGTTTCTGCCGGTGAACTGGTGGCGCTGTTTGGGGCAAATGGCGCAGGCAAAAGTACGCTACTGCGTTTACTGGCTGGTTTGGCACGCCCCACTACCGGGCAAGTGCTAATTAATGGGCTAGATCTTGCTAAAAAAGGTGAGCAAGTACGCCCATTGCTGGCTTATTTGGGGCATCGCCCCCTGCTCTATCCGCAATTGACCGCATTGGAAAACTTGCGCTTCTTTGCCAGTTTGTACCGCGTATCCAACGCGGAAGCACAGTGTAAAGCCTTGTTGGAGCGGGTGAATTTGGCACGCTTTGCCAATGAAGCCACTGCCGGATTTTCGCGCGGGATGCAACAACGTCTGGCATTGGCACGTGTACTCCTACACCAACCGCAACTGCTGTTGTTGGATGAACCATGGACGGGGTTGGATGTGCAAGGTAGTGAATTGCTAGATGCCGTCTTGCTTGAAAGTCATCAAGCTGGGCGAACTGTGTTGTTTACCACCCAAGATTTGGCGCACGGTAGGGCACTGGCACAGCGTTCAATTCTGCTTAAGGGCGGGAAATTGGAGAGCGAAGAGAATTAGTTTGTTTACCACNNTTGTGTTACAATCTCGCCCATGAATCCAAAGTCTCGAAAAAATTTTTACCTACTCTCACTCGGCTGTTCCAAAAATACGGTAGACAGCGAAAGCATGGCAGAGCTATTGGGCGAGTCAGGCTATCGTGGCGTGGCAGACCCCAGCCAAGCCGAAGTGTTGATTGTCAATACCTGTGGCTTTATCGGACCCGCCAAAGAAGAATCACTGAACGCGCTAAAAGAATTGGGGCGCAAAAAAAGACGCGGGCAATATCTGATCGCCGCCGGATGTCTTACCCAACGCTATGGAGCCGAAGTCGCCAAGCAAGTCCCACAAATTGATGGGTTGATTGGCACTCGCCGCTGGATGGACATTGTCAGCCTGGTCACACGCCTACGCGCACAAAGACACCCGCAACCGATTTACCACCTGCCTAGCGATGCTACCGTGGGCAGTGACGAACACGGGGCAATGCGTACCGCCATCCACGGCGCAAGCGCTTACCTAAAAATTGCCGATGGTTGTCGCCGCCCGTGCGCCTTCTGCGCCATTCCGCTGATTAAAGGCACGGCTGTCAGTCGCCCAATTGCCAGCATTGTGAGTGAAGCGCAACGATTGCAAAGCATGGGCGTAAAAGAACTCTTGCTAATCGCGCAAGATACTACCGATTATGGCTATGACTTGGGCTTAAAAAACGGTTTGGCAAAGCTATTGCAAGAAATTGCTACGGGTGCGCCGGAGATCCCATGGCTCCGCATCCTATACGCCTATCCGGGCTATGTCACGGATGAACTCATCGAGACGATGGCACGCTACCCACAAGTTTTGCCCTACTTAGACATGCCCCTACAACACGGACACCGCGACACCCTACTGCGCATGAAACGCCCCGCCAATGTGGATTGGGTGTACAAAACCGTAGAAAAAATGCGTAGCACCTTGCCCAACCTTGCCATCCGCTCCACCTTCATTGTGGGTTACCCCGGCGAGAGCGAGCAAGAATTTGAAACGCTCCTGCAATTTGTGCGTGACTTGCGCTTTGACCGTGTTGGCGCTTTCACCTTTTCATTTGAACCCGGCACCGCCAGCGAACCATTGGGCGACCCAATTCCGCAGGAAGTGAAGGATGAGCGGCGTGAACGCTTGATGGAAGTGCAACAACAAATCTCATTGGAGAAAAACCAAGCCTGGGTGGGCAAACAACTACCCGTGCTAGTAGAAGGGGTGGGAGATGGACTGTCGGTGTGCCGCAGTTTCCGCGATGCACCAGAGATAGATGGCTATGTGCTGGTGGAAGGTCAACTGCCAGTGGGAGAGATTGTACCCGTGTATATCAATGGTGCGCTCAACTACGATTTGACCGCCCAACCTATTCAGCCAAGCACGCTCCCACTCCAGCTTGCTTAAAAAAGCAACCAGTCGAAACCTTCGCCAGCGGGAAATTTCGACTGGTTTGCTAAATCAGCTTATTCTGCCACTGTAAGCCAACGTCACACTGTTGGCTCAATCAAGGAGCTAATTGGGGCAACAAATTACCACCTTGTGTCAAGGCAATTGTGTAATAGTGTAGATAATTAAACTGATTACTGAAACGCATCAATTGCCCTGTGTCGGCATAGGTTAACATCAAACGCGCCAAATGACTCTCTGCACTTTTATCTTCCCATTCATAAAAAAACACGCTACTGCCCGGCTCTTTCATGTGGGTACTAAAGTCTAAAGCGGATAAGTCGTAGTCTGCTCCCATTATAAATTGAATATCGGTTTGGGCTTGCTCTGTCACTTGGTCTATCGTACTGGCTTTGCCAAAGACAAGTGGGGTCAGTCGATCCATTGCCACCAACTGTTGCTGAGCAGGGTCCCAAGTGTAAGAATAGTTATTGCCCTGATAGACCTGATAAAATGCACCAGTTGCCTCCGGGTAAAGCGACCTACCCATCTGTCCAGTTAGGGTATCTTTTAGATACTGGCGCATGGTTTCAACCAGCGGTGGCACATGGGTGTTCACCACAATCTGCGGAAGCCGGCAAACCGCTTGCTCATCACATTCTGGCAGAATGGTAGCATCTTCAGATAATTGCACAAAACCCGAAATCACCCACCAAGGCTTACCGTCCACGTCTAAGAGTAGCCACGAATCATCCTTGCGTCCTAATACGCGATAGGTGTCAGGTGCTAATAATTTTATTTCCGCGGCTTTGTCTGGTAGGCTGTGAACATTGATTTCGTAACTGATAATGGCAAAAACATTTAGTTCAGTTGCATCTGTGGTGGGAATTGCGCTGGGCGTAGGTTGTGGAGATGACACTGGCACAGGCAACTGGGTCGGCGGCAAGCCAGTTGGTGGCAAATGGGTGGGCGGGAAATGGGTTGCAGGGAGTCCGGTTATGCTTGCGGTGGGTGTTCGTGGACTAGGCACAGGTGCAGTGCGGCAACTTGCCAAACTGCACAATATCCCAAAGAATGTAAACAGTAGGAAGGTTTGTCGTTGCATGAAATGGCTCCCGGTAGCCAGTGATGTGAATACGCATGACGTTTGAAAAACAACTTTTAGGACAGAGCTTAAGGGACAAGCGCAGTCGGCGTGATGGCTGTTGCTGATGGAACGGGTGGCAGGCTGGGTGTGGGCTGGGCAGTGGGAACGGACGGGGAAAGCGTGACCGTCACCCACCACCAAATGCCATCGCGTTGGGCATAGAAGCCAACTCCGTTTTGATACATGGTTGGGTCGAGTTGACAGCAATACGACTGCATTGCGGCTATATCGTATCCGTTGAACGGGATATGAACCGGCGGGACGGTCAAATAGCCCACCCCGCTTTCGCTTCCGCGCTGATAGAAAAACATCGGCGCATCATTCACCAGATGCCAATGCGTGACCCAATCATAACCCATTGCGGTATTCCAGTTTTCACCATCCTTAAACACCACCCCATCCAACGACAAGTACCAACTGTCGCGCCAGACGGTGAAACCCTTTATCGGATCGAGTGACCCTGCCGGTGGGATGGAAATGGTTTTTACCACCTGCTCGCCCTGCCAAATCTCGACAAGTGCAGAAGCACCATGAAAAAATTTCGCTGTTTCGCTGTATTTTACAGAGAACGAGCCCTGAAACGCGCCCACATCTGCTGTATAGGGAAGGACAACCTGTAAATTCTGCTGATCTACAAGTTGATACTTTAGAACTGTTAGTATTCCAGAATCACAATCTGTCTTGGTTATTGGATAAGCATTCACTTCTAACCCTTGAACCGTTTGGCTCAGTGGCTTAAGTTCGGGAACGGCTTGACAGTCCATAATGGTGGGAAAAGCAGTGGGTTGCGGCAGGGGTTGATTGGGAACCAATGAATTGACAATCCCCCAAAATGCACCAAATTTTGCCGATACTTCCCAAACCGGNNCTTCGGGACGCTCGTTATGACGTGGATATTGGGAAATATCATCTGCCATAACCCAACAAAAATGATCGCCTGTTCCAAAATTGCTTTTGAGTAGGGATACCCAAAAAGAAGTAACCACAGACAAACGGAATCCCGGGGAATTAATTTTGGGGATCACACCATACTGCCCACCAGGATTTTCGTTTGCCAAAGTGATGCAATAGGGCAAGACGCGCCCAATGGTGAAGGAGCGATACTTTCGCACCCGCACAAACTCACCATCACTGCCGGCAAACTCGCCTTCAACACCATTAGCTTGCCAATCCGGTGGATAACGCAGGGAAAAGTCTTCGGTGGTGTACAGTTTCCAATCGCCGTACACATCGGGAGCAGTAGGCGTGGGGAGCAATGCGGGAGTCGGGCTGGGCACTGGCGGGAGTTCAACGCTCGGTGTAGGTTGTGGCACAGGCGCGGTGCGGCAACTTGCCAAACAGAACACCAGCCACATAAGGAAAACGAATGGTTGCCTGTGTTTCATGGTTGTTACTCCCGGTAGCCAGTGATGTGAAGATAACGCCTGCCATCTGGAAAACCAGTCGTATAAGCGCTGCTATTCAATGGATAAAGTTTTCGATCAGTAGTATGGCTATTGACCAAATAACTGCTGGAATAACAAGGTTGCCCAATAATTGCCGTTATTATTACTTCGTGATCCCAATAAGTCGGAGATTCTGAATAATTGTCCATTTGTACCACATCGCCTGTGGACATGTAACACAAATTGGACAATTCCTGCCCAGCTGGCCCACGCAAAGTATTTGTAGTGATAAATACATGAAAAGGGTCCACCTGCACCCAATTTAAAGAACCCGTGTGTGTCCAAAAATCATAATACCAATCTTTATTGTAATTGGTGTTTGATGACATTGTAGAGTTAGTTCCCGCATAAATAGCCTGTGAAACATAATTGGTACAATCATTTGATAATTCACGGTGATACGATGGGTTAGTACTGTTCCACCATGTATTCGCATAACTCACCGCCTGCCCACGGTTGTAAGGCAGTAAGGTACCTGGCGGACTCAGCACAATCGGCACAAACACCTTGTAGGTGGACTGCACTGCCAATGGGCTTGCGCTTGGCTGGGCTGGTTCACTGACGGGCGCTTCTTCTACCGGTGAAGTGGCTGTGTTTGTTAGGATATTCTGGCGCAATTGGCTCAAACTTTGGCTGTCAATTGCCTGGTTTAGCTCATCCTGATAAGTGTCTGCAACCATGTGCCACGCGCCATTCGCATCTTTTTCTAGCGCAATCTGGTGTACCACCCCAGCCATCTGCGAAACAATGGGTGCCAGCGGTGCAAAAACCACCGCGTGGCTTTCTTGCAAGCTCACTTCCGCCTGATCGCCAGCCACTTGCACTTGGGTATAGTCCAACTCAAATTGATACGAGCTGTAATACAACCCAGTGCGTTCGGCATTAAGAAGCATTAATTCTTGCCGTGCGCTTTCGCGATTGAGCCATTCCGAAGTCGCCAATAGGCTAGTCGGTGCAGTCGCAAAAGCTTGGATAGCCTGTGCTTCGCCGCTTTTCAGCACTTCATACTTGGCTGTAAAGTACGCATTGAGTAACGCTTTGATTGCCGCCACATCGTCAGAAGCGGCTTGTGCCTGACGGAATGGGGATGAAATNNATGAATGAATGAATGAATGAATGTTGAACATTTGTTCCTCCGTAGAATGCACTTCAAAATAATGGTAGCCACCTATTGTTTTAAAGTGAGTAGATTTCCAAACCACCAAAAATAGTATAACACAGAATGTTAGCATTTTTTTCAAACCCGCGCTGTTCGTCCTATTCAGCCAAGCACGCTCCCACTCCAGCTTGCTTAAAAAAAGCAACCAGTCGAAACCTTCGCCAGCGGGAAATTTCGACTGGTTTGCTAAATCAGCCAGCAATGACCGATTATTCTGCCACTGTAAACCAACCGCGTGTGGCTAGTTGGTAATCCAGATAAATCTCAACGGTGTACTCTCCGGCATCCAAAACACTCACATTGCTATAGGCTAGACTCAGGGGAATTTCCGCCGTACCTTCCGCACCCAAATCCCAGTTTTGCTCAAACCGCCAAGATGGGTCTTCTTCGCCATTCAGATACACCTTAAAAAGTAGTATCTGCCCGTCCTTCATGCCAGAATAGTCAAACTGAATGGCAAGTTCATCCACACCATTTTCAAATGTATCACCCACTTCGTAGTCTGAAATGGTGCCATCTTCGGCATAAACTGGCTCGGCAAAGACAAGCTCGCTCAAACTGGCAGAAATGGGGTCAGCACTCGGTTTGCCAGAATACTCGAGAGAAGCAGAAAGACTCTTCAATTGAAAGATGAGTGCTTCTGCAATCGGCTGAATTTGCTCGGGTTGAATGATGGCTTGGCGTGCCGGCAGTCCACTATCATTTTCTATCGTATCGAGCAAATCATCCAGCCCTTCAGCGGCATCTTCCAGCCCCCACCAAAGCCACGAATCCGGTGCTTTGCCCGCCGACTGTGCATCCGCCACTTGTTTGGCGGCGTTTTGCATTCCAAGTTGATATGCTTTTTGCGCTTCATCCATTTTTCCGGCGGCAAGCAGGTTTAATCCTTCATCAAAACGAATCCACAATTCATTTTCATTCATCGCCAAAGCGGCTTGGTTGGCGGCGGTTGCATCATTAAAGCGCCCTAGTAAATAGTAAGTGTAACCCAGTTCGCCCAACAGATTGGTGTTGTTTGCGCCAGCGGCGCGTGCGGCTTCATAGTCGCTGGTGGCAGGACCCAAATCGCCCAAAGCGGCTTTGGCATTCCCGCGTTCTATCAAGGCGTTAATGTATTTTGGCTCGCATTGCAGTGCTTTGTCAAACTGTGCGATGGCTTCTTCAAAGCGTTCTTGGTGCGCCAGCCCCACCCCTTCGGCATAAGCATCAATGGCAAATGTGCCATCGGTAGATTTACAATTGCGTAGGTCTGGCACTGGTTTGAGAAAAAGGGTCAGCATCCAGCCCAAGGCAAAAAGGCTAATGCCAGTGCCAACCGCCGAAAAGATCCACGGGCTCCAGCGTCCCGAAAGTGTAGTTGACATACCATAAAGAAAAAGGGCAACCGCAAAGAAAGTCAGGTGGATAATGTAGGTATTGGCTTTGCTATCCCAAGCGTCTTTCACATCCGATGCCGATGCAAACCGCTCGGCAAGTGCTGTGGTCGCCACCAAATAGGTATCTGCTTCGTAACGAGCAACGTCAACATTTCCGCTTTCGGGGTCAAAATAAGGTGCTTGTAACATCGGGCTTAGCTTTGCCATTTTGTCCATTAAGGCGGTGTAACGTTGCGCCGCGCCAGAATCGCCAGCATTCTCGGCGGCAATGGCAAGCAATTCATATTCGTAATAGGCTTGATAGGCTTGGTTATAGTCGAAATTCACTTGGGCATCCCCGCTCACTTGCTTGCCCAGTGCTTCCAACGAGTAATTTTTGGCATCACGATTGGCGGCATCGTCCCGGCTTCCCGCATCGTTTTGCAAATAGGTGGCAATCGCAATAAAAACGGTGACGATAGCAATCAAAAATGCAATGATTTTTTTGAAATTTTCAGTTGAAAAAGTAGAAGTGTTTGTCTGGCTCATCATTTCACCTTATTTTAGCCACTCAAAAACAACCGCGGCGATACTACCGAGCAACAAAAACCCAGTTCCAATCATAAAAAATGGAACGCGCAGTTTGTCCCCGACTGATTCAATCAGTGCATAAAAAACCACCGAGATAGACAAAACGGCAAGTGCCAGCAAAATGCGATTGGTCACGCCGCGCAGGTGGTCTGCTTCGGCAAATTGTGGCTCTGGGGCAAGGTCTTTCTCCCGAGCGGCATCTGCCCAGCTTTCCGCAATTTCCCGCTGAACAGCATAGCCGCCATCGCGCGTCATAAAGCGGCTGGGGAACAAACTTTGGTTGGCGCGAGCCAAATCATAGGCTTCTGCTTGCTTATCTGCCAAATCATCTTGGGCTTCTTCGTCAAGCGTGTCATTCGTTTGCAATTCGTTGCCAATGGTATTTCCCAGTTCGTTTGCACCGGCATATTCAACAAATGCGCCGTAATGTTCGTAAGCGTTAACGAAACTGAGCGAGCGCACTTCTACCGTGTTGACTTGCGCCCGTAGCCCGGCATAATCGGCATCACCGGCGGCGTCTGCCACCACCGAAGCCCGCCAAGCGATGATTGCCCCCGTCACGGTGGCAATCGCCACTAAAATGGCGACCACTAATTCAAAAATGGGTTCTTTGTCTTCAGTTATCATCATAAACTCCTTTTAATGCGGATCAGTTAGCTTTCTGCCAATACGATTATTTTGTCAATTTCCGAAAAACGTTGCGCCTGAGCCTTATGCGGATTGACATACACGCCATAATTGGCTTTGGCGTCATTGGCTTGGCTTCGCAATTGGTAGCCAATGGCAACCTGATTTTTTTGGCGAGCCGATTCCACCACAGTGTAAAAGTTCACTTCTTGCCCTAACGCCACATATTGGCTGGCTGGTTTCAGGTAAATTTCCGAACCTTCTGGGTCAAATAAATCTTGAAACACGGCACTCAACTGCTTGTTTTCTGCAATTTGCGACATCATTAAACTAATCAAACGCTCGCTAACAATAAAATCATCGGCACGGGTAACTTCTGCCAACTCGCGGTTGCTAACATCCAGCATTTCGCTGACGATGTAAAAAGGTCGCCCGCTTTTATCCGCAATGTCCCGCAAGTGAAGCAGTGTCACCAATGTATTGGCATCTGCCGTTTGCACATCCAGTTGGTCGGAGCTCAGCACAATGATATGGTCATAACTGTACAGGTTTGCCTGATCCAACAGGCGGCGCGAAGTGGAATCCCCATTTTGATAGCGAATGGTGGTATGGTTTAGCTCGCTGGCTAATTCGTCAATGGGTGAAGTGTCTGCAAGCTCGGCAATGATTTGCACATGCGAGCCTTTGGCAACATATTGGTCTAATTCCCGTACAATGGTGCCAGCGCGTTTGTTCCAGCCTAAAATTAAGGTTGCTTCCGGTAGTGACGCATCCGCTTCGCCTGAGTTGACAATCCATTGCGTTTGGATGGGAAGTTCTTTCTTACCTGACAACTGGATGGTGTCATCATCGGCAGAAATAACCACCAAGCGATCCCCACTGCTCAGCAGGGTAGTCATGGGCGGGTTTAAGAGTATCTGCCCAGCTTGTGTGGCTAAACCAATGACATTTGAATCGTCATAAGCGTTTAGACATGCGCCAAATTCTTTCCCGACTAAAGCGTCTGATTGAGCCAAATAAATCTCATCACCGCCAAAATCAAGCAGTTCCGTGTAAATCACCGACAGACCGGATTGTCGGCAAGTTTGGGCGGTGATTCGTGAAATCAGGTCATCTGCCAGAATGATTTGGGCTTGGTTCTTGCCCACCAAATTGGCGGCTTCTAAGTTTTTTGCATCTTTAATTTCCCCAATAATATGGTAGGGTTCTTCGCGGCGGTTGGGGTTATTGGTGATTGCCAGAATGGTCTTAATGGTGCGATTGTCGGCTTGGTCGCTTTCGCCCGATAAAATGATGATTGCGCGTGAATCCGCCAAGTTTACGAGTTCCAAGTCGCGCAGGTCTATCGGATTGCCA
This sequence comes from Anaerolineales bacterium UBA6668, assembly GCA_002455215.1. Classification (GTDB taxonomy): domain Bacteria; phylum Chloroflexota; class Anaerolineae; order Anaerolineales; family UBA6668; genus UBA6668. Next base: position 3,091 of record DKKK01000016.1, on the reverse strand, counting down.
GTGCGGCAAACCACGCGCATATTGCGCAAATCCCCCACTTTTCCGCGAATCTCATCTTCCATTTCCACTTTGTCTTTCTCGGCGAGTACCACAATACACGGGCGTTTTTGATTTTCATTGGCAAGCACCAATTCAGAAACAATGGAGAAGATCTGCGAAGTCCAGCCCAAGATGACGATATGGTTTGTTTCCAAGACACGCGACCGACCTTTGCGTAGTTCATCCATCTTTGATTCCACGCCACTGGTCAACACACCAATCAGGCTGGAGATGATGAATACCCCACCCAACGTCACCCCAAACATCACCATCCGAAAAGCCCACCCCGCATCTGCCCCCATCGTGCCTGCATCCATTGTGCGCATCAGTGCTTCCCATGCCGCTTCGTGCAAACTCAGCGAGCCGGGCTGGGTGCCCTCCGGGGCAATGCGAAACACCACAATAATCACTGCCGCGAGTAGGATAATCAGCAATGATAGCACCCCCAAGCCACCAATCAAAGCGATGGTGCCTTTGGACATGTAATTATCAAATTGGTACTGCCAACGTTCAGATAATGAAAATTTTTTCATCGGTTTAGTCTCCTGTAATGGGTGGGGATTGATTTTGAGTTATATTCGGCACGGGGACGTAATCAAGACGATTTTTCCTTCGGTGACGAATATAAAAATGAAAGAACAGCTTCGCCTTTTTCCGTAACGGCATGGCGGCGCTTTTTTTGCCAACGGCAACTTTTATGCCCGCCCCAAACAGAACGGTTTGTGACTTTGCCAATATGCGTCAATGGGCGGGCGGGTGGCTTGGATTGTGGTGGGTGGCGCAATAGCCGAAGCGGCGCGAGAATGGCACGGGCAAGAGAGCCTTTCAGCACTCAATCACATGCCATCCGGCACGTACAACAAGCGTGCATAAATTTCGTCCTTTTCTGGTAGGCGTGCCAATGCCAGGCACTCCAGACAGCGCGTGAGACTGCCAAAGAAGTGGCGAAGTGTTTTCATTTCATCCGCATTGAGTTTAATATCCAACTGCCAGCCGCGCAACCGTAAAATTTCTTCCAGCCCTTGTATTTGTTGCTGTGTATCCGGTGCCTGTATGACGGTTTGTAACCACGCAATTTGCTCGGGCGTGCTCGTGGCGGGCTGGGCTTTCCAAAAATCTGCCACGGCGTGCCAGAGCCAGCACGTTTCGTCCTTTGCCACGCCGTTCAACCACTCAAACTGATTGGCATGGATGCCCACTTCAAAGGCAAGGGCAATGGCAAGGGCAAAGGCACGGGCACGGGCAAGGTCAAGGTCAAGGTCAAGGGCAAGGTCAAGGGCAAGGGCAAGGTCAAGGGCAAGGGCAAGGTCAAGTTGTCTAGTTACCAGCCACAGACGCCGCGCAAAACGCACCGGTGCGGTAAGTGCGCCTGCTGGGCGGCTATCTGCCCAGCGCAAGGCTGGCTTTAGCTGGGGGAGCGTTTGCAAGGTTTGGAATAGCTCAGTGGTAAATTGCTCAAAGAACAGGCGTGCCAGGCGTGGGGGCAGTTTGCTGGCGGTCAATAAGCTGACTTCGCGCCAGCGGTCATCGGTTGTGTGCGCCAGCAAGTCGAGCGGGTCTTTGCCACCGCTGAGGTAGGCTTGCGCACTAAAAAATTCCTGAAAGGTCAGGTGGGCAAAGGCATACAGTTGCTTGGCACGCTCCACCACAATGCCGTGTTGCGCTTCCAAATCTGCCAGCAAGTCTGCCCCGTCAACCATCTGCACTTTGTCGGGCTTTTCGGGGAGGCTGGCAACAAATTGCGCCAGATAAGCTTCCAGTTCGGCTTTTTCCCACACATACTTGCGGTTAACAAAGCCGTTTATCGCCAATTCAGTGAACAAGTCTTTCTTATAGCCAAGCGACAAGCGCCCATACGGGCTGTTTTGCGCCGAACGGCGTTGCACAGCGCGTTTGGCATCCCACTCGCTTAGCAAGGTATTGATGGCATTCTCGTATAGTTCAAAACGCCGTTGCGGAAATTCGCCGGTTTGCTCGTAATTTAAAAAAAGCAAATTGAGCAGAAGCGGCGTGCGTGCCAACTCGCGCAAACTGGCTGGGGAATTTTGCAAATCCGCCCAACAACGTTCTGTCCAACCAGAATTTTGGCTGAACCATTTTTGGCATAAATTTTGCTGTTGCGTCTCGTCAAAGTCCGCCATTTCGCAATAGATGAAGTTTTTCAATTGGTGACTGACCGCCGCCGTGCGGCAGGTGACCAAGAAGCGGTTTTGGCGATAGGTGCGGGCAAAATCGGCAATTTGCTGGGTAAAATTTTGGCGCAATTCGGCTTCTTGCGGTACTTCATCCAACCCATCCAGCAATATCAACGCTTTACCGGCTTTTAGCACCCTGTCCAAAAAGTCAGTGGGGGCGGGTAGGCTGGCACACTCCAATTGTTGCGTCAGTGCTTCCTGCAGGCTTAAGTCTTGATGCCCCTTCAGTGCCCACCAGCGCAATTCCAACACAATCGGCAGGCAGTTGGGCGGCGGATTCAGTGCCAGATGGCGTAAGAAGGTAGTCTTGCCCGCGCCGGGTTTCCCCAGCAGGAATAACTTGGGGTTTTGCCTGATGGCTTCCTGCCCGCTGAGACGGGTACTCCGGTTGCGCTCTGCACGCTCTAGAATCCGATCATTCATCTCCGATAGGGTGTCGTAGCGATAGTGCGCCGGGTCTTCCAAGAGATACACATCGGTGAACAAATCCCTGAGCGGTACGGGGCGATTCTTGCCCAAGATGCGGAGCGTGCCGTAATCTTCCTGCAAGCTTTGCAGATAGGCGGCAATCGACTGGTGGAAGCGCTTTTCATCGCCCCAATGTTGCCACTGTGCGCCACGNNATGGTGATGGTAGGGGGAAATGTCATTGGGTAGGTGATGGTTAGTGGTTGATGGAAGGGAGTAAGGAATAGGGGAGCATAGCTATCCACCGAAGGGGTGGTCTGGTAGCGTTTAATTGACCAAAATCAAAAACCAAAAAAAACAACGCAGGTATAGCACAAGTAAACATCCGACTGCGGATAGCACCTTTTGCAGAAAAAACTGACACCGAGCAAATTGTTATGTCGGCTACCC
>DKKK01000091.1 GCA_002455215.1 Anaerolineales bacterium UBA6668 | reverse complement strand
CATCACTTATGCAAGAGGTCTAAAGAAAAAAGTACAAATCGAACTTCTACAGGTATACCGAAGATAACCCGTGCCAAATAGCAAAGATTTCTCACTCTTGCTAACATTACGTTGTTAGCACCCATTCGAAATGACAAAGTCGTTGCTTGGCAATGAATCGTTGCGCTCTGGCCAAAAAGAAAAATCCGCAATCTGTGACTGTGCCAAGTATAGCAAAAAATCTGTACCCTCTATGGCAAGATTTGTCCGCTGTTCGTTACTAACCTGAAATCTTTCCGAAACTTTGAACCGCACCCTCATCTCGCCATGCGCTTGACTTTATGCCTTTGCGTGATATACTGTTAATGGCATTAACATTGTGTTTTGTATTTGACAGGCACTTTGCAGGTAAACCAAATGAAAAATGCAGACAAATTTTTAATAGGTATTGTCATTGGCGTGTTATTGTTGGTCGTGGTGGCATTTGTGATTCTGTCTAACCGCCCAGCACCCACCTACCAAACCGAGAACACACCCACCGCAGTAGTGAACAACTACTTGTTAGCCTTAGAGACAGAAGACCTTGAACAAGCCTACACCTATCTTTCTCCAAACATCTCCGGCTACCCCGCCAACCTAGAAGAATTTATCAATGATGTGGAAGACCAACATTGGCAATTTCATCTCGAATCACAACAAACCCACAGCTTCCAATTTAAACTGCTCCGCGAAACAGACGATTCGGCTAACGTTGAAGTGAGTGAAACGGTGTATTATCAAAATGGCTTGTTCGATAACACCCATTACACACAAACCTTTACCGTGCGTTTGACCAAAAGCGCGGATGGCGTGTGGCAAATTCGCTCGGCTGATGACTATTGGCGTTCCTGCTGGATCACTGCAAAAGGTTGCCCATAATTTTCTGTTTTTTGGAGACAATCATATGGAAACTGTCCGCCGCTGGTACTTGTATTGTGTCAATGGAATCACGTTGAATGGCGTGATTTGGGCTGTGATTACCCTGTTGTGGGATTTACTGGTGCAAAAATCGCCTATCGCAAACGCATCGTTCCAAATTGCAGTTGTCATCATCCTATTGCCCGTTTATCTAGTTCACTGGCTCTGGGCACAACGCTTGGCAAGCAAAGCAGAGTCGGAGCGTGCTAGTTTTGAACGGCGCTTTTACCTGTATGTCATGCTTTCTGCCGCGCTGGGACCCCTCATCCACTCCAGCTACAACTTGCTAGCGAGTGCCCTCACGCAAGTTCGGTTTCGCACCGAAGGCGTAGAAAGTATCATCACCCTCCTAATTTTAGCCGTCTTTTGGCTGTATCACTGGCAAGTGCTTCGCCAAGACCAACACAGCGTCCGTGAAAGTGAGCAAAACGCGAGCGTGCGCCGTTTCTACTGGCATGCGTTCTCCTTTGTGGGCTTGGGCATGTTAACTACCGGCAGTTGGGCATTGTTAACCCAAATCTTTCTCGAGCTAGGGCTTGACTCACACGCTTCCATTTTCAGCCGCTCCAGCTTACTATCCGCCATTGCCGGCAGTGTGGTAGGGCTGGTGGTGTGGGTAGGGTTTTGGATGCCCTTGCAAAACCGCTTCCACAGCCAGCAAGCCGATGAGCAAGAGTCGCTCATTCGCAAGTTCTATCTATACCTAATCGTCTTCATTGCGGTTTTGACCACACTCAGCACTGCCACACTCATCCTGAGCGGTTTCCTGCGCACCGCGCTCAAACTGCAAACCGATGGGCAATTAAGCCCGCTGGTTGCCGCCCTGCTCAGCTTTGGGTGCATCTGGGCTTACCATGCTTGGGTGTTGTGGCAAGATAGCAAAGTTGCCGTGGCAGTGCCGCAACAGCTTGCCATTCGGCGGCTGTATTTATACTTATTGGCGTGGATTGGCTTGCTGGCAAGCGTGCTGAGCTTGTTGGTGATTGTCGAAGTCCTGATTCGTGCCATTTCCGCTAACTTCTGGGCTAACGATAGCCTACGCAGTCAACTGGCATGGACTGCGGCACTCTTGGCGGTGGCTTTGCCCTTGTGGCTACTTAGCTGGCGTCCCAACCAAAATTCTGCTCTGCTGGATGGCGAGCGCGGACGCGATGAACGCCGCTCTGTCATTCGCAAAGCCTACCTATATTTCTTCTTATTCATTGCAGTATTGCTCGGCATGGGCGGCTTGGTTTATCTCGTCTATCAAGGTATCAATCGCATTTTGGGTGGTGAAGTAGATATTGATTTTAGGCAAAACGCCGCACGGGCACTTGCCTACATCGTTATGGGCGTGCTGTTGTGGCTGGCACATTGGTTTATCCTGCAAATGGATTGGAAAAAACACGCAATGGAGCAAACTGCCCGCCTGAAAGGGCTAACCGCCCTATTGGTGGGTTGGGGCGAAAATCCGCTGGGCGCACAGCTACACACCTTGCTTCAGCGCGAACTGCCGCAAACCGCATGGCAAGTGGTGCATCAAGCAGACGAAGCAAACCTAGCGCAAATCGCCCAAGCGGGGTTGCTGGTTGCCCCTGCCAGCTTGTTCACCCAGCCAGAAGCCGCTTTGCTGAGCGCAGTGCAACATAGCCCGGCACACAAAGTCATCGTACCGGCAAACAGCCTCGGCTGGCAATGGGTGGGGCAAGCATCTTCCAAACCCGCCAGCGTGCTGAACCACACCCTAGCCACCATTCGCGCTTGGGCAAATGATGATGAAGCTCGCCCGTCTCATCCACTCAGCTATGTGGGTTGGGGCTTGTTGGCAGTTATTTTGCTGGTAACATTGGTAAGCATCGTGGCAACCATTTTTGATGGGACATTCTAACGCTCAATGTAAGCCCTTCGCACATTTTGGGCGGCAACCACTCGCACACAACACATTTCACTTCTTCCGACCTTGACCCTTTCTGACACCCCTCCCATCACCACCTTGCTATTTGACTTTGGCGGCGTGCTGGTGCGCACACAATCGCGCCAAACCCGCCTGCGCTGGGATACCCGCCTTGGGCAATTGCCCGGCACCGGCGAAAGGCTGTTGCTAGAAAGCACCCACAGCCGCGCCACCCAACGCGGCGAGATTGCCGAAGCTGTGCATTGGGAGTGGGTGCGCCAGCAGTTGGGTTTGACCCCGCTCGGCTTGGCACACTTTCGCCACGATTTCTTTGCCGATGACCTTGCCACACCCATCATCCCGTGGCTGGCGAAATTACACACGCACTATCGCATTGGTTTGCTCAGCAATTTTTGGGGCAGTGTGCGGGATTGGCTGGGGGAATTGGGGGTGTTGGATTGTTTTGATGATGTGGTGTTTTCGGCTGAAGTGGGGTTTGCCAAGCCCGACCCGCGCATTTACACGCTGGCATTGAGCCGCTTAGCCTGCCAGCCGCGCCAAGCCTTGTTTATTGACGATTTTGAACACAACTTAGCACCAGCCCGCCAATTGGGCATGCACACATTGTTGGCAGATGCGCGTGGCGAGTGGGTTGAAACACTGGTTAATCTTTATTCATCCAACAACAAAATCGGCTCTTGATAGTAGCGTGGGTTGCGCACCTGCATTCGGTCAATTAGGAAGCGGTTTAGCCAGCTATTTTTGCGTTCCAGCGAGAGTTCACTGAGCAGTACGCCTTTGGGCGCATTGACTCGCAGGACACGTCCCGGCACCACAAAATANNAAAACGGGTGATGCCGGCTGGAAATAGCTCTTGCGAGATGCCCGCCTGAAGCACTTGCTCAATATCGAAAGGGGCAAACAAAACCAACATTGCCGCATCCGCTAGCTCGCCAAGCACCCCCTGATAGGTGGTGTGGGTGGTGCGAGCAACCAGCCCCAAGCCGGTGTACACTTCCACTAAGCGATTGAGTGCGGCAAAAGCAGGCTCTTGGGGTGTAGGGTGAACCTGGTAGGCACGATTTTCACTCAGCAACAACCCAGCAATGCAGGTGCGCTCGGTCACTGCCCGGCGAACGGCTTCTGGGGTGCTTTCTACCACTTGCAAATTGGGTAGCTCCATCAAGCGGGTCAGCAACCGTTCAACGTTCACCTGCCGAATGGCGTGGTTCCAGGTTTCCAATTGCACGCCTTTGTCTTCCGGCGAGAAAACTTGCACCACCAAATGCCGAAAACCCAACGTGCGGCAAGCGGTACTGCGGGTTGCACCGTCTAGCACCACATAGTTGCCCTGCCATTCGCACACGATTGGCGGGTTGGTAAACACATCGGACTGCTGAATGCGCTGGGCAAGTGCGTGAACGCGCTTTTCATCGTAATGTTCGTGCGGAAAGACGCGTTCCATTGGCACAATGCGCAAACCTAGCGAATTTGGCTCGCACAAGCGCGTCAAGCGTTCTAGGGTGAGCTGTGCCAGTTCTTCGGCGGCACGGGTTTGGGCAGAGCTATCTTCGGCGTGTAGGCGTGGATAAACGAATAAATTGGTGGGAAGTTCGGCTTGGGCAGTTTGGGCACTCCAAGTGGCAGTTTCTTGCTCGGTGAGTGTGACAGCGGCACTTGTCACCTGCCCATTTTGTAGGGCTTCAAATAGGGCTTGGGTCGAAATTGCCTGTGAATTGCTGTTGTTGACCAAAAATAAGCCTTCGTGGCGGTTGGACAAATTTTGCTTGTTCAACAAATGCTTGGTAAAGGGATTGCCCGGTACGAGTACGCAAACAAAATCGGCTTCTGCCAGCAAGTCGAGCAAATCACGGCTTTCCACGCCAGCTTGTAGCGCCAATTGCGGTGTGAGTCGCGGTTGGTTAACCAAAACGCGCATTCCAAATGCTTGGGCGCGTTGGGCAACTTCTAGCCCAACTGTGCCAAAGCCAACAATGCCCAGAGTCGCACCTTGCAAAATTTTATGATGCTGTTGGGCAAGGTGCAAAAGCAGGAGGAAGGTCTGTTCGGCTTGGGCAGTGGCGTGTGTATTGGGCACGCTGACGACTTCAAGCCCGGTTACGGCGTTTTGCAATTCGGTCAGTGAAAATGCGCCACGTTGTTCGCTCCCTGCCAGCGCAAGCACCCGTAGGCGTTCCGACTGAACAATGGCATCTTCGCTGAGATATTGGTTACTCCCAATGATGAGCGCATCATATTTGGACAGGCGTTTTTCTAGGCTGGTTTGGGAGATGTTGGGCTGGTACTCAAGATCGGCACGTTCCATGAGCATTTGCAGAGCAGATGTGGGAAAGGGTGTGGCAATAAAAATTTTGAAACGCATAGTATCTTCATTTTATTGCGCTTCTAATTTTTAGGCTAGTCAGCTGATATTGCAACATCTGACCCGAGTCTAATATAGATTTGTGGTCACTGCTCAGGCATAGTCGCACCGAACCAAATTCAGCGTCATTGCTAAATCCGAAAATTTACGTTACGGGCAGGGGTTTGATAACACGCTCCTGATTCGGGACGCAGATTGGACGGATTATGGGATTACACAGTTCAGAAGGGTGGNNCAAACCAGGCTGAGCAGTTACGATTTGTGTTTTTCTCTTATCGTAATAATAGGGAATCACAAACTCAATTACTGGCTCACTGGCTCGATGCGCAACGAAAACCCACTTGCTGGTTGGCGTGGACCGCGCTGGGAGCCGCCCAGCGGTAGGTGAGTAATATCTGGCTGGCATCATCATTCCACGCCCCATTGCGGATGACCGGAACGCCATTGCGGAACAAACTCAACGGGTTGGGGGTGGCAGTGAGCGAAGAGAGCAAATTGTAATAGTGCAAGGTGAAGTAAGAATCCGTCCATTCCGCCAGATTACCCGCCATATCCATTGCCCCATACGGGCTGTTACCCGCCGGAAAACTGCCCACTGCGGTGACATCGCCAAATTGCACATTGAAATTGACAAGACTTTTGTCGGGAGCTTGGTTGCCCCACGGGTATCGCCGTCCATCTGTGCCGCGTCCGGCTTTTTCCCACTCCACTTCAGTGGGTAAGCGCCGTTCCGCCCAAGCGCAGTAGGCTTTGGCTTGCCCCCAATTGACGAACATCACCGGAAAATCGTGATAGATGGGGTTGCCAAAATACTCAGCAATGAAAGCACTGGTGTTGGCGAGCGGAGGGGTGCAAGCGCCAGCCTGTACGCATTGCTCATATTGGCGATTGGTGACTTCGTGTTGGTCTATCCAGAATGTAGGTAGGTTCACCGTCAACTGCGGACCTTGCTCTGCCGAAAAGAACGTGCCATTCACATCAGCCCCAAGCAAGAACTCGCCCGCGCTCACCTTTACCTGCGGCATTTCATCACGCTGGGCAACGCGGGTTTCAATCACGATGGGTGCTGGAGTGGCAGTGACGGGCAAACGGGTGTTTGTAGGGAGCAAAGTGGGTGTGGGCGTGTGGGTGGCGGGTTTGGTTGCAGTGGCAGTGCTGGGTAGCGCCGTAGCTGAAGCCGGTTGGAGCGTGGCAGTGGCGAGTATAGATTGGGTGGCAGTTTCGACCTGAACAGAAGTTACGTTTGACGTGTTGCGGATGGTTGGGGTTGGGCTAGCCGGAACAAGCGTGACTGTGGCAGTGGGCGGCAGTGGCGTGGCGCTGGCAGGAATGGCGGTGTGAGTCGTGCTTGGGACGATAGGGATGGTACTGACAGCGGCGGCTTCTGTTGCAATAGCGGTTGCAACTGCGGTTGTGGGGGGCGTTTGCTTTTGCCAGAGTTGCCAGCCACCCCAGCCAGCGAATACAGCCAGAAGCAAACATGCCCCCACCAGCCAGTTCCATCTCCAGCGCGCACGCTGGCGTTTGGGTTTTTCGTAAGCAGTGACAATCGCTGGGGTTTCTTCTTCATCTGCCCAGCGCACCCCGGCTTTGCCGAGTGCCATGCGCAATTCTCTGGCATTGGCATAGCGGGCTTCCGGTTGGGGGCGCAAAGCTTTGTGAATCACCTGCCCGATGGCGGCAGAAAGTTGGGGCGCAAGCCGCTGGATGGGTACAATCTGAGCCGGGTCTGGCAAGCCAATATCGCCTTGCCCAGGTGCTCGTCCACTCAAGGCATAATACAAACACGCGCCTAACTCATACACATCACTGCGCGGGTCACTCAGTCCACTGCGCCGTTCAGGGGCAAGCAAAGTGATGGCTTCGCTGGGATTGCCCGCGCCCAGTTGATAGCCTGCCAGCACCACCTGATTGGCATCTGCTATCAAGATACTGCCGGGCGTAAGATTGCCGTGCCGGAGCGGGGTGGGGCGCGAATGCAGATATTCCAACGCCGATAAAGTGGGGGCAAGCCAGCGCAAGGTCTGGGACAGGCTTAATTGCTGTTCTTTCTGCACCCACTGCGCCAAACTTTCCCCGCGAATATACTCTAGCACCAAGTAATGCTCATCTTCGCTCATCGAAAAATGCGTCAACACTTCCACCAAGTTGGGGTGAATGCGCCTTTCGAGTTCGCGTGCCCAAGCAGAAAACGCCACTTTGGACACCCCATTGACGCGCTTCAAAACCTGATGCTGACCATTGTCCATGTCAAAAACCAAATAGACTTCGCCCCCGCTGTGTTGGCTAAGGATTTCCGTAATTTGGTAACGGTTGGCAATGAGATTTCCGGCTGAGTAACGCATGGTGTTATCTGTGGCACACATGAAAATTGCGCTTTTCCCTGCTGAAAAAGGCGCAATTTAATATTCGAACTGTCTAAACTGTGCTGAACCTATTATATATGAAAACCGCGCCAAAATGCTTTGACGCGGTGAAAAGTTTGAAAATTTAGGGTCTAAGCGACACACTTTAAACGTGTCGAATGTAAACGAAACTATGGGGTACAAACCATCGGCAATAGTGAGCAAAGCGTGCCATTCATGTATGCCCAAGTCATCACCCCAACAAACAACACACAGGCAAAGGCGGTCAAACAGCCACACCCAACCACAATGTTGCGCACCGTATGATTCGGTTTGGCTGGCGCGGGTGGGGTTTGGGGAGCGTAAGATTCACTTGCTGGCTCATAGGGGGCAACGTAGCTGGCTTCTGGCATTGGCGGCGCTGGTACGACCGGAGCGGGCGCAACGTAGGCAGGTTCAGGTTGGGCAATTGGGGCAGAGTAGCTAGGCGTGGCAGGCATTTCTGGTGCTACATAAGGGGACTGTGGCATCGCCAGCGGGCGTTGTTCAATCACTGTTTCTGCATGAGCCACTGCATTGGCAAAACTTTCATACAGCAAGGTGACTTTATCACCCATGTTTACCACTTCACCCGCATTTAACATGCGTCTGCCCGCTACGCGCAAGCCGCTGACAAACGTGCCATTGGTGCTACCGCGATCTTCGACAGCGTAGCCGGTGATCATTCCACGCTCGTCTTTCTGGGCGGTTAGGCGTGAGTGAAAGCGCGACACTTCGGTATCGCTGATAATAATTTCATTTGAAATATCGCGTCCCAAGTTAATCACATCTTGGGTGAGCTCATACACTTTACCGGGATTGGGTCCCGCTTGGACAACTAATCGAAACATAGGTTTAAATCTCCAACTCGTCAGGTGTGCGTATCATCTCATTTTTACTGCGAAATACGAAATTTGGCAAGTATTTGGCAGTAAATTTCGAAATTAAATCATAACAGACTTTATAAAACACAAATAGGAAGCCATTGTCAGTGAACGACATTAAAAAGACGAAGGGCTACATTAAAAAGTTCCAATCCGACCCGAATTTGAACTGAAAAGGTTATAATTTACTTTGTACTCACTCGGCTGGCAAGCCACGTTTTTTTGTTAGCGCTGAAGTGCGCAACCCCGAACCAGCGGTGTATGCTGGGTGTCAAAACGCCACAACTGTTTGATTGTTCGCTCTGAAACTTTTAGCTTATGCGTATTGGTTATCGTTCTCCCCTTCTCCAGTCCGATGGCTCCTTAATCGAGACCGCCGAAGCCAAAGCGATTCCCCTGTTGGGACCGCAATGGCATGAAGTGGTCAACGCGGAAGAGCAGGTTTTTACCACCCTGCAAGCCAACTTGCCGGACGATTTTCTGCTGGTGCGCAACTTGGGCAGTACCCAACCCACACCGGGCATTGACTTTTTGCTGATGAGCAAAACAGGTATTTGGGCGTTTTACCTATTTACCGAAAAAGGCTTGTATCAGATTGAGAGCAACCGCTGGCTACGCTATGTGCCCCACATGCAAACCTATGTGGAAGAAGAACACAATTGGGTGAAAGCCGTGCGCAAGCGTACCGCTCAACTGATGGAGTATTTTCAATTGCAGGAGTGCCCGCCTTGGGTACACCCAGTTTTGGTGTTGACCCATGCAGATAGCGAAGTAGAACTGCGCGAAGCGGCACTCTCGGCGGTCACTTTGGAAAACCTGCCCAAATTTTTGGAGAAGGAAATCCTAAACCGCTTGCAAGTGCTGTCGGGGCGCGAACTCAACAAGGTGGTGCGGACATTGGGGATGCAGTTCCCCAGTGATGCGCCTACACGCACCGCGAAGCCACCTGTCTCGCCGAAACCACAACCTGCCAAAGCGCCATCTGCCCCCGCACCCAAGCCCATTTCTACCATTCTGCCCCAGTTGCAAACCTGGCAATGGGCATTGTTGGTAGGATTGATGTTACTTAACTGCCTGTGGGTGGGTGGGTTGGTGGCTAGTATTTTATGGTGAAACAATGACCTTACGCACGTTCATTACTGGAATCAATGGGCAACTGGGGCGAACGCTGGCAAGCCGCTTTTTACCAGAACAGGTGGCGGGTGGGGATTTGCCCGAATTTGATGTGTGTAACCCAGAGCAAGTGTATTCTGCACTGACAGCCTTTGCCCCGCAGTTGGTGATTCACTCTGCCGCCTGGACAAATGTAGATGCATGCGCCCGCGAACCGGAAAAAGCACTGTGGATCAATGGCATGGGAGCGCAAAGCGTGGCGTTGGCATGTGCCAAATTAGATATTCCGATGGTGTATATCAGCACCAACGAAGTGTTTGACGGCGCTCAGCCCGGACCCTACCGCGAATACGATGCCACCCACCCCATCAATGGCTATGGCTATTCCAAACTGGCGGGGGAGCAATACACCCAACACTTGCTAAAAAAATTCTATATTGTGCGCACCAGTTGGCTGTATGCCGATGGTGGGCGCAACTTTATTCATCGCATTCAGCAATTGGCAGATGAGCGCGGCGAATTGGCAGTGGTGACGGACGAAGTGGGCGCTCCGACTTGGGTGGAAGATTTGGCAGATGCAATTTTGCAATTGGCAGTGACAGAGCGCTATGGTATTTACCATCTGGTAAATGATGGGCATTGCTCACGTTATGACTTTGCGCGGTTTGTGCTGGAGCACAGTGGACGCGCACACATCCAGCTTAATGAAACGCTCCTTGCAAACTTTAAGCGCGATTCCACTGTCCCCCCCAATGGCGCACTCGCCAATCAGTGCGCGTCTGCCTTGGGCATTCGTCTGCGCCCGTGGCAGGCGGCTTTGTTGGCGTTTATGCGGGCGGATACTCACTAGGCAGGTTACACGCGGTTGAGTTCCATCTTGACCGTGTGGTACAACGCTTCGGCTTTTAATTCTTCCAGTGAGAGACACGGCGCGGCGAGTTGGTCTGCCAACTTTTGTGCCAAGCCCTGGTCAAAGGCTTTGTGTTCCATATTAATGACCACCGAACGAATTTTATCTTCGGCGAAACGCTGGGCGGCGAGTTCACTTTCCTTCATTGGCGGTAAATCGCTCATAGAGACATTGCCTGCCCCGTCAGTTAGCATAATCATCAGCGGTTGCACATNNCGGGGTAATTTAATTTGTGTTGTTTGATAACTGAATAAGCCAGTGTAAGTCCGGCAGAGAGTGGGGTCTTGCCGCCCACTGGAATATCTGTCATGGCTTGGCGGGCGAGTTGCACGCTGTTGGTGGGTGGCAATATTAAGCTGGCTTTATTCTTTTGGAAGACTACCAAGCCAACGCGGTCACGGCGTTGATAGGC
>DKKK01000112.1 GCA_002455215.1 Anaerolineales bacterium UBA6668 | reverse complement strand
AGCTTTCATCCGTGCCGAATATCGCACAATGAGCAGGGTTTCTCCCTTCGGTCGAAATGACCCAAAAATCAGACAATCTCAAGTAAAGGTTGGCATTATGAAAAAACGCAATTGGTCCCCCGTGCCGGGTATAGCTGAATCTCCATAAGGCGCCAGTACGAATGATGGGGATAGGCTGTTGATAGTTTGCCGGCTAGGTCTGTAACCACCACTTTAGGACTTTAAGAAAGCCCTGAAACCTACCCGCAATCATCTTTCAAGGGCTGTATTTTTCCGTTACAATATACATATGCTTTCCACAATCAAGATTATCTTTGGACATGAACTCATCAAGCGTTTGGTCAGTCGTTCTTTTTTATTTGGGCTATTCGGTGTGCCAATTTTGCTTGGGGTACTCAGCTTACTATTAAACCGTGTCGATTCAACAGATGAATCCATCAGCCAAAATTTGATAACCAATCGCGACCTGCAAATTGGCTTGGTATTGGACACGCCGGCTACCACGAGTTTGACCTTGCCATCTCACTGGCGAGTGTTTGACAATGATGCAACGGCTAAGGAAGCGCTCGCACAACGAGAAATCCAAGCATTATTTATTGTCGGGGCAGATTATTTGAAAACGGGTGCGGTGGATTATTATGGGACATATAGTGAAAACTTTGTTCCCAGTGAAGAATCGGAAACTGAACTCAACCAAATTTTGCAAAGTTACCTACTCGGAGAGCATTCGACAATCTTGCAAACAACAGTTCCGGTTGAGTACAAACCCCAACATCCTAACGCCCCCCAAACCAACATCAGTGAGTCGAACCAGTCTTTCCCATTAGTTATTGCCATGCTAATGTTTATCTTGATTTTCGGGGGCGCGTCGCAGAGCTTGAGCGGAGTGGCAAGCGAGAAAGAAAATCGCATCATGGAAGTCCTGCTGACATCGGTGCAACCCACTGCCCTATTGGCTGGGAAAGTGCTGGCGATTGGCTTGTTGGGGTTATTACAATTGGTGGTTTGGGCGGGGATTGCCGGGCTGTTTTTGCGTTTACAGGAACAGCGCTTGCCACTTGAAATTCTGGCACAACTCCAGCCGAGTTTTTTCGCCTGGCTGGTGATTTTTTTCCTGCTCGGCTACGCCCTGTATGCCACGTTGATGACTGCGGCAGGGGCGTTGGTACCGCGCGTCAACGAAGCGGGGACGGTGGCAATTATCATCGGAAGTCCACTGCTGGCTTCGGCAATGTTCTCCAGCGCTTATATGACCTCCCCCAATAGCCTATTCGCCATTGTCTTTAGCTTGTTCCCGTTCACAGCCCCGGTGGTTTTACTCAGCCGCATGACCCTTCAGCCAGTTCCCCTCTGGCAATTGGTGACCGCCCTACTCTTGCTGGTTCTGAGCGCATTGCTAGCATTGTGGCTTTCGGCAAGAATGTTTGTCACCCAAAGCTTACTGAGTGGCGCTAGCTTTAAGTTTAGCCAGTACTTGCGCATCTTATTCACCGGGCGAAGCTAAATTTCCTACTTGCCGTCAGCGAATCTGCTGTCAATTGCTGAATCTAGCTAATTTTTATTGACAATCCAAAATTTTTGGTTATAATCTCTGCCATGTTCTTTTCAACTTGTTGTTGCATGTCCATGTGTGCCTAAGCCTTAGGTGCTTGTTGGTCGTGCGTCAAATTTTCTGTGTATTTTTAGACCCGCAAGCAATTGCGGGTTTTTTGTTTGGAGTATCCTGTTATGCCTGTTGTTGCCCATTCCGGTTTACCCTCGTTTGACTACCTCCGTCAGCGTGGCGAAGAAGTGTTGTCGCTGGAGCGTGCTTTGTCGCAAGACATTCGCGAATTGCATATTGGTCTGTTAAATATGATGCCAGATGCCGCCCTGCGAGTCACGGAGCAACAATTTATCCGGCTCATTGGCGCATCCAATCAAATCGCCCAGTTTTATGTGCATGTGTTTACCGTGCCTGGCTTACCCCGCAGTGCATCTGCCCAAGCCTACAGTGACCAATATTATGAAAAATTTGAAGCAATCCGTGAACAAGGCTTGGACGCACTCATCATCACCGGCGCAAATATTGTCAATCCTACCCTAGAGCAAGAGCCTTTTTGGGAGCCGCTGAAGGAAGTCATCCGCTGGGCAAGCGAACACGTGACATCGGTATTGTGTTCCTGCTTGGCAACCCATGCGCTGGTGAAGTATCTGCATGGCATTGAGCGCCAACCCCTCCCCCGCAAACAATGGGGCGTGTATAGCCACCGCATTACCCGCTGGCATCCACTCTTGCGGGGAATCAACACTCGTTTTGATGTGCCCCACTCGCGCAACAACGGCATTACCCCTGTGCAGTTCCGCGATGCTGGCTTGGTGGTGTTGGCAGAAAGTGACGACGTGGGGGTACATATGGCTGTTAGCGAAGATCTGTTCCGCATTGTGTATTTTCAAGGTCATCCCGAATACTTTATCAACTCCCTATTAAAGGAATACAAACGCGAAGTGTACCGCTATTTCACCGGTGAACGCCCTGATTTTCCACCCTACCCTGAAAATTATTTCAATACTTGGGCAAAACAAATCATGCAAGATTGGTGGCAAACCGCCCTACCCGCCCACCAACGAGGACTGCCCCTGCCCGAATTCCCCGAAGAGCTGATTTTGCCCCACCTTGACAACACTTGGGCAGATACTGCCAAGGCAATCCTAAATAATTGGATGGGGCTGGTGTATCAGTTGACGCACGTGGACCGCAAAAAGGCTTTTGCCGATTCTGTGGATGTAAACGACCCACTGGGTTTGCGCTATCGCACCGTATCGTTTAAACGCATTTGGGAAGATTTGTAGCCCAAAGATTGCTTTGTTTTTTAGCCGCCCGTTTTATGGGCTTTCTCAACCTTTTTTTCTAACGCCTTACCCCTACCCTATCTGGAGACTTACTCAAAATGAAAGACGCAACGAAAGCCATTCACGCTGGTTATCAGTCCGACCCCACCACCAAGGCGGTGGCAGTGCCGATTTACCAGACAGTGGCATACGAATTTGACAATGCCCAACATGGCGCGGATTTGTTCAATTTGGCAGTGCCGGGCAACATCTACACGCGCATTATGAATCCCACGCAAGATGTGTTGGAAAAACGCGTGGCAGACTTGGAAGGCGGGATTGCCGCACTCGCCACCAGTGCCGGTTCTGCCGCCATCCATTATGCGATTTTGACCATTGCCGAAGCAGGAAGCAATGTGGTTTCGGTGCCCCAACTATATGGCGGCACTTACACACTTTTTGCCCACATGCTCCCGAAGATGGGCATTGAAGTACGCTTTGCCAAAGATGACCAACCCGAAAGCTTGGCGGCTTTGATTGATGCAAAAACGGCTGTGGTGTACTGCGAATCGATTGGCAACCCAGCTGGCAATATTGTTGATATTGAAGCATTGGCAAAGATGGCGCACGCGCACGGCGTTCCGCTGATGGTAGATAACACGGTTGCTACGCCGATCCTCATCAAGCCCATTGAATACGGTGCCGACATCGTGGTACATTCGCTGACCAAGTACATGGGCGGGCACGGCAATTCGCTGGGGGGGATTATTGTGGATAGCGGCAAATTCCCGTGGGCTCAACACGCCGACCGCTTCCCCATGCTGAACACACCAGAACCTTCTTATCATGGCGTGGTTTACACCCAAGCATTAGGACCTGCCGCTTTCATTGGGCGTGCCCGCACTGTGCCGTTGCGCAATACCGGCTCGGCAATTTCGCCCTTCAATGCCTTTTTGATTCTGCAAGGGATTGAAACCCTGGCTTTGCGGATGGAACGCTATTGCGAGAATGCACTGGCTGTGGCGAAGTATCTGCAAGCGCATCCCAAGGTGGCATGGGTGAGCTATGGGGGGTTACCCGATTCGCCATATTATGGCTTGGCACAAAAATACACGCAAGGAAAGCCATCGGCTTTGTTAAGTTTTGGCGTGAAAGGCGGGTTTGATGCGGGCGTGCAGTTTTATGACGCGCTGAAGTTATTCAAACGCTTGGTGAACATTGGGGATGCCAAGAGTCTTGCCGCACACCCTGCCAGCACCACCCACCGCCAACTGACCGAAGCGGAACAGCGACAGGCTGGGGTAGCGCCGGACACCATTCGCCTGTGCGTGGGCATTGAGCATATTGACGATATTCTTGCTGATTTGGCGCAAGCGTTGGGTTAGCTGGGCGGGGAGGAAGGTGCAAATTTTTTAGAAAAAAAGATGGGTAGCTTTGTCGGCATCGCGTCTCGCTTGAGCAGGGATGTGCATCAGTTTGGCGAAACCGGTTAGTGGGAGCGGGGGGCAATGGTAGGCGAGCCTACATTTTTTCCGCGAAGTTCTTTGC
>DKKK01000015.1:8578-13786 GCA_002455215.1 Anaerolineales bacterium UBA6668 | reverse complement strand
GGTACTATTATTTTGAGACCTAATAGGTCTTTAAGACCTGTTAGGTCTTTTTAGAACGAAATTCAAGAACAAATACAACGTTAGCAAATGGGTGTCATTTCTCGTATCGAAATGACACTTAGATTATATTCAGCACAGCTGGAAACTGCGCTTTTTCTCTAAGCAAAAAAAAGTGCGTATCGTCCTTCGGTACACATGCCGAAGGCAACCCGCGTTGAATATAACGATAGTAGTGAGTTTGGGGCACACAAAATAGGGCGAAACCCGTTTGGCAGAGTTCGATTCGCATTCTCCGAAAAACTGAACCGCACCCTTTTGGCGTGCGCTTTAAAAATTATCGGTGATTTCAAAGCCGCGAAAGTGTCCAATCATTTCGCGTAACCCATCCAGCAAATTTTCTTGCGGCACCCATCCTGTATCGAAAAGCTCACTCGCCAACACTTCAAAGGACAAAAAATTGCGGATTTCTTGCTGGCTGTGACGTACTCGCACATTCGGCAAAAATTGTACGACCGCTCTTAGCACTTCCAAAACCGAAATACTCTCACTCACCACGTTGTAGCATTTTCCCGCATGGCTGTCAAACTCTGCCAGTAAGTCGCGGACGGCTTTGCTGACATCGCGCACATGTACAATCGGGCGGAGTTGTTCCCCGCTACCGTAGATGGGCAAAGTTTGGTTGGTTGCAGAAAGTAAAGCGAAACGATTAACCAACGCATCATAACGCGTTACCGGGGCTTCCCCATACACCGTGCCCAAACGCATCACCAGGGCGGGCAAACCGCGCTTGTGCCCGTGCCAAACCCGCTGTTCTGCCTGAAATTTGGAAACCGCGTATGCGCCCATCGGTTGGCAACGGTCTGAAATGCCAAACGGTCCGCCAGGTCCGTACACCGCTGTACTGCTCAAATACACAAACTTTTGTACACCGGACTCCTTTGCCGCTTGTACCAACTGCGAAGTACCCCACAAATTGACTTGTTGGAGCCATTCGGGATTCTCAAAATTCATCGGACTGCGTACAATTGCCGCCAAATGAATGACCGTATCTACGCCAAAAAGGGCGGTTTTCAAAATGTCGGGGTTGAGGATATCGCCATGAATATACTCATAGCGCCCGGTGGCAGGTAAGTCTTTTAGCGCGGTCAAGCTCCCACTGTGCAGATTATCTACCACACGCAGAGCCACTCCGGCAAAGCGTTCATCTTTTGCCAAATCTGCCAATAGCTGTGAGCCGATATAGCCACATCCACCCGTTAGCAAAATCGTTTTGGGGATCGGATGTTCAGCGCTCATCATTCGTTCCAATTACTCTTGAGTTAATTCCTGCTCAACCACTGGTGGTGTGGTTGTTTGCGGCATGGGTTTGCGGAATGGATTCCACAACCAACGGAGTATAATAATACCAATGCCGATGCTAAATACGACAGAACCAATCACCACTGACAAAAGCGTGGCTTTCTTGCGGGTTTCTTTGCGCTTGCGGATGACCTTGCGCGAATGTTCTACGTTTGCTTCCAATTGGCGGCGCAAATTTTCCACAAACGGGCTGGCAGGCTCCACCTCCGGCAAGGCTTGCTTGACATCATGGGCGGCACTCCACAAACGAGAAAAGAGCTCTTCTTCGGTTATATACTGACTGGTTTTGGAAGGAGTAGGCGAACTTGGCATGACAAATCGGACGGGTGAGTGTAAATCTGAGCGGCACTAAGAATGAGTAACGCTAATTCTTGGATTCTTCGGCTAACAATTGAACCACCGTGTCATTTTGTACCATTTGGTCACGCAGGGAGAGCAAAGTGCGATGATATAAACTCTTGACCGCGCCTTCTGTTCGACCCATGATTGCCCCAATTTCTGCATTGCTGAGCTTTTCGACAAATTTAAGGATCAGCAATTGTTGGCGTTCATCCGGCAAAGTGCGAATGGCTTGCAAGAGTTGCTCTTGCTCTTCGCGGGTTTCTGCCAAACTTTCGGGGTCGGCTTGTTGGGCAGGGTGTCCATGATGGGCTTCTAACGACATAATTTGGCGGCGACTGTTGTCACGGTGCCAATTTGCCATTAAGTTATGCGCAATGCGGTACAACCAAGCCGAAAAAGGTGTGCCACGCTCTTTGTAAAACGGCATGTGGTTCATGGCGCGGATAAATGCGCGGGCAGTCAGGTCTTCGGCATCGTGGGCATTGCCCGTGCGGTAATAGACATAATTGTAAATTCGCCGCACAAAGCGCTGATAAATCAGCCCAAAATGTTGTGGGTCTGTCTGCGCAAACCGCACCAATTCTGATTCTGGCACATCATCCAAGGGGACGGCAGTGCCAGCTTCATCATATATAACACCAAGTTCGTCAATATGGTACACGCTGGAGAGTATATCATATATTCGGCACGGGTCAGCGTTGCGCCGAATAGAGTTAGAAGGCTACTTTGAATAAACGGGTGGTGGCAATCATACCGGCATGTTCCAAGGTGCGTTTGGAAAGATGATTGTAGTACCAACAGCCTGACACTGGCGTCACCCCTTGCGCTTGGCAGAGCGCAATCAGCCCGGCAATGGTTGCGCTTCCCACCCCTTGTTGGCGATATGCGGGGAGCGTGAACATGCCGTTACTTGCCGCGCGTTTGCCGTCTTCATTGTAGAAAGCGCTCATCTCCNNGCTCAAAGCCCACCACTTGCTCATCCCGCCAAGTGAGAAAAAGCTCGCCGCGGGCAATTCGCTCTGCGATGTTATCGAAAAAATCACCGGATGCGGTTTCGATGAGCGTAGCATCACTCGGCTCTGCCAACGTTTGGCGGAAGCCTTGCCGGGCTTTTTCGGCTAAAGCCGGATTACCTAGCTGAAAGAAGTAGGCTTGGCGGGCAAGCTGGCTGTATTCATCCAGTGCGTGTGTTAGAAAAAACTCATCACACGAGGGTACAAAGGCGCTGGTAACTTTTTCCATGCGCCGCAACTGCCAAAAGGCTGGCTGGGCAAACCGCGCGTGGGTAGGGGCTAGGAAAAAGCTGGTGATGAGAGCTTCGTTATGGATGCTGGCATAGCCGAGTGTGGCATTGTTTAGGGAAATTTGGTAAAAATTTCCGTCCTTTACATGCGCTTCCATAAAGGAATCGACTCGGGCGGGTAAGCGGTATAAATGTTGAGTGTATGCCGGTTGAAATTCTGCAAATGGGATACGCGAAAATTGAAGAGTCATCATTTGTTTTTGCGGGAGCGCCGCCAATTTTGAATTTGATTACCGATTTTTGCCGCCCGCACCCGCACGGCAGGCAAGCGAATGAGCAAAAGCGCCAAAATAATGACGGCAAACAGCATGGGGCGGCTCGTGTTCAGCTTGGAAGATTTTGCCCAGTAGTAGTGCAGGTCACTCAGCGGGATAATGGCATATACCAGTTGATGCAAGCGTTTCCAATCTTTGCGTAGGCGGGCTTTCCAGCCATCGCTGGAAGTAAGCGCCAGTGGAAGCAATAACACGAATGCCAGCACTCCTACCTGAATGTAGGGCTGTTTTTTCAGCGCGACCCACACCATTGCTTGCCAATCCCAGGCTTGTGCCAGCCCAATATACACCAGCAGATGCCCACACACCCAAAAAAAGCCGTATAACCCCAACCATTTGCGCAATTTTGGCAGAGCCTTCCAGCCGCTGAGCCAATACAACGGCGTAATGGCGAGCGAAGCGACCAGCAGGTTCAATCCCCACTCGCCGGTATGTTGGGTGAGCGCTTTGACTGGGTCAATCGCCCGCCAGGCGGGCAATAGCCCTGCCAATGGCAATAATCCTACGCAGTGGCAGGCAATCAGTAGCCAATTTTGGCGAAGTTTGGAAAGGAACATGGGTGTGGAGCGGGTGAGCTAGGGAAGTGTTGCTAGGGTTGTAGGGCAATCTTAATGAAAAGGGAACGTGCGGATTTGGCAGGCTTGGGTGCAACGGGCGCAGAAAAATTTGCTACAATTTGGGTTGCATGAAACCTTATATTCGGCATGTGTGCCGAAGGCTGATTTCCGCTTTTTCTTTCTCAGGAAAAAAGCGCAGTTTTCATCCGTGTCGAATATAATTTACCTATTCACCTTATCATTTTGGGAGTTATGTACGATGAACTTTGAAACCGGAATGAACGTATTGCAAAAATGGATGCAAGCGGTTAACGCGGGCGATGTGGTTGGCTTATTGTCGTTATATGATGAAACGGCAGTCTTGATTCCCACTTTTTCGAGTCGGATTCTGAATTCTCCGGCAAAACTACGCGATTATTTTGAGCGATTAGGAGCGCGTGAAGATTTGTCTATTGCCCTACACGAAAAAACCGTGCAGGAGCAAATCTTAGGCGACTCAATCACTGCCATTTCCGGCATTTATTGTTGGCGCTTTGTGATAGACGGTGAGCTGTTAAGTTTTGAAGCGCGTTTTAGCTACTTGCTAAACCTAGCCAGCGCTCACCCGATTTTGCACCACCATTCATCTCAAATTCCAAGAGTGTTGTAAATTCACGCCTTCCCTGCCAGCGGGTGATGGATGGAATTACTCGCTGGTAGCTGTAGGCATGGAAACATCGGTGACAGCGGCGGCAGAGTTGGGCTTGTCGGTGGGGCGGGGGGCACGCCCGGGTGCAGGGGCGGCGCAGTTCGGGCACACATTCCAGTTCAGTTCAAGCGGTTGGCGGCAATTTTCACAGGGCTTTTTTAGCAAAGTACTACAGTGCGGACACACCAACCAACTTTCGCGGGTCGGGCGGTTACAGCCGGGGCAGGCGCTTCGTTCTTCGATTTGGCGCAGGAGCGCTTCTTCTTCCAAAGAGCGGTCATAGCGTTCGGCTAAAGTTTCGCGTGGGCGCAACAGCAAATAGATGAGGAAGCCCGGCAGGTTCAGTAGGGCGACCACCAACGCCGCCAAAAATGCGGCAAATAAATCACGCGAGCGGGCACGCATATCCCGAAAAGTCCAAATGATGAGCGCTAACCAGAGCGCCGCCAAAAATGCACCCAACCCGCTGATGACGTAGGTGAGAATGGTTGTAAGTTGTTGGATGTCAATATTGATAGGCATGGAAAATAATCTGTAGGTGAACGTTTATAGATGCGTCTCGCATAAAAGTATTTTTCTCAGGGGAAAAGCGCAATTTTCGTCCATGTCGCACATATACTTAGCGCGGTCACAGATTGCGGTTTTTTGCTTTTTTGAACAGAACGCAACGCTTCATTGCTAAGC
>DKKK01000015.1:0-8529 GCA_002455215.1 Anaerolineales bacterium UBA6668 | reverse complement strand
AATTTTCGTCCATGTCGCACATAGATGTATTATAATCCATTTTCTAGCGTTCCTTTCGAGTTCAAATTGGAAAGAAATTAACGAATTATGACATTTCATCGAATTTCTGACATGGCAGAAGATGACCGCCCCAGAGAACGATTGCAAGCATTGGGTGCACGGGCTTTGTCGAATGCTGAACTATTGGCGATTTTACTGCGGGTGGGCATAAAGGGTGAAAGCGCCGTGCAGTTGGCGAGCCGTATTTTGCGCGAGTGCGGTGGGCTTGGCGGCTTAGCCAGTACGTCGGTGAGCCAACTTGCCAGTATCAAGGGCATTGGGCTTGCCAAAGCCAGCCAAATTCTGGCGGCGCTGGAGCTCGGCAATCGGGTGGCGCGGGCGCAATTGGGTACGCGCCCGGTCATTGGCTCACCGGAGGATGCCGCAGTCATTTTTCAAGGGCTACTGCAAGGCAAGGAACAAGAAGGGGTGGTGCTTTTGTTGCTCGATATTAAAAATCGGGTGATTGATACGGTGGAGCTCTATCAGGGTACATTGAACACTTCCAATATTCGGATAGCCGAAGTGTTCCGCGAAGCAATCCGCAAAAATGCGGCGTCCATCATTATGGCGCACAACCACCCCACGGGCGACCCCACGCCTTCCCCTGAAGATATTGCCGTCACGCGTTCCATTGCTCAAGCCGGGCAACAACTTGAACTACCTTTGTTAGACCATTTGGTGATTGGGCAGGCGAGTTTTATTTCGCTGAAAAAGGCTGGTTTCTTTACTAGGTAGGAGGTCATCAGCACGGGAAACACCTGGGCTGATGAAACTGCTCAGCNNTAGTAACTGCTCAGCCTTGTTTGGCGCAACTCACCCTTCTGAACGGTGTCATCCGCTAATTCGTCCAATCTGCCTACCGAATCAGGGGCGTGTTGGTAAAGCTCTCTCCCCGTAACACAGGTTTTTGGGGTGGAGGGACTACGCTGAATGTTGATGGGTGAGTTACGTGCCTTTTTTGTATTTGGGATGGGGTTCAAAATTGCTTTTCCTGCAAACCGATGAAAATTTTGAATAGGATCATGATTCATCTCCTTATCAAGCAGTTGCGAATCAATCGCAGTGCGCCGCGCTAGTGGTGTCCACTTTGTATTTTAAAAATACAAAGTGTTGAGATGGGGTGTTTTTTGAAAAAAGCTTCATTTGTTCAAAAATTGAGCTATTTGTGCTATAAATCACTGGTGAGATGCGAATATTGGTTTCCCAATGATTAATATTTTATGGAAAATCGAAAAATGCCAAAAAGACAGTTGACAAATGCTTCTGAATATGCGATGATTGTAGTACGTAAGTAGGCTTTTAACATTCGCTTAATTGATAAATACACTTGTGTTTAGCGTAAATAGTTGAAATAATATAGTGAAATTTGATAAGTTTGTTAACCCGTCAGAGTTAGTTTACGGAAAAGTAAGGTTTTTGAATGGTAGATGATATGTTTACAATTGGTTGGTTTGTCCCAGCCCGTTTTATCTAAATTAAGGAGTAGAGAAAACAATGAACAAAAAACATGCTTTGATTAATTTCAATCGCCTCCCCCGCTTGCTGGGTTTGGGCTTTTTGCTTTTACCGCTGGTGTTGGTCTTTAGCTTTTTGGCGGTCTCTCCAGCCAGCGAGAAGGCTGGGCAAAAAGTGCCTTTGGCACATGCCGATAGTATGACCTATTTAGGCTTTTTAAATGCTGGCAATTGGTCGGGTACTTCATCTACGCTAAATTCGACTACTCAGGGTTCGTGCCCAACAGCATCAGGTGGAAGAGAATACTCTACACTAATCGGCACGTTTACAGGTTCCACTGGAACTACCGACATTGTCGTTGTTGAAGGTACTGGCGCTTGGTATAAAAGTGGTACAACTATCGCACCCCAAGCATCGGGTTCAGCGACATGGACAAGTTTAGCAAGCGGTGCAAAAACGGCTCCTAATAATCAAGTGGTGATTGGAAATTTGACAAATGGTGTGCAGTACACCATTTGTATTGAATCAGACAAAGACAATACAAGCGACTTTAACACACGTGCTTCTGTTGTCTATGTTGCGCCTCCTACCAACACTCCCACTGCCACTCCCACCGCCCTACCCGCCACTGCCACGCCTAATGCCGCAGTTGCCGCGCCGATTAGCGGTTGGGTTTTCCGCGATTTTAATGCCGATGGCGTCAAGGCAACGCTGGAACCCGGCGTGAGTGGCATCACTGTCAATGCTTATGACAGCGCCAATGCCCTAGTCGGTAGCACGACCACTGCAAGCGATGGTTCCTACTCTGTTTCATCGGGTTCCATCTTATCGGGTGTCAAGTACCGCCTGGAATTTACCAACTTGCCCAACTATTTGGTGCCGGGACCGATGTCTAACGGAACCAGTGGCATTTATTCGCGCAGTAGTGTGGCATTTGCCAATGGCGGCGATACCAACGTCAGCTTTGGTGTACAAAATCCGGCGCAATATGCCCCTTCCGATGCTTCTGGCATCAATTTGATTACTTCCTTATATATCAACGGTAATGGCACACAAGCCAACGAAAAAACCATTGTGCGTTGGGGCTACACGCAGGGTAGCAATGGCACAAGCATGGCTTCCTATCCGGTCATTGGTACAACCGAACTCGCGCAACCTGCCGAAGTCGGTTCTACCTACGGCTTGGCATACCAACGCTCTTCGGATAGCTTGTTTGCTAGTGCCTATATCAAGCGACATATCGGCTTGATGAACAATGCAGAAACAGCGGCGGCGGCGGGCGCAATCTATCGCGTGCCGACTGCCAATGGCGCACCCGGCAATCCGGTGCTATTTGCCACCATTTCCAATATTGGCACAGCGGTCAGTGGGCGTGGACTCACGGCTGGCACTACCACTGCCAGCGCCGATAGCCCGGCTTTCGATGCTGTGGGCAAAACGGGCTTGGGCGACTTGGAAATTTCGGATGACGAACTGTTTCTGTTCGTTGTGAATATGGAAGACAAAGAAGTGGTGCAGGTTGCGCTTGGCTCTGCCACCAGCCCAACCGCGGGCGCCCAAACTGCCTTTGCCATCCCCAACCCCTGCACCAGCGGCGCCAGCCGTCCTTTTGGCACTGGTTTTGACGATAACAAGCTGTATGTGGGCATCACTTGCGATGTGCTAGGTGCTGGCAATGATGCGTTTGTGTACACTTGGAGCTACACACCCGGCACTGGCTTAAGCGGCAGTGGCACGCAAGTATTGGCATTTGATTTGCAATACAATCGTGGGTGCGCCAAAGTGGACGGCGGCGTGTGTGTCGGCGCTGAATGGAATAGCTGGATTAGCACTTGGCCCGGCTACACCACCAGTGATGCCAACGGCAACCCAGACAACAACATTTCGGTCACCAAAAATGGTTATTTTCCTGCCTACCCGCAACCTATGATTTCAGACATTGAATTTGACAATGGCAACATGATTCTGGGCTTGCGTGACCGCTGGGCAGACCAAACCGGCTTTAGCCAACTCAATCCAACCGGCGATAACCACCCCACCACCGGCGTGCTCTCCAAGCGCGAAGGTATTTACAAAGGTGGGCAACCGATGCTGTTTACCGGCATTTCGGCGGGCGACATTTTGCGTGCCTGTGTTTCCGGTGGGGTGTTTACGCTGGAAAGTGGTGGCAGTTGTGGTGGCAAAACCGGCACGGCTGGCAATGGGCAAGGTCCTGGCAATGGTGAATACTACGGTGGTGATTATTTCACTGCTGGCGGTTGGCTCTACAGCCACGAAGAAGTTTCGCTGGGTGGCTTGGTGCAAGTTGCTGGGCAATCGAATATGGTCTCCACTGCTTATGACAGTGTGCCGGTCAATGACCTGGATGCCTTGCACGATATGGGTGTCATTCACCTGAGCAACAATCCCGGTGAACGGCGCTTATCGAACCGCTTGATTAATGGCGCACCCATGCCCGGCTCCAACCTGGCAATTCCCACCACCCAAGCCGGTGGCAAAGCCGGTGGTTTGGGCGATTTGGAATATCTGTACGCCGCCGCACCGATTGAAATTGGCAACCGCGTGTGGTCGGATGTGGACAATGACGGTGTGCAAGACCCCAATGAAGCGGGTATTTCCTTGGTGGTGGTTAAGTTGTACGCTGGCACGGCCTGTAGCGGAACGCTGGTGGGCACAGCTACCACCAATAGCAGTGGCAACTATGTTTTTAGCTCTGCCAGCGGCACCGATGGTAATGGGTTTGATTATGGACTTACATTGACACTTGGAAGCAATTACACCGTTTGTGTGCTTGCCAGTGATAACAACGGTGCGGGTAAAGTCTTCCAAAATGCGGGCGCGGCAAATGCCGCCTACAGCCTTTCAACGGTAGATGTAACTGCCGGCAATGGCAATGACCGCAACGACTCCGATGGTTACAGCACTACAGGCACAGCCCCATTGCCGAGCGGCGGTGTGGGTACAACGACTGCGGTGGGCGCAACGGTGGTGGCTGGGCGTGCCGAAACCATGACCACGGGTGCTATTGCGGGTGGCAACAATCACAGCGTGGACTTTGGTTTCAAGCCGAATTTTGTCAACCTGGGCAACCTGGTCTTTTATGAAGACACATCCGGTGGCGAAGATTGTTGGGCAGATATCGCCAACACCGAAGGCGGTGGAACAGGCGATAGTCAAGTGCCTTCTGCCATTTTGTATTTGTTCAAAGATACCAACGGCGATAACGTTTATAGTGTGGGTGATACTTATGTGGGTTCAACCACGACTGGCGCAACCCAAGACCCGGATTCCAGCAACTATGGCTGGGGAAATCTCATCCCCTCCGATGGAACTGCCGGAAATACGGATGATTATATTGTGGTGGTGGCGGCGGCAAACTTCTATGATGCCGCATCTAATGTCGGTACCATTCCAGGCGGCATCACCGATGGAAGCGGCACCGATGGGCGTTTGCGAAGCCATGTCAGCGTGCAAACGGGTTCCGGCAACTGTGAAAGTGGTAGCGGCGGTGTCTCCGATGCGGATACCATTACCACAGATAATCGCCTGGATAAAGGAGATACCATCAACAACGCAACTGTAGGTTATGTGGTTGCCGCACAAGCCGTGGATGTTAGCTTGGGGACTGAACCAGACACAGCCAATGATACCGACAACACAAACGGTGAAATGCGCATAGACTTTGGTTTCAAGAATGGTACGTTGCCACGTGTTGGGATTGGTAACTTTGTCTTCCTTGATAATAACAATAACGGTATTTTTGATGCGGGTGATGCTGGCAGAAACAATGTCAACATGTTCCTATACGAAGACAGTGACAACAACGGCAGTTACACCGCTGGCGTGGACCTGAAAATGGGACAGTATGGCACATGGGCAAATGGTGCCAATGGCGGCTTCTATGAATTTACTGGCATGGTGCCTGGCAATTACCTGGTTTGCGTGGATCCGGCAGAGTTCAAAGCCGGTGGCGATTTGGTCGGCTACACCAGCAGTACTGGTGGCACAGGCGGCTCTTATGAGCCAGGTCCAGATGCGGACACAGTCGCTACGGATAGCGATGACAACGGCACCACTACCCAACAAACAGCGGATGGTAGTAACCCAACCGTGTGTAGCAGTGTCGTCACCGTAACTACCGGTGCAGAGCCGACAGGGGAGACCCCGGCTACTGGCACTGGCATTGCAGATAACAGTGTTAACTTTACCGTTGACTTTGGTTTCACTGCCCCCAAGGTGTGTGTTGGCAATCGCATTTTCAATGATATAAACAACAATGGTGTGATGGATGCGGGCGAAACCGGCATTAGTGGCGTGCAAGTGATGATTTACACCAATAATGGCGCGACTACTGGCGCATTTGATGCCACCGATTCGCAAGTGACAACCGGCACACAGGCTTCACTTTTGGCAACCAATAGCAGTGGCACACTGGTATCTGCCAGTACTGCATCCACTGATAGCAATGGCTACTACAAATTCTGCGGACTGACTCCCAGCACTGGCTCCAGTGCCACTGATTACATCGTGGTTGTCAATACCGACACCTCGGTCAGCACCGGTTTGGCGAGCAAATTCAATAGCACCGGCGGCACCTTACAAGACCCCGACTTGCCGGGTGGCGATGGCGTGGATAGCAACGATGATGGTGACCAAACCAATGCGGCTGTTTCCAATCGCCTGCCGTCCTACCCCATCACTTTGATAAACGCCACCGAGCCAACTGGCGAGACGGATGTGCAAGGCGGTGGCAGTGATGCAAACGATTCGGACAGCAACCTAACCGTGGACTTTGGCTTCTACCCTGCTCTCAGCATTGGGAACCACTTGTTCTTTGACACTAGCGACAATGGACTCAAGGATGGCGCAGAAAGTGGTGTGACGGGCGCGGGTTGTGCCGATGACGGAGCGATTACCAATATTGGCACAGTGGATGGCTCGCGCGTGGTGGTACGCATTTATCTGGACAATGGCGATGGTTCGTTCAATACCGCATCCGACACTGGATACGTGCGCGAAATGATGGTGGATGCCAGTGGCGACTATGTGTTCACGGGTTTGCCCGCCGGAAGCTACTTTGTGGTGGTGCCTGCTTGCAACTTCGCCAGCGGCAAGGCACTCTATCAATACCGCGACAGCCTCGGCTTTGGTAGCCCGTTGGATAGCACTGACGGCGAAGACAGCGTGATTGACGTTGTCGGTGGCTTGACCAATGCCGCCAGCAATGGGGTTGTCAGCCAATTGGTGGTGCTCAGTGCAGGGACACAACCCATTGGTGAAACCAACACCTATGGCGCACTAGGCTTAAATGCCAGTCCCGATACCAGCACCAGCACCAACATGACGGTGGACTTTGGTTTCTACCAACCGCTCACGTGCTTGGGTGACCAATTGTGGTGGGATTGGGACAATGACGGAAAGTTTGATTTCACAGACACCAATAACAATGGCGTTTTGGATCCGGGCACGGATACCAATCCCGAAAGCCCCTTGGCTGGCGTGGTTTTGAAGATCTATGCATCTGATGGAACCACCTTGGTTAGCTCCGCCACGGGTACAGATGGTAGTGCCACAATCTACGGCAATGGTGTATATGGCGGTGGCTCGCCGGTATTTGTCGCCGGTGGCATTTCCACCACGGATGCAAATGGGCAATATCGTTTCTGCAATTTGCCGGGCGTTTCCACCGATTACGTCATCAAAGCCGATGCTAGCAACTTTACTGGTGGTGGTAAGCTGGTGGGGATGCAAAGTGCTGTCGGGCAAGACACCACCACCACACCTGCTTCGTACTATTACGATAACGCACCAGACCCAGACTTAGACCCCACAGATATCTTCGCTTTCAATGCCAATGATGACGACAATGGGGTAAATCCAGCCACAGTGGGTGATTATGCCACCGCCGGCGTTGCCGCAAAAGCCATTACCGTTAGTGAAGGCACAGAACCAGATGGCATCTACGGTGGTGTGGACGGCGACAACAACCGCAATACCAACCTGACGGTGGACATGGGCTTTGTGCTGACCGACTACGGCGATGCGATGGATGATGGTGAGACCCAAACATCTAATGGCAGTGAAGCCAAGCCTTTGCGAAACCAACTCACAGCACTGGGCGCTCGCCACATTATCACCCCGAATCTGTTCTTGGGCGCGTGTGTGGATGCAGAAACAGTCGGCTATCCCGATACCAGCACACCCAATCGCAACCCAGTCGGAGATGACGGTGGTAGCACGGTCAAAGTCGGGTCAAGTGGTATTCTAAGTTCTGGTTGTGCCGATGACGAAGACGGTTACAATGGCATTGCACAGAATGGTACACCTACTGAAAATCAGGATTATCGGGATGCCGCCGATGGCGACTTTACGGTCAACATCACGGCTTACAACAATACGGGTGCAGATGCGTGTGTGTTTGCTTGGGCAGATTGGAACGACATTGGCTATGGCGATGCGGCAGGCACCAATATCTATAAGGGTAAGGTGACGATACCATCCAGTGGAACCACGACCACGAATTTAACCGTATCCGGCACAGCCTTTGCTCCCAATACCTTCCCAACCACTCCCCGCAACCTTCGCTTACGCATTGTTCCGGGTGCTTGCGGGAACTTCCTGACAGATTTGGGACCGCAAGGTTTGGCACAAAATGGCGAAATTGAAGACCACGCCTTCACATCGCAGTCTCCCACGGCGGTTACCTTTAGTAGCATTGAAACCAACACCTTCAATCACTTCGTTCCCAGCATTGCCGGGCTAACCCTGCTCGTGGGTGGTATCAGCGTGGCGTACGTCTGGTTGCGCAAGCGCAAGTTCCAAGCTATGCGCTAGACGCACCGCTCAAAACTTCGTTTTCCCATTGTGTC
This sequence comes from Anaerolineales bacterium UBA6668, assembly GCA_002455215.1. Taxonomy (GTDB): domain Bacteria; phylum Chloroflexota; class Anaerolineae; order Anaerolineales; family UBA6668; genus UBA6668. The sequence continues at coordinate 163 of DKKK01000015.1, read as the reverse complement.
CAAGTAAGTGTCTTACTTGGACACAATTTTTTTAAACAGCGCTCTCCAGAAATTAATCTTTTCTGGTTAGGAAAAACCGCATATTGGATACGGGTGGTATTGGGTACGCCCCCAATATCAACAGGGCAACTGCATGAAAAAGGCATTTGTGTTTAATGTATGG
>DKKK01000173.1 GCA_002455215.1 Anaerolineales bacterium UBA6668 | reverse complement strand
AATCCGCAATCTGTGACCGTGCTCAGTATATCAACAGCCAATCCCATCCTCCGCACTTGCGCCTGATGGATATTCGTTTTTGTTGTGCCAGGTTGTGGGTTTTATCCAATCAGGCTGAGCAGTTACAAAAAAGTCAGCTGAAATAGAGCAAAGCGCAACTTTTGAAGGATTCGGAAACAGGATCCGGCTCTGCTTCTGCCACTTTCAGGCTTCGCTCAACAATTGCAAAATGCGCTGACAAAGGGCGCGAGCCACATCTAATTTGCTTTGCAAGGGTAGCTCTTCACGCGAGCCATCTTTGCCCAAAAGAATCACGCGGTTGGTTTCGACAAAAAATCCGGCATCGCTGGCTGTAATGTCATTGGCAACCATTAAGTCGAGCTTTTTGCGTTCTAGTTTAGACTGAGCATGGGCAAGCAGGTCTTGGCTTTCGGCGGCAAAGCCAACGGTTACCCCCGGATAGCCGGTGCGTTCTTTTTGCTCTGCCACTGCCAACAAGATATCCGCATTGCGTACCAGATTGAGTTGAAGGCTTTCTTGTTTTTCGCGTTTTACTTTTTGGGTGAGTGTGTGCTGTGGGCGATAATCCGCCACCGCCGCCGCCATGACCAATACATCTGCTTGTGCCGTATGTGCGAGCACTGCCGCCAGCATTTGCTCGGCAGAGCGCACATCCACACGGGTTGCGCCAAATGGGGTGGGCAGGCTGTTGGGTGCGCTAATGAGTGTGACCTGTGCCCCAAGTTCGAGTGCGGCTTGGGCAACGGCAAAGCCCTGCTTTCCAGAAGAATGGTTGCCAATATAGCGGACTGGGTCGATTGCTTCTTGGGTTCCGCCGGCTGTCACGACTACTTTTTTGCCTGCCCATTGCCCATTGCGAGCCCCAAATAGCCGCACCCGCTCCAGGAGTTCGGCAGGCTCCAGCATTCGCCCAACTCCCACCAAGCCAGATGCCATCCTGCCTTGTGCGGGTCCCCAAAAGAGTACCCCCCGAGCTTGCAGGCTTGCCACATTGGCTTGTACGGCTGGGTTTTGCCACATGCCGCCATCCATAGCCGGGGCAATTGCAATTGGGCAACGCGCCGCGAGGGCAGTGACTGTGAGCAGGTTGTCGGCGTGTCCGTGTGCCAGTTTGGCAAGGGTTTCGGCGGTGCAAGGGGCAACCAGGAGTAGGTCGGCCTGTTCGCCGAGTTGGACGTGCAAAATGTGTGCGTCATTGCCCCACAGGTCGGTGTAAACCGCGCCACCGGTCACGGCTTGAAAAGCCAATGGGCTGACAAATTTTTGTGCCGCAGTGGTTAAAATGACATCTACCTTTGCGCCGGCTTGGGTGAGCTTGCTGGCAAGGTCAATGGCTTTGTAACAGGCGATGGAGCCAGTGACGGCGAGTAGGATGTGCTTGGATGGGAGGGTCATGGAGGCGAGGCTAGTTTTGGTTCATTTCCCAGATGATGCGCAAACCGTCTAAAGTCAGCCACGGGGCGATGATGTCAATCACCTGGGTTTCTTCTGCCAACAACACAGCTAGCCCACCGGTGGCAATCACTTTCATACCTGCCCCTAACTCTTGCCGGAAGCGTGCCACCATCCCTTCCACCAAACCAACATAGCCATACAGCAAGCCGCTCTGCATGGAATGAACCGTATTGCGCCCGATAGCAGAAGGAGGACGCACCAAATCTACCCGTGGTAGTTTGGAAGTACGTTGAAAGAGCGCATCTGCCGCAATTTGAATGCCGGGCGCAATGGCGCCACCCAGATAATCGCCGTTGGCGGCAACTGCATCAAAAGTGGTGGCTGTGCCAAAATCCACAATGCAAGCAGGCGTCCCGTACAACTTGAGTACCGCGGCAACATCCACTACGCGGTCAGCACCAACTTGGCGCGGGTCTTCGTAGCGGACGCGCACCCCGGTTTTTACCCCCGCGTCCACCACTAAAGGCTCCAAGTGCAGATAGGCTTGGCAAGCGTGAACAAACGTGCTGGTGAGCGGTGGCACCACCGAAGCCAGCACAGCAGACTTTATGCTGGATAGGGCGATACCACTGTGTTGAATCATACCTGCCATTTGCAAGCCGTATTCATCCGAAGTGCGGTTGTGAACGGTGGAAATCCGCCAGCGCGGTCCCAGTATACTGCCTTCGTACAAGCCGAGGGTGATGTTGGTATTGCCGATATCTATGGTGAGAAGCATGGTAGGAACCCCGGATTATTTGGGCTCACTTGCCTGCCACAACCATTGATTGAGTGCTTGGCGGGCGGCGGGCAGTGTTTGCATGGCGAGCCAATTGCCAAGAAAGTCGGTGGCGGCAGGGTGTGCCAACAAAGCAAGGAATGGGTCAGCACTGGCAGGTTTGCCGCCAATCGGCAAGTCCCGCCAATAGGGTAAGAGTTGTGTTTGCCAATGCGGATAGTTTTCCACCAGCCAAGCACGGGCATTGGCATAGTCCAGTGCCGCTTCAGTGGTCACTTGCTTACCCTTATACACCTGTATCACCACTGCTTCCAAAACATCCCAATGCTGAATAAACTCAGCAATAGGCGGAATGCCTGCTTTGCGGGTGAGAAATAGCGAAAAGGGATTCATCTACTCTTCAAAGCCGATTTCAAACATCGCTTCCAAATCGTGGCGGCTAAAGGCTTTAAACGCTATCAATGTCTCGGTTGCCGTGATGCCGGGTACTAGCCGTAGCTGGTTAGTGACCACATTTGCCAATGCTTCATTGTTGGGAATGCGCAAGATTGCAACTAGGTCGTAGCGTCCGGCTACCGAAAATACTTCAGAGATGCCTTTGATATTTGCCAGTGTTTCAGCCACTTGGTTGATTTGAGTACGCTCGCAATTGATAAGAACAACAGCAGTAACCATGAGATGGATCGTTGGGGGAGTGAAAAATTTGGAGCGAATGGTGCGTTTATTCGCTCCAAAGCGATGAACGATACTTAAGCTTACCACAAAGCCTGCAAGGGTGTGTACTCTAAGTTGAAGGCTTCGGCAACTGGTTGGCAGGTGAGTTTTCCTTGCCAAGTGTTGACGCCTAAGGCTAGGGATGGGTCGTGCTTAATGGCAGTGATACCCTTGTCGGCGAGTTGCACAGCATAGGGTAGGGTGGCGCTACTAAGAGCGAGCGTGCTGGTGCGCGGTACTGCGCCGGGCATATTGGCGACTCCGTAATGTACCACATCATCCACCAGATAGGTTGGGTTGCTATGGGTGGTGACATGAGTGGTTTCGATACACCCCCCTTGGTCCACCGCCACATCCACGATAACACTACCCGGGCGCATCGTGCTGACCATTTCACGCGTGACCAAACGTGGGGCACGCGCCCCTTTGATAAGCACACCCCCAATCACCAAATCGGCATGGCGGACACTTTCGGCAATATTGTAGGCGTTGGATGCCAGTGTGTAAAAACGTCCGTGCATCACTTGGTCAAGATAACGCAAGCGTTCCAAATTACTATCAATGATGGTGACCTCCGCACCCAACCCCAGCGCCATTTGCGCGGAGTTCGTACCGACCACACCACCGCCCAGAATCACCACAGAGGCTGGGCGCACACCCGCCACCCCCCCCAGTAACATGCCCCGCCCACCATTGGGCTTTTCCAGCCAGTGCGCTCCCGCTTGTACGGCAATGCGCCCTGCCACTTCGCTCATCGGGGTCAGCAAGGGCAATCGTCCTTGCACTTCTACCGTTTCATACGCTACACCGAGTACGCCACTGTTCAGCATGGCATGAGTCAGGTTTTCTTCTGCCGCCAAGTGTAGATAGGTGAACAGCAACAGATCCGCTCGCATGAAAGCATACTCGCTGGCTTGTGGCTCTTTCACCTTGATAACCATTTCGGCTGACCAAGCTTCGGCGGCAGTGGGCACAATGCTTGCACCCGCTTGTGCGTATTGCTCATCTGAGAAGCCACTGCCTGCACCGGCTTGGGTTTGGACAAGTACGGTATGTCCATGTTGAACGAACTGCTTCACGCCTGCGGGGGTAACAGATACGCGATATTCGTCCTTTTTAATTTCCTTGGGTACACCAATTCGCATGATATTAAACTCCAAATTTGTATAAATTGAACATAAAAAACCTTTCCTGTAAGGTCTGTTTGCACAATGATAACCGTAAGCAGGGTTTTGAGCAAGTGAGAAAATTGTTCGAAACGATACAGCCTATGCCTACATTCGGCACGGCATTAAAACAGGTGAAAATATCAGGTACAATACTCACGATATGGACGAAGAATTTTTAGCGCGACTTCAAACATCTTTGCAACGCCCCACCCAAGCCATGCCCATGACCGAATGGACTTTGCGGGCGGCGGCAGTTTTGATTCCGCTCACTCAAATTGAGCGCGAGTGGCATGTTTTGCTAACTAGGCGAGCAGACGACCTATCCACCCATTCCGGGCAAGTGGCTTTTCCGGGGGGCACAAGCGATGGAGAAGGCGAAACCGAAATTGATACCGCCTTGCGGGAGGCTTACGAAGAAGTAGGGATATTGCCCAGCGATGTGCGAGTGATGGGCACTCTGCGCGGCTTGTTAACTGTCAGCGGTTTTTGGGTAACGCCGGTGGTCGGGGTGATCCCGCACCCATACCCGTTGGTCACCGACCCAGCGGAAACCGCCGCAACTTTCTATGTGCCGATTTCGTGGTTGGCAGAACCGAGCCACCTGGAGATNNAAAGAAATTCCGGTCTATTATTACCGCGATTACAACGGGTTTACCATTTGGGGGGTGACTGCCTTCCTTCTGCGCGAATTCCTACAGTTATGGGCACAGATAAAAGTTCCCTAAATATCCTAAACATCCCCAAAAATTGGTGATACAATCCGCTTTTGTCTATATTGGGCACGGTCAAAACGGGTTCTTCTTTCCAGCGTAAAAAAAGAACCGCAAAGGCGCAATTTTTACCTGNNATTTGGGCATCGCTGAGAAGCGCAGTTCTGCTACCCTAACACCAGCCCCTACATCCACCCCCTTTGCCGCTTTTACAGTCGAACCGGATGACTCGGCACAAGCGGTAGCTGTCTGCCCACCCGGCTCTGTCAATGCCAACGTGGATGCCGATGTCCCTGCAGATTTGCAAGACGAATTTAAGCCGTTCTGGGAAGCNNCCTGCACCAATATTATGTGGACCAGCCGCTCGATGACCAAAAACTTGCCTATGGCGCAATCAGTGGCATGTTAAAAGCGGCAGGCGACCGCCACACGGGCTACATGGACCCGGCACAATTTACCCTGCTGACCGCCGATTCGTCCGGCGAGTTGGAAGGAATCGGCGCAGAAGTAGACACCAGTGGCGATTTCTTATCCATTGTTTCACCATTCCCCGGCTCACCTGCCGAAGCGGCAGGCTTACTGCCCGGCGATGTCATTATTGAAGTGGATGGCGTGGATATGGAAGGCGTGCCCCCTTATGAAGTGATTACCAAGGTGCGGGGCAAGGCTGGCACTCAGGTAGTTCTCACCATTGTGCGCGAAGGTGAAGAAGAACCACTCGAATTTACCATCACCCGCTACAAAATCACCATCCCCAGTGTCGAAGGTAAGACACTGGAAAGCGGTTTGGCATACGTAAAAATCAATCAATTTGGCGACAAAACTGCTAAGGAGCTAAAAGAAACTTTGACAACCTTGCTGGCAGAAAATCCAAAAGGCTTGGTGCTGGATTTGCGCGGCAACCCTGGCGGCTATCTCAATGCGGCAATTACCGTCATTTCTCAATTTGTAGACCAAAGCCCGGTGATGCTAGAGCGGTTTGGCGATGGCACAGAAAAGAAATACAATGCAGAAGCGGGCGGCTTGGCAGTGGATATCCCAATGGTGGTACTTATCAACGAAGGTAGCGCTAGCGCTAGTGAGATTGTGGCAGGCACGATCCAAGATTACAGCCGTGGGCAAATTGTCGGGGTTACATCGTATGGCAAAGGTACGGTGCAAAGCTGGATCCCGCTGGACAACAACCAAGGTGGAGTGCGCATCACCATTGCCCGTTGGCTCACGCCCACCGGTCGCACCATTGACCGGGTTGGCATTGAACCAGATGTTGAAGTGAAACTCACCAAATCAGACCGCGAAGCCGGTTTAGACCCGCAACTGGCAGAAGCTGAACGCATCTTGCTTAAAGGACAATAGGGAAGTGGGAAGTGGGGCGGGAAGGGGGTAGGGGGTAGTGGGGTGTGTGAGATGTAGGCGTCCGAATGGATGGCACTACTCTTGCAACCTTTGCGGGTATGCTAAACAGACGCGACATCCTAACCCTTCTTCAAACCAGTATTCAAACCGAGCAAGCCACATTTGCCCGGCAGTTGGCACGCACTTGGCTCAAAGCCTACCCCGGCGATTTAGTGGTGCAGTATTGGCTGGCGCAAGCCTATCGCCTACAAGAGCAACCACGACTAGCCGCCACCCAAGCCGAAATGGTCACGTTGGCAGACCCGGAAATGCGGGTGGCTTGGGTATTGCTTGCCAGTACCACGCCCAATGCCAACCTGCGTGCCCACGCGCAAGCCCATGCAGACGTATTGGCAGATGCGCCCATCACCAGCCCCGATAGCCCAGCTTGGGCTGGTTTATGCTGGCAAGCGCGGCAAGCTTTGGCAAAAGGGCAAGCCGCTATCGCCCGCGATTTTGCTTTGCAAGCGATGCAGGCAGAGGTAAATACTGCCTTGCCGCTCGTATTTCTCCTGCAAGCACATCTGCTGTTGGGCGAAATGCAGGCGACTTACCCGCTGGTGCAGGGTTTGCAAAACCGCTGGGATAAATGTGTGGCATTGCACTTGGCTTTGGCAGAAGGGGCGATGCATATCGGCGACCACGCGTTGGGTGTAGAGATGTTGCAACGTGCCGCGATGCTAGATTCGGCTGGAACAGTGGTGGTGCGCTATTGGGGGCGAGAACACGCCTACAAACAGGTATGGGGCAATTCGCCTACCATTGATTTACCGGCGCCCATCCCAGCGGTGGTTTCTAGCGCTTTAGGCTTGAACCAATTGCCCGGTGCAATCGGTGAAATGCGCTTGGCGGAAAGCACAGCGCCCATTCCAACCAGCGAGCCATCAGATAAGACCTATGCACGGCAGGCAAAACAGCCGACACAAGCACCCCCAACCCTGTCGGTGAAACGCCCCAGCACATCCACCCCAACCAAGGAGACTCCTTCAGTTGCATCCATAGCTAGCACCGTGCAAGCCGCCACCCATCGCGTCTTAAGCCAATTGCCCGATATGCGAAATGCACAAGAACCTGCGCCCCTACCCATCATCGGCAATGCCCAGCAAGTCCACGTCATTTTGAGTAGTTTGCAGAATCTCACCACCAAATTTGGCGAGACGGGCGCACAGCGCGTTTTGACAGCAATGGACGAACTTGCCCGTAGCACAGAAAAGCATACTGGGCGCACTTGTTTGGTAATTTTGCCGGATTCTGCCGAGAATTTAAAGCCGTTTGGTTTGAAGCCGGTTTCGGCAAGTAAGGCGTGGGATGTGAAACTTTTGCTGGCAGATTTGCACCATCATCTACAAGCTCGCAAACGAACGCTTGGCTCGCTTTTGATTGTGGGTAATGACGATGTCATACCCTTCCACCGTTTGCCGAACCCAACCGATGATGTGGATGAAGAAGTACCCAGCGACAACCCCTACGGTACACCCGATGATAATTATTTTGTAACCGAGTGGTCGGTTGGGCGTATGCCGTGCCCGTGTGATAATGACCCCACCCTGTTGGTGGGTTTGCTCCAACAAGCGGCGGTTTTGCACCGTAAACAGCGCAAAAACCAGGTTCAAGCTTTGAATGGTTGGCTAAGACTGTTCTTTCGTTGGTTTGGCATGGGGAAGGTGGAATTTCGCAGTGCTGGGTTCACTGCCCAAGTGTGGCGTCCGGCTTCTTTGGAAGTGCTTTCGACCATTGGCGACCCGCGTGATTTGTACGTTTCACCGCCAACCGCCCCCCGCAATTTGCCGCGCTCGCTCACAACGGGCAATGACCTGCTGTATTTTAACTTGCACGGGCTAGAAGACAAGCCGGAGTGGTATGGACAGCGCGACCAAGCCAATACCAGCGCTCCGATGTACCCACAAGCGCTCACTCCCGCTGACCTGTTGGCGGAAAAAACTGGCAAAGATGGCATCATCTTCTCAGAAGCGTGCTATGGGGCAAATATTTTGCAAAAGAAAGCCGTGTCAGAAGCGATGAGTTTGCAGTTTTTGGCAAATGGCGCAACCGCTGTAGTCGGCAGTACTAAGATTGCCTATGGTTCGGTTGCCCCGCCTTTGGTGAGCGCCGACTTGCTGGCGCACCTGTTTTGGGAACACATCCGCGCAGATTTTGTGGTGGGCGAAGCGCTTCAGTTGGCAAAGGCACAATTGGCACGCGATGTCCACGCTCGGCAGGGTTATCTGGATGGCGAGGACCAAAAAACCCTCTTGAGTTTTGTATTGTATGGCGACCCATTACTGCCTGCCTTACATAGCAACGCTCATGCCCGCAAACTGGGCAAAACCCTACAACCCGCCGATTCGCGCAAGGTGATTGCCAGTAGCGAAGTGCAGGCCACTTCCGCAGAGCTGGGCGATCCGCAGTTATTGCGTCAGGTGAAGTCGGTGGTGGCAGAATACCTGCCCGGTATGGACGCGGCAGAAGTGCATGTCTCTAGCGCCAGTGTAATTGGCAATCATCAACGCGCCAAAAGTGTTGCGGAAAACCGTTTGGTGTACACCTTCCGACAGAGTTTTAGTTACAACAGTAGCAAGAGCTACCACTTTGCGCGGGTGACGGTGAACAAAAGCGGGGAAATTGTGAAACTGGCAGTGAGCCGTTAGCCAGTAGGGTTAGCTGGAAAAGACCCGTGCTTCTTGCAAATTAACCCGCATGTAGACGAGTTGCCCTTCTTGTAAGGGGGTGGCGGCGGGGTGAGTTGCTTGCAGTAGCAGGTCTTCATCTGCGTTGTGGTGGAGCAACTGCACTACATAATGGTACTCACCACCCCAGTAACGCGCCTGCATGACGCGCACAGCTAGCGCGTTTGCACTAGGTTCTGCCTGCAATTGCACCATCTCTGGGCGAAGCATCACCTTTACCTTTGTACCAACAGCATTTTCGCTGTGAATGGGCGCTAGCCCCACTTGGGTTTGTACGCCTTTTTCGGTGACTACGCCGGGCAATAGCATTGAGCGCCCCACAAAATTGGCAATAAACACCGTCACTGGGCGGCAATAGATGTCTTGTGGAGTTCCCCACTGTTCCAAACGTCCTTCATTGATAATCGCAATATAATCGGCTAGTTCAATTGCTTCGCGTTGGTCGTGAGTGACCAGCAAAGCAGTGGTGTGGGTAGATTTAAGGATGCGCTTGACTTCATCGCGCATGTGTTGGCGCAAATCGGGGTCAATGTTGGAGAAAGGCTCGTCCATTAAAAGCACTTTGGGGTGGGGGGCAAGGGCACGTGCCATCGCAACCCGTTGTTGTTGCCCGCCAGAGAGTTCGTGGGGGTAGGCATGGGCAATATTGGGCAGGTTAATCAAGCGCAACATCTTGTGCAGGCGTTTTTCTTGCTCACTGGCAGGCAGGTCTTTTAGCCCAAAGGTGATGTTTTGCCCAACAGTCAGGTGGGGAAAGAGCGCGTAGTCTTGAAAAACCATACCAATACCACGCTTTTCAGGGGAAACCCACTCTTGCGGGCTGACAATGCACTGCCCATTGACGAAAATTTCTCCGCTATCCGGGCGTTCAAAGCCTGCCAGTAGGCGTAGCAGGGTGGTTTTGCCACTGCCGCTGGGACCGAGTACTACAGCCAGGGTGCCGGGGCTGATGCTGAGCGATAAGTCACGCACTGCCGGGATATCGCGCTGGCTAAAAGTTTTGTTTACATTGCGAAATTCAATCGTGGGAAGCGCCATACTCTTTTTTTGGGGGGGATATGCTGTATCATGGATGAGATTTCTCGAATGACGGCAATCCTACCACAGCCTAAATCATTTGCGAAGAGTGGGTGGGTTAGGCATCACTCAATCCCTCCCAACGTTGTTTTTTGATAACTGCTCAGCCTTATTTGGCACAACCGACAATCTGGCAAAGCAGGATGAATATCCATCAGACCTAAGTGCGGATGATGGGAATTGATTGTTGATAGTTGGTTCATTCAGTCGGCGACTAGGAAGTCGGCAACTCTAACTCCTGAGTCGCCAACTTTGCTTGCGCTACCAGGGAAGAACCCACTTTTCTGAACTGTATCATCCGATAATCTGTCCAATCTGCGTACTGAATCAGGAGTGTGTCGGTAAAGCCTATCTGTCCTTAACACAGATTTTTGGGATTGAGAGATTACGCTGAATGTTGAAGGGTGCTATTTTTAGGTTGTTTCCCACTTATCTGGGAGCAACCCAACATCATTGTTTGTTTCACTTTGCCTGAGCCGTTACGTTTTTTTGATAACTCGCTAGAAAGAGACGGAAGAGTATTGATTGAGTTTGTCCAGCCGATGGTGGGCGGTAATCCAGCGTACCGTCCCCGATTTACTGCGCATGACCAAAGATTGTGTGCGTGCGCCATTGCCGTAGTATTTTACGCCATCCAGCAATTCGCCATCGGTAATGCCGGTAGCGGCGAAGAAGATATTATCGCCTTTGACAAAATCATCCAGAGTCAGCACCTGGTTTGGGTCGTAGCCGAGTTCCAAACCGACTCTGAGTTCTGCGTCATTGCGGGGGACAAGTTTCCCTTGAATCTCTCCGCCCAAACACTTCAATGCGCATGCCGCTAGTACGCCTTCGGGTGTACCACCTACGCCCATCAATATATCAATCCCACTTTCAGTACGAGCGGTCATCAAAGCACCGGCAACGTCGCCATCTCCAACCAGACGGATGCGTGCGCCGGCTTTGCGTACTTCGCCAATTAGTTTTTCGTGGCGTGGACGGTCGAGAATGACCACAGTCAGGTCTTGTACATCACAACCTTTGGCACGTGCTACCCAGCGTAAGTTGGCGCTAGGAGGGGCTTCAATATCAATTGCGCCCTTGGCGGATGGTCCGACTGCAATTTTAGACATGTAATAAAACGGTCCGGGGCTAAAGAGCGTGTTGGCTTCGGCGGCGGCAACAATGGCTAAGGCATTGGCGCGCCCATTGGATATCAAGCTGGTGCCGTCAATCGGGTCTACTGCCAAATCCAGTTGGATACCCGAGCCGCTTCCCAAATTTTCGCCGTTGTGGAGCATTGGGGCATTGTCTTTTTCGCCTTCGCCAATCACAATTTTGCCGTTAATATCGAGCGAATTGAGTACGAGGCGCATAGCATCCACGGCGGCACGGTCGGCGGCGATTTTGTCACCGCGCCCCATAAAACGCCCGGCGGCAAGCGCGGCGGCTTCGGTGACTCGTGTGAGTTCCAAAGCAATATTGTGGTCAGGTTTTTCGGCTGACATTTTTCCTCCTGAGGGGTCTTATTTTAGCCAGTTTGTGCGGGGGAACATTCACTGGCTGACAAATCCAACCGCCTATCGAGCGGCTGGATACACAAACAAAAGCAAATAAAACAACCCTACCACTGCGCCAGTTAGCCAGCTATCTATGCGGTCTAAAATGCCACCATGCTCTGCTAGAATATTTCCAGTATCTTTAACTTTGGCAGAACGTTTCAACATGGAAATGCCCAAGTCGCCCACCGTGCCAAAGACGGCGAGTAAAAACGCTAGGCTGGTAAGGTGAAAACGGGTGTGTTCGGGTGGGGTAGGAGGGAGAAAAGGAATTTGTAGGGCAAGGGTATTCCACAGCCATGCCCAAAGTGGGGCAATGAGCACCGTACCGACAATTCCAGCTAGATAACCTTCCCAAGATTTTTTGGGGCTGAGTTTTGGCGCCATGCGATGTTTGCCAAATGCCTTGCCAAAGAACAATGCGCAGGAGTCAGCCATCCAATTAGCGGGTAGCACTACCAGCACCCACCAAAACCCACCCGGCAGGTTGCGGATGGCTATCAGCAGTGCGCCGCACAACCCAATGTAGAAAATACCTGCAAGGGTTGTTGCCCATCCGGCAAAGGTGGCTGTGTTGCCTTTTTCAAATTCAAAGAGAAACCAAACGGTAGTGATGACTGCAATAACGCCCATTGTGAGCGCTACTTGGGGGTAGCCAAGAAAGAAAATTGCGCTACAGATTGCCAGAACACTCCCGGCGGTTAGCCACGCTGGGGCTGGCATTTGTACTGCTTGGGTCAGGCGTGCGTATTCGAGTGCGGCAAAAAACAATACCAATGTCCAGCCGACAAAGAAAACCCATCCGCCAGCCCAAATCACAAACACACCGGGTGGGATTAGGCTCAAGGCAATGATTACGCGTTGTCGCATGTTGCTGATGGTAAGGGTTATGGGGTTTGGATTTGTTCCGAAACCATACCGAAGCGCCTTTCACGGTCACCAAAATGAATAATGGCTTTGTACAATTCATCCTTGTCAAAATCGGGCCAGTATTTTGGGGTGAAGTACCATTCGGCGTAGGCGCTTTGCCAAATCAAGAAGTTGCTGACTCGTACTTCTCCGCTGGTTCTTACGACCAAATCGGGGTCGGGTTGCCCAGCAGTATACAGATAGGAGCTTACAAGCTCTTCGGTAATCTGTTCAGCGGATATTCCATCATCAATGATGTGCTTAATTGCTTGTACAATCTCATCCCGCCCGCCATAGTTAAAGGCGATGTTAAGAATTAGGCGGGTGTTGTTGCGGGTTTTTTCTACGGCTCGGTGAACTTTTTCACGCAAATGCTCGCTCAAGCGGTCTTCTCGCCCGATATGACGTAACTGCACACCATTTTTGTGCAGATTATTTAGTTCACGGTCAATCATGTCTTCAACTAAGAGCATGAGCCCGGTTACTTCATCTTCCGGGCGGTTCCAGTTTTCCGTACTGAAGGCATAAACAGTCAGTCGTTCAACCCCAAATTCAACTGCCGCTTCGAGTACACGCCGGAGGTTTTCAGTGCCAGCACGATGCCCAAAAAGGCGTGGCATGCCCCGTTGCTTTGCCCACCGCCCATTACCATCCATGATAATGGCAATATGGCGGGGGATTCTGGCTGGCAATGGGTATTGAGATGAATTTTTAGAGGTTGTCTGCATAGAGTTCTAAGATTAGACCTGCATAATTTCGGCTTCTTTACGCTCACCAATTTCAGCAATTTTCTTTACATAGCGGTCCGTTAGCTCTTGCAAATGTTTTTGCCCGCGTTCCAGTTCGTCTTCCCGGATGAGACTTTCCTTTTCAAAGTCGCGTAAGTCATTTTGCACATCGCGGCGGATATTTCGCAAGGCGACACGCGACTCTTCGAGGCGGTGGTGTACCGTTTTTACCAAATCTTTGCGGCGTTGTTCGGTTAACGGAGGCAAAATCACTCGAATGAGCTTGCCATCATTATTGGGGTTTAAGCCCAGGTCGGATGATTGGATTGCGCGTTCAATCTCGCGGATTGCTTTGGTATCAAAAGGCTTGATTGCAATGACACGTGGCTCCGGAATACTAATGTGCGCTAATTGGTTGAGGGCAGTCGGAACACCATAATACTCCACCATAATTTTGTCTACCAAGAGTGGGGTCGCCCGCCCCGTGCGAATATGGGTCAGGTCTTCATCCAGATGGCTGATGGTGTGCTTCATGCGTTCTTCTGCAGTGTGGAGGGCTTCGTTTACCATAATTCGTTCCTGTAAAAATAAAACTTAGCTGTGCCAATTTTACCAAAAAAACTTGCATATTCGGCGCTCATAAAAATTGCATTTTTCCCTAAGACAAAAGACGCAATTCAATATCCGACACATTTCGGGCGTGCCAAATACAGTCCGTGCTGAATAGAGCGCTTATCCTTAATTATAATCCTAAAACTGGAAAAGGCGAAAGATGCATGAACTGTTAACCTAATGATTGAGACTATACTCAGCATGGGCACAATTTGCGTTTTTCCCTTAAGAAAAAGCTCAGCTATTCGCCGCGGGTCGAATGCAACCGTGATTGCGGCAAACCCATTTTGAAGCGCATCGGATTGCCCGCTTGTGCGGCTTGCAGTCACCAGTGCTTTAAGTGGATACCAATACCCGCAACGTTGAGCGCTACTGAAAAAGTTTCCATAGCAGGCTGACGCAGGTTGTGACATTTGTAACCCAAAAAGGTGATGATGTGTCAGTGAAAGTCGCATACCCGCTACTTGCGCGATTGGTGGTTTTGCAATAGATTTGTGGTAGCGTTGAAAAATGCATTCTATGCGTATGATAATTATATTTGACGCGGATGGACATTACGCCTTTATGCTTAAAGGAAAAGCACAACTCAATATCCGGGACAAGCGCCCAATATAACCCGTGTCAACTATAGAGATACAAAAAACTGAATAGCAAAATTTCAGTGATTTGTATTGAACTGAACAATCGAAAATTACCGGACTATTTCAAAACGGCAAGATTTTGGTTGATTTGCTGAAATTTAACAAAAAGGATACAAATGCGAAACTATGTTAACTCATTAATAGATGGTTTGTTTCCACTGTTTGCAACCCTTGCGGCGCTCGCTGTGGGAGCAGTTATGTTGCTGTTGTTAGGCGCGAACCCATTGGTTGGGTTTGGTGCGCTTTTGCAGGGTGCGTTTGGTAGCCCGAATGCTTGGGCAGATACGGCTGTAAAGGCAACACCGCTACTGCTGGTTGGGCTTGGCATTTGTATCGCTTTTCGCAGTGGGGTAATCAACATTGGTGGGGAGGGGCAAATGATTATGGGGGCGCTCGCTTCCATCTCATTGGGGTTATCCTTTCCTTCCGCGCCGGGTATCATTATTGTTCCGTTGGCGCTCATTTTGGGATTTGTGGCAGGCGCCATCTGGGGGGGCATTCCCGGCTTTCTAAAGGCTCGATTTAATGTAAACGAAATACTGAGCACCATTATGATGAACGTCATCGCGGTGCAATTTATGAACATGCTTTTACGCGGTGTGTTGATTGACCAAAACCAACTCGGCGCCGCCAAAATTCCGCAAACGGCACGCCTTTCCACCGCCTTTGATTTGCCCCGCCTAGTGCCAACACGCTTACATTTAGGTATTTTGCTTGCGGTACTACTCGCATTTTTAGTTTATTACTTTTTATGGCGTACCACCGTTGGCTACAAAATTCGTGCGGTTGGCTTGAATCGCTTTGCATCTCGCTATGCAGGCATTAAAGTGGAACAATATATGGTGCTGTCCTTACTGCTTAGCGGCGCATTTTCTGGCTTGGCGGGTGCGGTACAAGTGTATGGCGTAACCCATTTTATGATTACGGATGGTACAGCCGCCGGTTTTACGGGCTCTGCTGGTTTTAACGGGATTGTCGCCGCTCTGTTTGGGCAGTTGCACCCGCTTGGAACCATACCGGCTTCCTTCTTGTTTGGGGCACTGTTGGTTGGCGCAAACCAAATGCAAAGAGCGACTCAAGTACCAGCGGCGTTGATTACCGCTCTAAACGGGTTGGTAGTGGTTTTTGTGGTAAGTAGCGAAATTTATCGCCAACAAAGAGTTCGCCGCCGTGCCATTGCCGAAATGAAAAAGCAAGAAGCACTTGCTTCCCAGACCAAAGGATAAAGCGTATGTTACAGGAATTTTTTTCTACCACTGTTCTGATAGGTATTTTGGCATCGGGCATTCGCCTGGCTACACCCTATCTCTACGCCGCAATTGGTGAGACTATCGGTCAACGGAGCGGCGTGTTGAATTTGGGTGTGGATGGCATCATGCTGATGGGGGCATTCTCGGCTTTCTATGTGGTGTTTCGTACCGAAAATCTTTTTTTGGGGCTGATAGTCGCTATGATAGTGGGCGGCTTGATGGGGTTGGCAATGGCATTTATCAGTGTGACCATGCATGCCGAGCAAGGCATTAGCGGGATTGGTGTTTATCTGTTTGGGCTAGGCATGAGCGATTTGCTCTTCCAAAAGTTGGTAAACAATGTGGAGACTGTGCAAGGCTTTCCGGAAATCCATATTCGCTACTTATCAGACATTCCCTACATCGGCGAAATCTTCTTCCAACACAATATCTTGGTTTATTTGGCATATTTGCTAGTGCCGATTGTTGGGTTTATTCTCAACAAAACTACCTTTGGGCTAAAAATTCGGGCTGTGGGTGAAAACCCGCAAGCGGCGGATACTTTAGGCGTGAATGTGGCGCTCGTACGGTACATCACAGTAACGGTGGGTGGGGTTTTTTCTGGCATTGCTGGGGCTTCACTCTCCATTGCGTTACTCAATGTATTTCAACAAAACCTGACCACTGGGCTGGGATTTATTGCAATTGCTTTGGTGTATTTCGGTGGCTGGCGTCCACTGTATGTCATGGCGGGTTCGCTGATATTTAGCTTTGTCAATGCCCTGCAAGTGTGGGTACAAGTGCTAGGTATACCCATCCCGTCCGATATTGCAGTGATGATGCCTTACCTGCTGACCATTATTGTGCTTGTCTTGTCCGCACAACGTGCGCGGCAACCATCTGCCTTGAGCAAACCTTATATGCGCTCAGGGTAATTCTCAATTTTTTCCTGCGAGGAGTTTATCAAAATGAAAAAGTTCACCTATCTGTTGTTGGCTGTTTTGTTTGCCAGTTTTCTAGCGGCTTGTGGCGGGGCATCCTCCAACACCACCAGTTCCGGCACCTACAAAGTAGCCGTGGTTATGCCTAGCGCAATCAACGACCTAGCTTTTAGCCAAAGTATGTATGACGCCTTAATGAAAATTCAGGCAGAACGCGGCGCTGACAAATTTGAAGTTGCTGTTTCGGACGGCGTATTCGTAGTGGAAGATGCCGCCGCGGCAATTCGTGATTACGCGAGCAAAGGTTACAACCTAATCATTGCCCACGGCTCGCAATATGGCGCTTCCTTAAAGGAAATTGCCCCAGACTTCCCCAACACCACATTCGCATGGGGGACTGCTGGCGATACCTTTGGTTTGCCCAATGTGTTTGCTTACGAAGCCTTGTCACAAGAAGGCGGCTACGTAAACGGCGTTATGGCGGCGGCATTGTCCACCAGTGGCACGATTGGCGTTGTGGGACCGATTGAAGTCGGTGACGCGAAGTTATATGTAGATGGCTTCAAGGCAGGCGCAATGGCGCAAAACCCAGCCATTCAAATCAACGTCAACTACATCGGCTCCTTCAGTGATGTGGCATTGGCTTCCGAAGCCGCGCAAACCCACGCCGCCGCTGGTGCAGATGTTATGACCGGTTCTGCCCAAATGGTAGTTGGGGCGATTGGCGTTGCCGAACAACAAGGCATCTTGTGGTTTGGTACACAATCCGACCAAAGCTCACTAGCCCCCAAGATTGTGGTTGCCAGCCAAGTCTATGATTGGACAGTCGTCATCAACGACATTTTGGACTTGATGTCTAAGGGCACGCTCGGTGGCAAGGTGTACGCTGTATCTTTGGCAAATCAGGGCTTACTCATCAAGTTTAATCCTGACTACAGCCTACCCGCCGAAGTGAAGACGCTCGCCGAAAATACCATTAAAGGTATCCAAGACGGCTCGATTAAAGTTGAAGTCGGTCAATAATTCCATACAATTTGGTGTGGGCGGGAAATACCCGCTCACACCCACACCCTGTAATTTTTACCATGACACAAACAACCCAACTGCTTCCTTCTGGTCAAGCGCGTATCAACCACATGGAGATGCGCAATATTGTAAAGCGTTTCCCGGGTGTGTTGGCAAGCGACCATGTCAATTTTGATGTAAAAGCAGGTGAAGTTCATGCTTTGCTGGGCGAAAATGGCGCTGGCAAAAGTACCCTAATGAAGCAATTGTATGGGTTGTATCGCCCGGATGAAGGTCAGATTTTATTTGATGGAAAACCACAGCTAATTAATACCCCCGCCGATGCCATTCGTTTAGGAATTGGCATGATTCACCAACACTTTATGCTGGTCGATTCACTGACTGTGGCAGAAAATGTGGCTTTGGGCTTACCTTCTTCGCGCGGGTTCTTAACCGATTTGGATAAAGTTTCACAACGCATTGAAGAATTGGCAAAGTTGTACGGCTTGCAAGTTGACCCATCTGCCTATATTTGGCAACTATCAGTCGGTCAGCAACAGCGCGTAGAAATTATCAAAGCTTTGTATCGCGGTGCGGCACTACTCATCTTGGATGAACCTACTGCAGTATTGACCCCCCAAGAAGTGGATGACTTCTTCCGCATTCTCTCTAAAATGGCGAATGATGGGCATGGTCTCATTTTTATCACACACAAATTACATGAAGTCATGGCTTTTACCCAACGTGTTACCGTATTGCGTGATGGTAAAAATGCTGGGACCATATTGACAAAAGATACCAACAAGCAAAAGTTGGCTGAAATGATGGTCGGGCGTGAACTCAACCTACTGCGCAACCATGTTCACGTAGAAACCGGTAAACCGCGCTTAGTCGTTTCTAATTTGCACGTTATGGGCACACGCAACACTGAAGCCCTGCGTGGGGTCAATTTGGAAATCAAAGCTGGTGAAATTCTCGGCTTGGCAGGGGTTTCTGGCAATGGGCAGGTAGAACTCGCTCAAGCCATTGCCGGAATGCAGTCTGCCATTTCTGGTAAGATTGAACTGGACGGGCGAGAAATCACCAATCGGACACCCAAAGAAATTATTGATATGGGATTGAGCTATGTGCCGGAAGAGCGCAACCGCGAAGGGATGATCGGTGAATTCTCAGTAGCTGAAAACCTAATTATGCGAGACACCGACAAAGAGCCGTGCNNAGCAGCCGTATGCCCATCGCATTTTTTTAGCCTTCA
Source organism: Anaerolineales bacterium UBA6668 (assembly GCA_002455215.1). Lineage (GTDB taxonomy): Bacteria > Chloroflexota > Anaerolineae > Anaerolineales > UBA6668 > UBA6668. The sequence continues at coordinate 6,037 of DKKK01000173.1, read as the reverse complement.
AGGCGATTACGGAGCGTGCCCGCGATCTGGTCAGTTCGTTTCGGGTCAAAACCCCTTCAATCGAAACGCCCATCAAATCGCTCTCCGGTGGCAACGCGCAAAAAGTCATTATTGCCCGCGAATTATCGCGCAAGCCGAGCGTCTTGGTTTCGGCACAGCCCACTCGTGGCGTAGACATTGGCGCATCCGAGTATATCCGCTCGCTAATCATTGAACAACGCAAAGACCAACTAGCCACCCTGCTCATCTCCGAAGACCTAGATGAGATTATGGCGTTATCAGACCGCATTGCCGTCATTTTTCACGGCGAAATTATGGGCATTGTAGACCGAGACGAGGCAACCCCACAAAAACTTGGTTTGTTGATGGCAGGTGAACGTACTGCTCAGTAAGTGACAGTCACCGCCTTGCCAAAGCTATCCGAATTTTCCAAATTTGCCAACAGATAGTGGGCAACGTCTGCCCGCGTAATTCGACCCTGCTTGGGCGCTATGCGCTCACCGGCTAGGTATTTGCCTGTCACTGTGCCATCCACCAAGCCGCTAGGACGCACAATTGTCCAATCTAAATTGCTGGCACGTACAGCCTGCTCTTGTGTTTCCTTATCTTCAAAGGCTTTTTTCAAGAAGGTGTTCATAATGACGCGAAAGGCAAACGGTACTTGTGACTTGCTATCGCCCACACCCATACTGGTCACAACCAAGACACGCCGAATTTGTGCGGCTTGCATTGCGGACAAAATATGTTGAGTACCAACCGTGCAGACATTTTCCACTGTGTCGTTGCGCCCGCCCAAGCTGATGAGGACGGCAGACTGACCCGCCAATGCCGCTTGAATCTGCTCTGGGCGGGTGACATCGCCAGTGAGTACAGTTAGGTTGGGGGACTGCTCGGTGAAATTGTGTGGGTTGCGTACCACTGCTGTGACGTTGTGTCCCTGTGCCACAGCTTGGCGCACGGCTTCGCGCCCGGTGCCACCACTTGCTCCAAAAATAACAATGTTCATAGGCGTTTTCTCTCTGGTTGACTAAAAATTTTCGGCTAAATTGTAACGCCATTTGTTTGAATTGCAAAATTTTTGGTGGAGTAGTTGGGTGCGTTTTTCCAAATATACTGAGCAGGGGTACTCTATTCGACCTGGGTCGAGTACAACTGTGATTGTGGCAAACCCATTTTGAAGCGCATAGGACTATTGCCGCATGTGCGGCTCGCAATCACCAGCACTGTAGATGAATACCAATACCCGCAATTCGCTATGGATATTCGATACGTGTCGAATATAGCATAATGCCGAATTAGAACCCGTACTAAGTGGCGTTGGTTTCCAACTGTTCGCGCACTTCAATTTCCATCTCATCTTTGCTAGGCTGTTTTTTGCGCAAGCGTAACCGGTTCAGCAATTGATTGGTCAGGGTTTGCGACAACTGCTTGAGTTCAGCGGCGCTGAGACGCTCGCCACGTTCAAACCATGCGGCGGCGGCGTAACCGAGCGCGGCTGTTGTACCACCTGCCACAGCGGCGGCAAGCGCCCAGCCCGGCGGTCCACCGAGCTTGCTCAATTCCTGAAAGAGCAGACGACCGAGATAGCCCATACCAAAGGTCATCACCAACTCACGGGCACGCGATAAATCGAGTTTGTAGTTGTACACCCGCGCTAGCGCTAGCACAAGGCTCACTTGAATGGCAGTCAGGGGAATAAAATCAATAATGGGAAGCGGAATCAGCCCGACCAATGCGGCGCTACTGGCGGCGTTGATAATTGCGCTTTGGGTCAGTTGTTTACGGTAGGCGGGCATAGCCTGTGCCACCATTGCCAGCAGTTCCGGTTCTGCTTTGACAATGCCCAGCAACACGCGTTCGATGTTTCTGCCACTACGGGCGGCTATCGGCACAATTTGGTCTGTGCTAATATTCAGTGCATTTGCCGCCGCCAAAAGCACTTGGGCATCCTGCTTGCCAACCAAGTCCATTTTGTTTAGCACCACCAAATACGGCTTGCCCAAACCGCTCAGCATGAGAAAGAGCTCCAACTCGCTTTGCTTAATGCCCTGCACTGCGTCAAAAACAATCACCAGTACATCTGCAACTTGTGCCGCTCGTAACGCTTCGGCACGCTCTCTTTGACCCGTCTCGCCAACCGCATCCACCCCTGGCGTATCTATGACGGCAAACAAGCCGGTATCCGCTTGTTGGTTAACCTTCGTGGTGCCCGGTACCGGACTCACTTGCGCCCGGTCGCGTTGATGTTGAATGAGTTGATTAAACAGGGTAGATTTGCCCACATTGGCAGGACCCACAATTGCCACCCGTTGCTTATTACCAAACGCCATTCGCGCTTGCACGCTAGCCAAGTCAAATACCTTGCGTAATTGCCCCACACTACCGGCGGGGAAAACATTGACTAAATCCATCAATTGGCGGCGAGTATCCAGCGGCACATCTTGCCAGATGCGTTCTATCTGGTCACGCATACCAACAGATGGCTGAATTTCGGGTAATGATTCGGATTGCGGAGAAGGTTGTGGAAGGATTTCGCTCATGGTGGGGCTTGCCAGGTTTCCAAAAAAAATTATACTGAATATATATTCGGCAATAGTGAAAATCGTCTACATTCGATACAGGTCATAAAAGCAAAATTTCCAACTGTATCGAATATAAACTGCGCCAAATATCCATGAAAGTATAACCGCTTTTGTGCAAAAAGCCTAATGTTATATTCGACACGGATACCATTTGGCACACGTGCTGAACAGCGAGTTGCACTTTTTTCTTAAGGGAAAAGCGCAATTTCCATCCGTGTCGAATATACTAACAAAACCGAATTCACCCTATCTTTATTCAATGTAGAGCAACCAAGCCAATGAGCAACACATCCCACAAGCCACTTCCTTTTATAAACCGTCTCGCCTTCGGTATGGGCGACTTGGGTACCGCAATGGTCTCCATGATCAAGGGCTTTTTATTGTTAGGCTTTCTAATCAAAATCGCCGGTTTGTCCGCCTTTCAAGCTGGTTGGGTCTTGCTTTTGACCAAAATTTGGGATGCGGTAAACGACCCGTTTGTGGGCACTTTGACCGACCGCACCCGCACACCTTGGGGACGCCGCCGCCCGTGGTTGCTTTTTGGTTCAATTGCTTTTGCTATTGCTTTCATTCTTAGCTTCTATGCGCCCAACCTAGCCAATGACGGTTTTTGGTCGGCACGTTTTTGGTACTACGTCTTGGTGGGAGTCTTGTTAGATGCGGCATTTACCGCCGTTAACGTACCCTACGCCGCACTGACCCCCGAACTTAGCAGTGATGCCAAAGAGCGCAATACGCTCAATATGTTTCGCTTCATCTTCTCAGTATTGGGAGGGTTGGTAGCAATCCTGATTTTCCAAGCCGTGATTGGGGCATTTCAGCCGGATGAACGCACTGGCAATTTCATAGCGGCAATCGTTGTCGGTGCAATTGTGCTATTTTCCGGCGTTTTTGCCTTTGCCTTCACCCGCGAGAAAGATTTTAGCCAAGAGAGCGAGCAAACACTAGGCTACATTGAAGGGCTACGACTGGCATTTGCCAACCGTGCCTTTGTCATTACCACACTCATTTACTTATTTAGCTGGCTTGCCATTCAATTAGTGCAAAGTGCGCTCCAACTCTATTTTGCCGACTGGCTAGGCGCGGATGGTGGTACATTCTTCATCACAGTTGCCCTTCTGCAAACCTGCATCGCGGTAGGCGTGATTGTCTGGTCAATTGTTGGCAACCGTATCGGACAAAAACGTGTGTACTATATTGGCATGGCATTTTGGATTGTGGTGCAAATATCGCTCTTCTTTGTGCAACCCGGGCAAATTACCCTAGCTATGGGGCTGGCAGTCTTAGCGGCAATTGGCGTAGCGGTCGGTTTTATCGTACCGTGGAATTTACTACCCGCCGTGGTTGATTATGATGAATTGCAAACTGGGCAACGCCGTGAAGGAGTGTACTACGGCTTTTTTGTGTTCCTGCAAAAGCTGGGTATCTCGCTCGGCTTGTGGGTGCAAGGGCTGGTGCTGGGCTGGGCTGGCTACATCTCAGTAGAGTACGGACAACCCGCCCCCGATAGCCAACCCGCATCGGCATTGCTTGCGCTACGCCTGATGATTAGCTTTGCACCCATCCTGATGCTCATACTCGGCATTTTGGCAGTGAGAGCCTACCCCATCTCACCGGAACGCCATGCCGAAATTCTGGATGAGATTGCCAAGCGCAAACAAAGCAAACACGCCGCCTAACCGATATTCGGCACACATGGAAATTATCTAAAGCATACTGAACATGCACCAAGCATGGGTACTATTCGGCATGTATGTCGAATAGCGCATTGCGGAATTTGTACCCACTTAAAGCGCCGATGATTGCAAGGCGCAGAGGCGGCAACAACCCGATACGCTCCAAAATGGGTTGCCGCAATCACAGCTATATTCAACCCGGGTCAAATATAGGCGTTTTTTGTTAATGGAACAAGCGCAGTTTCCGTTCGTGTCGAAGCTAGGCACTAGGAAAAAACCTAGCGTTGTTGATAACCGTTTTTAGCGTGCCCATTAAGCGGCTGTGGCACGCTTTCCAGTTCTTCAAACGACTCATAAGAAAGTTCCGGAGCACCTGGCAAGGGTGGTTCAAAACCCGTGCGTTTGGGTTGGGCGGTGGGCTGGCTGGGATAACGACGGGTATTGTTTGGCAAACTGTTTGGCGAACTGTTTGCCAAACTGCGGGTAGCCAGTGGCGCCGGACGGTTCACCGCACGTTGTTGGGTGACAGGCACAAGCGGACGGGCTGGCGGTGGAGCGGAACGGGGCGAATCGGACAAAGCGCTGGCTGGAACGGTAACGGCTGGCGGTACTGGTGCAGGTGAAGGCACGGCTGTAGTGGGGATGGGAGGGCTAACGGATTCGCTGGGCGGCACGGTAAATACCCCCTGCGGATTCACCCATGCCGGGCGAACTGCTTCCGCGTGGGGTACGGGCTGGCTGGGTGTTTGCGCTTCTTGCAAGGCGTTGATGCGTACCAAACTCAGGCGAAAGCCGCCAATCACCAACAAGCGTGCCAGCCAGACCAGCAAAGCCACCAAAATTGGCACATACGCCAGCAAAGTTTCGCGGGACACCAGTTCGTTGCCCTGCACGGTGGGCAACATGGCAAGCGAGACCGCCCACCAAGTCATAGCGGCATTCAGCGTAGAGCCAACGAACCAAGCGGCAAGCAAGTAACTTTGCTCCAGTGTGAAGCGATTGCGGTTGGGCAAGCCAAAAAAGTGGTTTAAACCGGCAAAGTCCATACCCCAAAAAGCGATTGCCAACAAATCTGCCCAGTGCAGACCCGCAAAACGCAGTTCACCGAGCAGGTTTTTTAGCGAGAAATTTGTAGTAATAAAATTGAACAACTCTAACGCCACAATAATCACCATCACAGCCCATAAGGTGGGGTGGTTTTTGAGAGTGGCGGGGAGTAACGAGCGCAAAGATTGTTGGATACGCAAGCCAATGCGGGCAAGGCGGTTATGTGCGTCAGAATTTTCGGGAAGCGGGTGCATAGGTGTATCTCCTGCCGACAGGGAATCACCTGCGGGCGTAGATACAGAATAGCACACTTGTTCTGATTTGACAAGAACGGATGTAGTAAAAAAATGATTAGGATTCGCGGCGGCTTTCAAACCCACCCCGTAACATCACGCAGGTTTGACACAACTGGCAGTCAGGCGAAACTGGGTAAAAATAAATACGGCTGATGCTTGTAATGATAGGAATTGGTTATTTATATTCTGCTCACCCAGTCAATCATTCGATATCTATCATCGCCAACCTGCTTTCGCTGGCTGGAGAGTACCCACTTTTCTGAACCNNCAATCCGCGTACCGAATCAGGAGCGTCTCGATAAAGCCACGCTATCGGTAACACGCATTTTTGGATTGAGAGATTACGCTAAATTGGGATAGGTGTGACTCTGCCTGAGCAGTCGCCCCGGCTCAACCTATTGCCGCTATTGAAATTTTGGTAGTGCCTAAGGAATAA
>DKKK01000180.1 GCA_002455215.1 Anaerolineales bacterium UBA6668 | reverse complement strand
TATGCCTGAGCAGTTACGAAAAAGGAAAACACGCAATGTCTATGTGTGGCGAATCGGTGGCTGGTAATGCAGAATTAACCCTGTTACAATTGTCACCATGCGGACTTTTGTGATTTACTTGCTATTACTTGGTTTTCTCACTGCTTGTCAGGCGGTAGTACAAACCCCTGCCCAAACAGCAACCCCCACACGTGATATTTCCAGCCTACCAGCGCCCACGCAACCAGCAGTGGCAGAAACTGCGTCCCCCACAACCATCCCCAACACGCCGGAAGCGCAGGTAACACGTTTGCCGGCCTTGTTTCCCAGCAGTACGCCCCAACTCGACTGTATAAACGATGCCGAATTTGTGGCAGACCTATCCGTGCCTGACTTTAGCACGTTTGTAGCGGGAGCGTTGATAGACAAGCAGTGGCAAATCAAAAATACCGGCACTTGTCATTGGGATAGCCGCTACCGCGTGGTTTTTTCTGAAGGGGCGCAAATGAACGCTTCTGCTGAGCAATTACTCTACCCCGCCAAAAGTGGGGCGCTGGCGGTGGTACGCATCAAGATGTATGCCCCGGACTTGCCGGGTAACTATCGTAGTTTTTGGATTTTGCAGGACGCACAAGGCACACGCTTTGGTCCGCGTTTGTTTGTGCAGATTACAGTTGGTGGCTAGGTCGTTTTAGCCCGCTTGCCTAAGCCGGCTTGCCTAAGCCTGCTTGTTTAGCCTGCTTGNNTTTAGCCCGCTTGTTTAGCCCGCATAGTCAGTTTAGACTCTTAGGAATTGAGTATTGACACTACGATAATAAAAATGTAGAGAAAGATAAACATGAATATTCCTAGGAATATAAGTGCGCTAGTGCCAATGCCGACCCACGCGAATGTGCGACTGCGTTTTTCATCTACCGCTTTGCGGCTCTCTGTCAAGGCATAAATGCCTAACCCCAGTGCGATGAAAGGCAAGCAGTACATTCCCCCCACACATTGTTTNNCACAACCAAAGCCAGCAACGCCGCGATATCGCTTTGGTTGCCGTGCAGGGTGGCTTTTGCAGTGGAATCCGATGCGTGTTGGCTTTCGACCTGACTATACACCAATGCAGACTCAAACTGAGTAGGGGCGAGCACGGGTTTTCCTGCTTGTTTCCACTCGTCCGCATGGGCAGGGCACAAACGCTCCCCACTTTCGGCGTACCATAAGCAGTCGGCACACAACCAGTTGCCACACACTTCACATTTTTCGATACCGCTGATTTCGGGATGATGGATGCAAGGAGGATTCATGGGGAATTGGGGACGGGGGTAGGCGGACGATAACCGGCAGTGCTGTAAATTAAGCCGCTTTGTTGGGCAATGTCGGGTAATTGTTCGTGCAAATGTTCACCGGGGCACTCTGTAATACCCACCTGAAAGTCGCGGTGACTGGATAGGTAAAGAATACCATAATCGTGCCGTAAAGCTTGGGCAAGTTTGATTAAACTTGCCAGTTGGAAAGGGCTAGGGGTATCTTTTTGGAAATTTCCCGTGAGTACCACGCCCACTGTGCCGGTATTGTACCCGCCTGTATGAGCGCCCCGCACCTGGAAGTCGCGCCCAGCATAAATTTGTCCGTCATTCCCAATCACAAAATGGTACGCGATGTCGGCAAATTGTTGTTGCCTAAACTGCAATTCTTGAATTTCGAGTGGTGTACCGTTTTGTCCCAGTGCGGAATGATGGACAACCAGGGTGGTCAATATTTGCCGCAAAGGTTGGTCATAAACACGCCAGCCTTCGGGGTTGGTCACAGGATTGTACAGCCCATGCTCGTTGGGGCTGGTTAGATAGCGCGGTTCATGCGCCCCCCACTCTGCGCGGGGCAAAATGTTAAGCAAAGGTAGTTGGGCAGGCTCCGGTGCGTAGCGCCTGGCAAACCATAACCCGCCCAGCAAAGCGAGTAACACCCCCACCAATCCATACCATTTCGCCTTTTTCACAACCATTGTTTAGTCGTTTGCTTCACCTAAGTACAAGAACCAAAATTCGCTGGCGGGGAAGGCTGGTTGTAGGTCACTTTCCCACACAAATTTGCCTGTTTGCACACTCTGGCGCAGGTGGTAATCTAAGTTTTGCAAGGTTTCGGCAATTTGTTGAGCTTGTGGCTGGGGTTGAAGCAACTGCAAAAGCAAGTGCAGGTAAACCCGCGCATTTACTTCGGTGCGGTAGTTGCGAATGGCTACTCGTGGATTTTCTTGCAGGTCTTCCAAGAACCATTGCCAACTTTTTAGTCGCCCTTGCAGTTCGTGCAAAGCCTTTTTGTGCAAGTTACTTTGCCATTTTTCAAACAGGCTGGCTTGTTGGGCAAACAAACTGTCGGCTTGCTTTTGCTGACCACCGCTCAGCTTTGTGTAAAAATAGCGGATTTTGTGCGCTTGCAAAAGGATGCCGCCAATGGTGAGTTTGGGATAAGGCGCCCAAAAACTTCCCGCTTCACGGAGTTGCCAATAAACCACATCTGAAATTACATAGTCGGCAAAATCTGCCAACATTAGTTGGTACAAACGTAACTCGTAGGCAAGGTCAGCCATGATGTTTTTAAAGTCGGCGCGAACTCTGATAAATCGGGTTACCGTTGACTTCCTGCCAGCGTGCTTCGCTATCTTTCAAGCGCCATTCCACATTGACAAAGCCATCACTATCAGTAAAGCCCAAAGCGGGTTTTACACCGATTAAGTATGAAAGGATATTCACAAAATCGCCGTTCTCAGCTTTGGAGCGCAGGCGCATCCATTCGTTGGGTTGCCATTGTAGATCAGCCGCTTGCTGGTGGAGTAAACCACCGACTTTGTAAGGCGCACTGGCAGATTGGCTGTCAAACCAAAAGTCATAAAAACGCGCATCCCATAAAGTCTGGCGAACACGCTCAACAACTTGAAAACCGTTATTGCCGGGACTGTTGTAAAACCAGTGGATGGTGCGAAGGGGAGGAGTAATCGTCATAATGTGAGTGCCTTGAAACGAGATTGGATTGTTTACCCAACAAAGATAGAAACTTCACATTCCCTAGCATTCGGCACGGATGCAAATTGCGCTTTTTTGCTTAGAAAAGCAGTTCTGACCTGTGCCAAATATGTGAAAAACGTTACAGTCCTTATTTTTGTTGAATACAAAAATTGAGAAATCAATTGGATTTTCGTTCCTAATTGTAACAAGCATTTTGCGCTTTGTGAATATATTCGGCACGTATGGAAATTGCGCTTTTCACGGAGCGCAGAATACAAATCTTACAAAAAGGTTACTATGCTGGGGAGATTCGGCAAAGTTAGGTACAATCATAGCGTGACTAACCTTTTTTAGTAGGAGATTTCCATGAAAATTCCATCTTCGCAAATCACTCCTGAGGCAATTGTGCTGAACCGTCGTGAATTTCTCAAATTGGCAGGCGTAACAGGGGCAGGAGCCTGGATGCTCGCCGCATGTGGGGGCGGTCAAACAGCCAGCCAAGCCACCCAACCAGCCGGAATACCCAATGGCAACATTAGTGCTACGAGCGATGAATTGGGCAATCCTGTCAATACCTTTGACCAAATTACCAATTACAACAATTATTACGAATTTTCCTTTGAAAAAGAATCCGTGGCCGGTTTGGCAAGGGATTTTGTCACCAGCCCGTGGCAAATCGAAATCGGCGGGTTAGTGAACAAGCCCGGCTTGTATGATATTGAAACCCTAAAACGTACCCTGCAACCCGAAGAGCGAATTTACCGCTTGCGCTGTGTAGAAGCTTGGTCTATGGTCATCCCGTGGCTAGGTTTTCCGCTGAGCAAACTACTAACATTGGTCGAACCAACCAGCACCGCCAAGTATGTGCGCTTCCAGACCTTGTTTGACACTGCGCGGATGCCGGGACAGAAAAACCCGGGCTTTGCGTGGCCCTATACTGAAGGCTTGCGCTTGGATGAAGCCATGCACGACTTGACAATTCTTGCCACAGGCATGTATGGCAAAGACTTGCTCCCACAAAACGGTGCGCCGATTCGTTTGGTAGTGCCCTGGAAGTATGGGTTTAAATCCGTCAAATCCATCGTCAAGATTGATTTGGTAGAAGAAATGCCTACCAGCTTGTGGATGTCTGCCGCTCCCAATGAATATGGATTTTATGCCAATGTAAACCCCACTGTGGACCACCCACGCTGGAGCCAAGCCTACGAGCGCCGGATACTCGCCAGTGGTGGTGTGGAGCGTGTCCCCACACTGCTGTTTAACGGCTATCAGGATTCGGTTGCGAGTCTGTATGAGGGTATGGATCTGGCACGTGATTTCTAGGACAGCTTGACTTTTTGCCTGCCAAGCATCGCACAAAGTGACTTTCTATAACAGTGGACGGCGCTTCTATGCTAAAATTTGGTTACTTTGGACGAAAACGGTCTAATTAGCCAAAAAATATGTTCGGCATGGTTCAGAGTTGTGAAATTTTTCTCAAGGGAAAAAACGCAATTGTCGTATGTGTCGAATATTGAAAATCGCCCCCAGAAAAATACCAGCCTGCCGATGGGCTTAGCGCTGGTGTTGGGGGTTTTGTTGGTTTGGGAAGGATGGGTTCGCATTGGGCAAGTGCCCCCCTATTTACTGCCAGCCCCCAGCTTAATCGCACAGATATTTTGGGCAAAAAAGTTCTCGCTTCTTTGGGCAAGTTTGTGGACCTTGTGGGAGGCGTTACTCGGGCTGGGTTTGGGCTTTCTGGCGGGCTTTGCCTTGGCGCTCTTCGCACGGCGTTTTTCTCAATTGGAAAGTGGCATTTTGTGGGTGGCAGTATGGGTTAAATCTACCCCCATTGTTGCCATTGCCCCCCTCTTGACGCTCTGGTTAGGCTTTGGTATCTTTCCTAAAGTAATTCTCACAGCCTTGCTTACCTTTTTTCCAGTGTTGGTAAATAGCCTTACCGGTTTTGCTTCTCTACAGCCGCACCAGCGTGAGTGGTTTCAAAGTGTTGCCACGCCGCCTGACCAACTGCTTTGGCTCGGCGAAATGCCTAGCGCTTTCCCGTATTTGTTTGCCGCATTGCGAGTGGTCGCGCCGTTGTCTCTGGTTGGGGCAGTGGTGGCGGAGTGGGCAGGGGCATCGGCAGGGTTAGGGCGTTTGATGTGGCTGGCATATTCCAATTTAGATATTCCAACTTTGTTTGCCGCAATTGCACTCTTGGCGTTGCAAGGAGCGAGTTTGTATCAAGGCGCGGTTTGGCTTGAAGAAAAACTACTCTACTGGCGACAGTCCGAGTGACATTTTCTGCTTTTTTTACTCTATCATGCTCAAACGTTTCATCATTTTACTTCCCATCCTTATCTTATTATCGGCTTGCGGTGGCTACATCGCGCCCCAAACCAGCCCGGCATTACGCCCCATGACCTTCATGGCAGGCTACAAACCCCAAGCCAATTTGCCCTTCGTGGGAGCTTATGTCGCCAAAGAAAAAGGCTTCTTTACCCAACACGGTTTAGCTGTTCAAATTGAGCACGCCTTGCAAGGTGGGGAACACTTGCAATTGCTGGCGGCAGGCGAAGTGGAAGTCACTACCCAAGATGCCGCTGTACTGCTCCAACGCCGCGCCGACCCTGGACTGCCTTTGGTTTCAATCGCATTAATTGGACAACATGGGCAACAAGCCTATGTTGCACTTGCTGAATCTGGCATTGCTACCCCAAAAGATTGGGAAGGGCATAAGGTTGGCTATAAAGGCACACCCCCTCCTGATATTTTTGCGCTGATGGCGGCAAATGGCGTGGATGCCAGCCTAGTGGAATTGGTCAATGTCGGTTTCGACCCGCGAGTACTCACCGAAGGGCAAGTAGATGTGTACCCGGTGTTTAAATCCAATGAGCCCAATATTTTGCGCAATATGGGGTTTGACCTGGTGCAATGGTCTGCTTCCGATTATGGCGTGCCAACTTTGGGGCTGGCGTACGTAACCACCGAAACAATGGTACAAGATAACCCTGAACTTTTACGCGATTTTGTTGCCGCCGCGCTAGAAGGTATTGCTTATGCGGAAGCTCACCGTGATGAAGCAATTGAGATTGTGTTGAAATACGCTCCCGAAGCGGACCCCGCCCACATGCGTTATATGTTAGATACCGAATTGGCAGACTCCATCTCTGCTACCACCGAAACAAACGGGCTGGGATATTCTGACCTTGCCCAATGGCAGGCATTGTACGACCTGTTGTGGNNCAAGCCGTTGGATATTAACCAAGCCTTCACCAACGCATTGATTCCTAAGTAGGAATTGGTGGCTTGAGAAGGTACGATGTGAGACAAGCGGTTCATCTACGCAGGTATGCGGTAGGGTTTGCGGGCGTTTGTTTCTGAGAACCGGAAGTTTATTGTGAAATTGTGTAGACAATCGGGTATAATATATTTCGCAGGTACAAAAATTACTGGGTATTGTGAATTGAGAGAGTGTCTTGCACGGCGTATAGGAGCGCCAAGCCAAGACCCCAGCATAATGCTGTCCTATACCCGCTACACATGAAACTTGTGCGCTTCCCTTACAAGCCGATATTTATCCAATACGGATGGGAACTGCACCCGTTGCCTTAAAGAAAAAAGCGCAAACCTGTCCCGTGTCGAATATAGCACGCTTTGGGTGTGCAGAATGCCTGCTGAGTTTTGTAAAAACTGGCTTGCCTGTAAACCTTACCATAAATGCAAACTGCGCCGGGGTTACCAGCGCAGAAAAGTAGAAAATTAATTAATATGATGTTATAATTTGTGGCGAGGGCGGGACTTGAACCCGCAACCCACGGCTTATGAGTCCGTTGCTCTGCCATTGAGCTACCTCGCCAAAGTGTGAACATCTCAACAGCGGGCAAGATTTTACCAGTACTCTATTTATTTTTCAAGTGTTTGCATGTTTTCGTTTTATATGAATTATTCGCTCAGATTGATTTAAGGATAAACAGTTATGTACAAGGTTTTACTTGTAGACGATGATGCCATTATTCGCCGTATGTTACAAAAGGTCATCCAAGATTCGGGGTATGAAGTATTTTCTGCATCGAATACTGACCAAGCGGTAGAGACGCTAGCCATTACTGCCATGGACGTAGTCATTTGTGACATTCGTATGCCTGGTCTTTCAGGGCTGGATCTACTCAAGTATATTCGTGAGCAAGAAAAAGATTGCGAAGTGATACTCATTACCAGTTACGCCAGTGTAGAAACGGCTATTCAAGCCCTTCGGCGTGGTGCATTTGACTACTTGACCAAACCAGTCACAAAAGAAAAGTTGTTGGATAGTTTGACGCGTGCGACTGAGAAACTGCAAGAAACCCGTCAACGCGCTCAAGTCATTAACATCGTGCAGGCGGGACTGCAATCCATGCTGGGCTCGTCTAAGCAAACTTCAAGCCCCGATAGCTTGACCGCTCCACTTCCTGCTGATGGACCTTTATCCGTTGCACAGTCACCTTTAGTGCCGCGTGGTGCAGATTTGGTAAATCGCTATATCAAAGGTCCGGTAGTGCTTGATTTGGATCGCTTTACTGTGCAGGTAAACGAAGACCGCATTGATATTACACCCTCCGAATTTGAAATTCTCCATGCACTCTTCCGTAACCCTGACCGTGTGATTACCGCACAAGAGTTGGTACAGGCTTTGCGGGGGTATAGCGTAGAAAATTGGGAGGCGAAGGATGTGATCCGACCCCACATCAGCAATTTGCGCCGTAAACTGATTGCGGCTGACCCTGCCGCCGATATTATCGAAACTATTCGTAGTATTGGTTATATTATCCGTACCAAAACACCTGAGTAGCGAGGAAACGAAATTCTTATGTCTCGGATCTTGCTCTTAGAAGATGAAGTTGGCTTTCAACATATGCTGAAGTCGGTATTGGATGTTTTTGGGCATGAAGTGACAGTCTGCCGAGAGGGGCAGGAAGCCTTGGATTTTCTGCGGGGTGAGCGCTATGATTTGCTCATCTTCGACCATTTCTTGCCAGATATGACTGGCATTGAGTGCCTGGAAAAGATCCGCGAACAACATATCGAAACGCCCGTTATATTGATGACAGCGGTGCCACAGTGGAACACAGTTGCTGATGCGATACGGTTAAACGCGGTTGATTTTTTGCAAAAGCCGTTCGGCGTGGCAGATGAATTTTTGCCAGCGGTCAATCATTGTTTGAGCAAGACTGGCAATTAAATAGGCGAAAAGATGCGGTATAGCCAATCAATGGAGTAATAACCTGCCATTGCGACCAGCGTCATCTTAATGATTTTTCCGGGGAAACTGGCTAACCAGAATTGCCAAACTGGGAAGCGCAACACCCCAGCCAATATCCCCGCAATATCAAACAGTGGTAATGGAAAAATTGCCAGAACAAACAATGTAAGCAAGGCTATGCGGCGCCTCCCGGTCATCCAGCTTTTGATACGGGCGTATTGGCTTGAGTTTTCGATCACTGCCTTACCACTCCAGCCGGCAAAATAGCCAGTGGTCTCCCCAATCATGGAACCCACTGCGGCGAATATGCCCAATAACCAAGGGTTTAGTACACTACCAAGTGAGAAGACGATTGGCAGAAAAGGTGCAGGTAAAATGACCGTGGCGCTGGAAATAGCGCCAAGCAGAACTACCCCCACATAACCAAAATGACCTAACCCTTGAATTTGCTCACGGAAGAAGAAGCCCAGTAAAGCAATCAACAAGATGATGAGTATCATTGCCAATAGGGGAAGCCAAGTCTTTGCCAGTTCAGCGCCAAGTTTTTCCATAAAATGAACAGAATGTTTCGTTTATATTCGATACGGGTCAGATTCGCGCTTTTTTCTGTTAAGGAAAAAGCGCAGTTTTCATCCGTGTTGAATTTAGTTTGCCAATTCTATTTTACGTCTGATGTGAAATTGAATTAGAGATTAGAGTTGACAAAAAATGGGAATGCCCTCAAGATAGGGGTTAACAAATAGCATTACTCAGGAGAACATTCCCATGG
>DKKK01000019.1 GCA_002455215.1 Anaerolineales bacterium UBA6668 | reverse complement strand
CAAACCAGGCTGAGCAGTTACGAGAAATCTTTGATATTCTACACACAGGGCAGGATTTCTCCCTTTGGTCGAAATGACCCAAAAAATCAGAGCATCTCAAGTTAAGGTCGGCACTACGGAAAAGCGCAATTTGTCCCCGTGCCGAGCATAGCAGTGTAAACCCGCCGGACTGCCCACAATCTTACAATTGGCGACAAGCTCTTCCATTTTTGTGGGATGGCTTGTTTTTTTTAAATAATCGTTCAGCCTTGTTTAGGGCTAATCAATCGGGCAAGCGCGGCGAATTTCCAACTTGGCAAAGATTCATTTGTTTGTTTTTGTCGTTCCGCTCTGTGTGCCTTGCACGCTAACTGGGTGTATGGAGAAATTTATATTGCCACTTGACATTTGTATTCCTGTTTGATAATATATCTATATAGTTATATGTTCTCGAAGGAGTATTATGCCACTCGCACACGCCATACTTGGTTTTCTCGACTATAGCCCAATGTCCGGCTACGACCTGAAAAAGTTTTTTGACCAGTCGATTGTTCACTTTTGGTCCGCTACCCAGAGCCACATCTACAAAGCCCTGGAAAAACTGGAAGAAGACGGTTTTGTCAGCGCTGAAATTATCCTGCAAGACGGTAAGCCCAACCGCAAGCAATACCAACTCACCCCAGCTGGGCGCGAAGAACTTCACCGCTGGGTGGTAACGCCTTTGCCACTTTCCCCCACCCGTGAAGCCTGGCTCATTCAAATATTCTTCTCCCATGCCAGTTCCAACGCAGAAGTGATTGCCCTGTTGCAAAATCGCGCCGAACAAATCAAGGCAAATTTGGCGGCATTTCAACAAGAGAAAACCACCCATCCTAGCACTGAACGCGCCTCCTTGCCGGGGGTCGAAAGAAAGTCGCGCTTGTGGAAACTGACCGGAGAATATGGCGCGGCATACTATCAGGCGGAACTGGTTTGGCTGGAAGATGCCATTCGCAAAATACAAGAATTCCCCGATTAATCCTGCCCCTTCCAATCACCGCGTTGTAGCCGTTCTTTGCGGAAAAACGTAGCTGTCTTTTTCGCAAATTCTACCCATCTCACACCATTCACCAACACCATGTCTATTCTTCTTCCCATTTTACTGGTTATCATCGGCATACTAGGTATTTTTTACCTGCACACGCTAACTGCACGCCTACAGTTTCGCCTGCTGGCTGATTCGCGGCTGGATGGGCTTTTCAAATTTCAATTGGCGCAAGTGCTGTGGAGTGTGCTGATTCTGGTCGGTGTTTACCTGCTGGCGTCGCAAAATTTTGTGCAATTCTTTCGCGTGGGGGATTTGCAGGCGTATGCCAGCCCCATCCCTTGGTTGGGCATTACCGGCAAGGAAAGCTGGTTGCAAGTGATTGCGATTCTGGGCATTTTCATCACCTTGGGCACGGGGGCATTCATGTTCCTGCAAGTCAAAAAGAGCAAGGCAACTTTCCGCCTGAGCCTGACACTGTTCTGCTGGAGCCTGTTCTTCTCTGCCCTAAATGCCTTTTCGGAAGAAGCGATTTTCCGCATGGGAGTGGTGTCACCGCTGTATGGTAAGCTTGCCCTGCCCTGGATTGCCGTGCTGTCTGGTGTGCTATTTGGCTTACCACACTACTTTGGCAAACCGAGTGGGGTGGTGGGCGTGCTGATGGCTGGCTTTCTTGGCTGGTTGCTGGCACTCAGCCTGCTAGAAACGCGTGGGCTGTTCTTGGCGTGGGCGTTACACTTTGTGCAAGATGTAGTCATCTTTGTCAGCATGTTCGGCATCACTGCCCCCGACTCTGCCACTGGCAAGCCAGCAACCACTAACAGTAACAGCTAGATAAACTCTTCCAAAGCACTCACTCGTGGAACAACTCACCCACACTGCGTCCTTCGTGCGCCCGTAACATGACTTCTGCAAGCAAGGGCGCCACCGAAAGAATGGTCATATTAGGCAAGCGTTTGTGTTCTGGGATGGGTACAGTATTGGTCGTAATAATTTCGGTCAGCTGTGCTTTCTTTAGCCGTTCCACTGCCGGTCCGCTCAACACCGGATGAGTAAAGGATAAGCGCACATCACGTGCCCCAAAATCGCGCACAACCTCCACTGCTTGCGTGATAGAGCCTGCCGTATCCACTTCGTCATCCACAATAATCACGTCACGATTTTTCACATCGCCAATGATAGTCATGGCTTTGGCTTTATCTTTATTGCCAATGCGGCGTTTTTCGATAAATGCCAATGGCACATCCAACTTTTCGGCAAAATTTCGTCCTTTCTTGGCGAAGCCCAAATCGGTGGTGACAACGACAGGGTTGTACATCTCATCCTTCCTCGCCAACAGGTAGTCAGAGAGCATGTGAAAGGCGGTCAGAGAGTCGCCCGGAATGGAAAAAAAGCCTTGAATCTGTCCGGCGTGCAAATCAATGGTGATGTAACGCTCCGCCCCGGCGCTTTGTATCATATCGGCGATTAAGCGGGCGGTAATAGGCACACGTGGTTGGTCCTTCTTATCTGAACGGGCATAGCACAAATACGGGATAACGGCGGTTAGGCGGGCGGCAGAATCGAGTTTTAAGGTTTGAAGCATGATGAGTAATTCCATCAAACTCTCATGCACGTTAATAGCAGTTGTTTGAACAACATACACATCTTGCCCGCGAGCACTTGAATGCAATTTGCAAAACAAATTTTCATTGGAAAAGGTGAGTAAATCACGTCCAGCCAGGCTGACATCCAGATATTGTGCAATTTCTTGCGCCAAATCTGGGCAACTCCGACCGCTGTACAACATCATGTCGCCGTAATGACGATTCGCTTTCATAAAAAATTAATAGCTCCTGAANNAGTACATCTAATTTGTAGTCAGCAATTTGCACGATAGTGTTTTCCCAATGCTCATCGCTAATTTTCTGTCTAAATTTGCGATAGAGTTCTTCTTTTAGCACACTGCTTAGCTGATGCTCCACAGCCTGCCGTTGGCGCATAAAACCACTGCCACTTTGTTTCAGATAATCGGCATGGTTTGCGATTTTCTCACACAGTTCTGCAATGCCTTCATTGCGCAAAGCCACAGTTTTGAGTAAACAAACTTCCCAACCGCCTTGATTTCTGACGGGTAAATGCTGGCGAGACTGTGCAGGGGCGTGGGTAGGGTGTAAGTTGGCTTGGCTTTGCTGGTTTAGCATGAGCAAACTTTGTAGGGCTTGATAGGTGGCGGCGGCTTGCGGTTGGTCCGCTTTGTTGACCACCAAAATATCGGCGATCTCTAAGATGCCTGCCTTAATCGCCTGCACTTCATCGCCTAGACCGGGCGCTTCCACCACCAGCACCGTGTCAGCCACACTGGCGATTTCAACTTCCGACTGCCCGGCGCCGACTGTTTCAATCACAATGCAGTCAAAACCTGCCGCGGCAAGCGTCACCGTCATGTCCAGCGCGTTCCATGCCAAGCCCCCCAAATTGCCACGCGAAGCCATACTGCGGATGAACACACCTTCATCCCCGTACAATTCCCCCATACGAATGCGGTCTCCCAAGATGGCGCCACCGCTAAACGGGCTGGATGGGTCAACTGCCAAAACTGCAATTTGCTTACCTTGCTGGCGAAAATGCTTGGTAATAGCGGCGGTTAGCGTGCTCTTGCCGGAGCCCGGCGCACCAGTAATGCCAATGCGGTGTGCTTTTTGGCTATGCGGATACAACTCGGCAAGTAAACTTTTACCCAGTGCAGTTTGATTCTCCACTTGGGTGAGTGCTTTAGCCAGCGCCCGGCGGTTGCCAGCGAGAACTTGTTGGGGAAGTGTGGGTGGGGGAACGGTCATCGGGGTGTCGGGTAAGAAGTTGGTTTCCGTTCCTGCGTTGTCTATGCGACAAGTACTGCTTGACGAATTGCCGTAGCAATGGTTTCTAAGCTAGTGCCTGGACCATACACCTCGCACACCCCAAGTTCTTTCAATGGAGCAATATCTGCTTCGGGGATGATGCCACCCACAAAAACTTTAACATCTGTCAAACCATTTGCCTGCAAAGCCTCCAACACGCGCGGCACGAGCGTATTATGCGCCCCAGACAAAATGGAAAGCCCCACTACGTCCACATCTTCCTGCAAAGCGGCACTGGCTATCATTTGGGGCGTTTGACGCAAGCCCGTGTACACCACTTCAAAGCCGGCATCACGCAAACCGTGTGCAAGTACTTTTGCGCCGCGGTCATGTCCGTCCAACCCCGGCTTGGCAATCAGTACACGAATGGGTAAGGATTCGGTAGTCATGTCAGTAAAAAAATTCTGAAATTAGCTTGTTTGAATGCAATTCGGCTCAGTCAACACATGCACTGTATCCTTCAAGGAAAAATTGCATTGACCAGTGTGCCCAATATAAACCTTGCGCTTTTTCTCCGTTAGGGAAAAAAACACAATTTCCATCCGTTTCAAATATAGAACGAACAGCAATATTATACCGCTCTCGCCAAAAGTGAGAAAGGGGCGACATAAATACCAAAAGCAAACATAAAAAAGTGCGGGTAACGAAGTCTAACCCGCTAAAATAGTATCTAAAGCTTGCTCAATTTCCTGCCAATAAGCATGAATAACGCTGGCGTTACGCCAGCCATGCCCTTCGCCAGGGTAAATGGTGTAAGTTACTGCCACTCCGCGTGCGCGTAAGGCTTGCACAAAAGCGGTGGTTTGCGCTTCCGGGACAACCACGTCTTCAGCGCCCTGAAAAACCCACAGTGGCTTGCGTNNGCGTTGCAGGTAAATTGCGCGGGAGTCAGGCAGTTTGCCCACCAAGCGGTCGGTGTAGCGGGCTTCAAATTTGTGAGTATCTTGTGCCAATGCCAGAAAATCGGTCACTGGGTAGGCGCAAATTCCCGCACAAAAGACGTCATCAGGGCTGGCAAGCCCCAGCAAAACCGCAATGCCCCCAGCGCTACCCCCAAAAATCACACATTTTTCCGGGTTAACCCGCCCTGCTCGCGCCAAAAAGCGTGCGCCATCCAGACAATCGCTAATATCACTCTCCCCCCAGCGTCCATCCAACTGACGCAGATAAGCCCTGCCATAACCGGCACTGCCGCGATAATTGACCTGGAGCGCCGCCCAGCCACGACTAGTAAAAAATTGCGCCCGCTCATCAAAAGCAAAACTGGCAAAACTGGTGGGTCCCCCATGCGCCAGCACCACCAATGGCGGTTTTTTCCCCGAATTGGCGGGCAGGTACAACACCCCATGCACCGCTTCTCCTTCGGCACATTGCCAACTGATGTGTTGCGGGATGCTTAATTGAGCGGGTAAGCGCAATTCCGGGTAGGAGTAGCACACGACTGTCTCTTTGATGTCAGCCAGTGTAAAACGAATGACCCGCGCTGGGGCAGATGGGTGACTGGCAATGCAGGCAATCTCTCCGCTGATGGGGTGAACACTTAGGCTGGAAAATTGCTGGTAGGCGAGATGTAACGCTTGGGCGGGTTTGCCGGGCTGGGCAAGGTCAAAATGATAAATTGCCTGCCGTGCCAACTGCGTACCAACTGCCAAAATGCCACTCCCATCCGCGAGCCATTGCAGGTAGCGTTGCCCTTGCACCCAAGCGGGATGGCAAAAATCCACCCCTGATGGGCTAGTCAAGGCTTGATGAGTTCGCCGTTCCAGATGGTAAAGTTGTGGCGTGCCAAAGCCACTAGCATCGCTCGAGTATGCCAACCACTTGCCATCGGGCGAGAAAGTCGGTTGCTGGTAGGACGTATCCGCTTCGGGGGTGAGTGGTTGCACCTGCCGAGCCATCCCGCTTTGTGGGTCTAGCTCAATCAAGCGCAGAGAAGTGGCATCCCACGGCATATTGGGTTGATTCCAAGCGACACACGCCACCAGCGGCAATGTCGGATGCCAAGTCGGTTGCAGGTAAAAATCATCTCCTTGCACCAGTATCTGTCCCCAGCCACTGCCATCCATGCGCACAATTGCCAGCACATCCTGCCCTTCATAGCTGTGAACATACACCACCCACCGCCCATCGGGAGAAATTACCGGGCTACTTGGCGCTCCAAAAGCGGGGGTGAGCGGTTGGGGCGTACCATTCTGCACACTCATCCGCCACAGGCGATTTTCTGCTACGTACACCACTTGCCCATCCCGCACAGTGAAATCTCCACCACCGTATAAAACGCTTGCTTTGGGGACATGCTCGAATGTTAAATCTGTACCCGCATTGCCAGCTACAAACGCCGTCAGGACGCCTTTACCGTCACGCACTTCGTGTAACAGTAAAGTTGTTGAAACTGAATCCCATTGCACATCGGACAAACGGCGGGAAAGGGACATGAGTTTTGGGGTTAGCTTGGACATGGGGGAAATGGGATGTGAGAAGTGGGATACGGGATATGGGAGATGGGTGTCTTGTCTTGTCCTAGCGGAGCTTGTCAGATTTACCCCCCACATCCCGCAAATTTAG
>DKKK01000193.1 GCA_002455215.1 Anaerolineales bacterium UBA6668 | reverse complement strand
AGACATTATTGGCAATAGTCAAGTCAGAAGTTGAGCTAATGAATGATTCCGAGAAGCAGTATGTCGGCAATCCATTCGAAAATTGTGCAATGCACATGCGATTTCCATCGCTAAGTCGGAAAAACCTTCTTTGGTGGCGCGAAAAACGTCTTTGACAATTCGGCATCGCTTGACACCTGCAATCGTATTTTCTACCAATACTCGCATGCCTGAAATAAGTTGGTTCATCTCTTTGTCTGCATCACTTAACTCTTTTCCTTTCGATTTTTTTTTGGCTGAAATGTCTGTACTCCCAACGGCTCATACCCTTGAAAGCCTGTATCCTTCCCTAATGTTGCCTCCGCAGGATAGACAATCGCGTTTTCATCTGCTATCTTTTTATCGTGTTTCTTGCCATTTTCTGTGGGGCTTAGATAAACCACCTTGCCAGAATGGAGGTTGGTCAGCAAAATATTCTTGTCTGTATGCGTTTTTTTCTTACCACTATAGTGTTCTGTTTGTTTTGTTGCGTCTTTTGGGCGTTGTATTCGCCTTTCCGTGCCGTCAATCAACAAATCCGGCGCGATTTCCTGTGCCAATGCGTGAGTGCCTACTTTTTCCGCATCTCGTTCCGGTGTCATCTCAAGCTCTGCCAAACTTTCACGCAAAATAGGCATGAGACGATGTATCCAAATGTTGGTTTGTGGTTGGCTCAATCCAAACTGTAAGCCGTGCATCGTTTGTAATGGATACGTTTTCTGATAAACGAGAATGAATAGTAGTTTATCTTCAATTGCTAGCATGCGCTCTTTGACCCCACCCCCGACTTTTCTTTGGCGTGTTTTTCCTTTGCGGTTCTGCTCTGATGGCTGTTGTTCTTTATACTGTTTCTCAAAAATGGGCAGTAAGGATTCAAATTCCGCTACAGTTAGGCTAGTTGCCGCTAAAAATTCTTTTGGTTTCTCTTTGAGTTGTTTGTAAGTTAGCATACCTATATTTTACTATTATAAATAACGTCTATTACAAACCCCATATCGTCAATATTATTGATGCGCAAAAAGGTGTTTTTATTATCTATGCGAATAGAAAAACTGAACCGGTATTTAATCCAGCTTACTATCTTTGGGAAGCGAAATCAAACAGTTTTCAAAAAGTAATGACTCCAACAGAAAACAGATGTAGCTTAAATACTTTAAGTACATCCGAGAGAACTAAATATCTAATATTTGATTGTGATTATGGGGCATTTTTTTATGTTTTTGATATAGTAAGGCAAACTTTAACCAAATATACAGTGGAAGGTAAATACGCTTCTGAATTCCCCATCTTCGATTTTCATCCCGACCAAACATACATGGCTGTTGGAAGTAGCACTTACGTGTCTATTTTCGATGATAACTTGAAACGAGTAGCAAGCTTTTACGCCGATATCCTTCATGGAGGTTGCTGTTTAGGGGAGCGAGTATACGCCAAATTTATACACTACTCGGCAACAGGACACTATCTGGCATTTCTAACCGCTAGAAATTTCTTCGATGTCTTTGACACGCTTAGCCACAAAAAAACAGATGGGTTTCCGATTGATGACTGCACCTGCGAACACATTGCGTGGGCA
The DNA here is from genome assembly GCA_002455215.1 of Anaerolineales bacterium UBA6668. Lineage (GTDB taxonomy): Bacteria > Chloroflexota > Anaerolineae > Anaerolineales > UBA6668 > UBA6668. The sequence continues at coordinate 6,936 of DKKK01000193.1, read as the reverse complement.
AATCAAACAGACAAATTGGCATTTATTGACGACAACCGTCTAACTGTCGTTGATTTTGCGAGTGGTCAACGGTACATACAGGATAATTTAGAGCCACAAGCAATTTTTACGTTTCAAATTTCGCCGGATAACCACTCAATCGCCTATGCCAACTCAGATGGTCTTTCGGTACGGGATATCAAAAACCTAGCCAAGAAAACTGACTGGAACTTTTGGCCCACAACCATTAAATGGGGTCCGAATAACAATCTGTTGCTCTTACAAAACCATTCAGAGCAAAAAATAATCAATCTAAGCAACCATCTCAAGTACTATCAATCAAATGTTTACCGCACCTATTACAAATACCCATCAATTGCAACTACAGATTGGTCAGGCGATTTACAATCTGTAATTTTTGGGAATCCACATGCCACCTTCTCTTACTTTTTAGCCGATAAAACAGAAAAAACTTGGTTCGAAACTTTCGAAACAATTGATAACAGTTCAATCAGCCCAAACAAGCAAATGATTGCCATTATTGTTAATGATAAATTATTTATCTTTGATTTTGAAATCAATAGTTTCGTAATGTACATTGATACACACCCAGCATATTCGTTCGGTAAATTTTACTGGTCTCCCAATAGCCAGTTTGTCGTATTCGAACACTATCTGCTCGATTTAAAAAGCAAAAGTTATCGCGAACTCGACCAACACTTCACTCCACTCATTTCATTTGAAAAAGATGGCGACTCTTATCTCGCCGGGAAATACCAAGGGCAAGAAACGGATTCAGTGGTTGTTATCAATATTTCACGCGGAAACGACCATTTTGCCTATCAGTGGAACACCGGTAAAATCGGCTCTTTGGCAATCTCACCGGACAATACCATCTTCACCATTGGCGCAGAAACTGGTGACTTGTTGTTTTTTGATGTAACCCATGATTTTCAACCGGTTGGAAAAATCGAAACCAATTTTCAAACTATCAAGAGCATTCAATGGACAACCGACTTACAATCTTTTGTGGTTTCTGCGGACGGTCAATTGCACATTTGGCAACAAAAACGCTAAAACTCTATTTGACACAAGCCAAAATTGCGTATCATCATCCTACCGATATGCCTTGAATGGTGTAGAATAACGCAAACTGGCAGGGACTAGGGAGCAATTGTAACTCATCATTCATCATTCACCATGCGCGTCTTACTACTCTCCAAAGCCTGTGTTGTTGGCACGTACCAGCGAAAACTCGAAGAAATTGCCGCTCGCGGTGTCGAGTTGCTCGCAATTGTGCCGGACTCGTGGCGCGATGAACGCGGCGAACTGCGCTTGGAACGCACCCACACCGAAGGTTACGAATTGCGGAGCGTCCCCATCCGCTGGAATGGCAACTTTCACCTGCATTACTACCCCACCCTAGCGCACCACATCCGCACCTTCCAGCCCGATTTGGTTCACATTGATGAAGAACCCTACAATTTTGCCACTTGGCACGCACTGCAAGCGGCAAAACGGGCGAATGCCAAAACCATCTTTTTTAGCTGGCAAAATTTATACCGCCGTTACCCCCCGCCTGTCTCATGGATGGAAGCGCACGTTTTACAGCACACCGATGCCGGCATTTGCGGCAACCAAGCCAGCCTTGCCGTGTGGCGTAAAAAAGGCTGTTCCAAACCGCTCTTTGTCATTCCCCAATTTGGCGTGGACCCACAAATCTTCCCCTTCCAACCATCCCACCCCACCGACCGACCGTTTACCATTGGCTATTTGGGGCGCTTTGTGCCGGAAAAAGGTGCCGACTTACTGGTGCAGGCAGTGGCAAATCTGCCCAACCGTGCGCAGGTGCGGCTGGAATTGGTGGGCAGTGGGCCACAGCAGGCACAGCTTCAGCAGTGGGTGGCAGAGCTAGGCTTGGCAGAGCAGACGCGCTTTGTGGCATGGATGCCCAGTACCCAGCTACCCAGCTACCTACCGAGCTTATCTGTTTTGGTTTTGCCCAGTATCAGCCGCCCAAACTGGATTGAACAATTTGGGCGAGTGCTGGTCGAAGCGATGGCGTGTGGCGTGCCGGTAGTTGGTTCCACTTGTGGCGAAATTCCGAATGTCATTGGCTCGGCGGGACTGGTCTTTCCTGAAGGGGATGTGCCTGCCCTGACCGGTTTGCTCAGCCAATTGCAAGAATCACCTGCCTTGCGGGAATCGCTGGCACAAGCCGGCAGAGAGCGTATGTTGGCGCACTTTACCCAAGCGCAAATTGCGCAAAAAACGGTGGAAGTGTATCGGAGTGTATTTTAAAAGCGGAGAGAATCGGCAATTAAGAAAGGGAAAGAAGTTAAGGAATTAAGGGTGTTGATAGGCTTGGATTGTGCTGTTGGAGTTCACAGCCCAAAACGGGATGGCAGGGTTATTGGGCGGAAAATGTTTTCCGCGGAAGATTTTTTCCGCGGAAGATTGTTTCCGCGTTTGTTAGTTCAGTAGTACAATTGCAGGATGAATCTACAAGACCGAACCGCATTAGTGGTGGGTGGCGCACAACGTGTGGGGCGTGCCATCTCGCTGGCGTTGGCGCAGGCAGGTTGCCGAGTGGGCATTGGCTATCACACCTCCGCCGCCTCTGCCGAAGAATGTGTGCAAGAAATCACCGCCCAAAACCGCCCAGCTTTTGCCCGCCATCCAAATTGCGCTTGCCCTTTGCGGTGTACCCAGCCTATCGCATGGGGCTGAAGGCGTTCCCACCAAGCAGGGGGTGACTCCAGGTGCGGTTTTTCGGGCTTTGGGCATTCCAACCGATTTGCCCCCACTCCAAGCCGGGCAATTTTTGGATCAGCATGGGGTGGGGTTTGTCTCTGCCGAGCAGTTCTGCCCACAGTGGCTTTCCTTATTGCCTATGCGAAACGAATTTGGTCTGCGAACCGCACTCAACTCTGTTGAAAAGCTTTTTAACCCGGCAGATGCCCCTTTCCAACTGACCGGCTTTTTTCACGGTGAATACCTTGAACGTTTGCGCCTTCAGCAAACCGGCAGTCGCCAAAGTTGGATTGTGCAAGGCGAAGAAGGCTCGATTGAAATGCCAGCCGGACGCGCCACTCACATCTTTGCTGAGCAGGAGGCAGACGATTGGATTTTGGACACCGCGCAAGTGGGTTTGACCACCCGCGAGCGCGTGACTGCCGCCGAAGTAACCCCAGCCGCACACGCCGCCGTTAACCTGCAAGCCCTGCACGGGCAAGATTCCCCTGCCACCCAACAAGTGGCACTTACCGCTGGCGCAATTCTCACCTTGCTCAAGCACACCCCCTCCCTTGCCGCTGGCTATGCCCTTATCAAAAACAAATTACAAAGCGAAGGGGAGCGGAAATTAAAAGAGTTAAGGAGTTAAGGAGTTAAGAAGATTAAAGAATTAAGGGAATTCTGGATAGTGAGGGGGCATTGCCCATCACCATCTCCTGTCTTCCGTATTCAGTAGAATCAAAAGCAGACAGAAATCACAACTATTAAAGTCCCGGGATGTCTAGTCTATCGAAACCCATGAGCCGCAANNCTCTACAAAACCGCAGAATTCGTCACCCAATCCTTGATGCGGGGGCATTGCCCCGCACTAACCACCTCCCGTATCCTGTCTCCTGTATCCTGTATCCTGTATCCCGTATCCATCTTCCCATGCTTGCCCCATCCCAACTTTCTGCCCCAATTTTGGGTAAAGTGACTTTAGTCGGTGCTGGACCCGGCGACCCCGAGCTGATTACGCTTAAAGGGTTAAAAGCACTGCAATCTGCCGATGTGGTGCTTTATGACCGCTTGATTGGGCTGGAATTGTTGCAATATGCGCCTGCTCATGCAGAACTGCTGGATGTGGGCAAAGAACCGCAACGCCATCGCCGCTCTCAGGATGAAATCAACGCTTTATTGATTGAAAAAGCACGCCAGGGACGGCAGGTGGTGCGCTTGAAAGGGGGGGACCCATTTGTGTTTGGGCGTGGTGGGGAAGAATTGCGGGCGTGTGTGCTGGCGGGCATCCCATGCGAAGTGGTGCCCGGTATCAGCAGTGCCATTGCCGTGCCCGCACGGTTTAACATCCCGGTCACCCAACGTGGCATCGCCACTCAGTTCACCGTCATTGCGGGACACACCCAACCAGATGACACCCCCTTGCAATTGGAAAAACTGCCCCACACGGGCACATTGGTCTTTTTAATGGGGGTGCGCCAACTGCCAAATTTGGTACAACAACTTTTGCAACACGGTTTTGACCCCAAAACGCCTGCCGCATTGATTGAACATGGTACAATGCCAGACGAACGTGTCATCTTTGCACCGCTGGCAGAGATTCCCCTGTACAGTCAAGAAATTCAGCCTCCCACTGTTTTTGTGGTTGGGCAAGTTGTTCAATTTGCTCAAACTCTTCGCCATCCTTCATCTACATTATGAACACACACTGGACTCCGGAAAAACTCACCCAACTTAATGAAATCTATGGCAATGCCTACCCGGAAGATGTGCTGGCATGGGCTTTTCAGACCTTTGGAAGCACCGTTAGTTTGGCAACCGGCTTTGGACCCGAGGGCGTGGTGTTGATGCACATGCTTTCGCGGGTCACGCCCCAAATGCCAATTTTTTACCTCGATACCGATCTATTCTTCCCTGAAACCTATGCCTTGCGTGACCAACTGCAAGAAAAATTAGGGCTTACCTTCTTGCGAGTGACCACTCAAACCAGCCTTAGCGCACAAGCCCAAACCTATGGGGATGAGCTGTGGGCAGAAAACCCAAATTTGTGTTGCCAAATTCGCAAAGTTGCGCCCCTGCGCCAATACCTATCCACCCAACAAGCTTGGGTCACTGCCATTCGCCGCAGTCAAACCTTGCAACGTGCCAATGCCCAAGTGATTGAGTGGGATCGCGCCAATGGGTTGGTCAAGCTCAACCCGCTCGCATTTTGGAGCTTCGATGATGTTTGGATGTATATCCAAATTAACGACCTGCCAACAAATGCCTTGCACGAACAAGGCTACAAAAGCATTGGGTGCTTCCCCTGCACTCGGGCGGTTTTAGCTGGCGAAGACGAGCGAGCCGGGCGCTGGGCAGGCAGGCAAAAGGTAGAATGCGGCATTCATCTTCAGCCCGGGGCTACTAGTGACTAGTGGCTGGTGGGCAAAATTCATCATTTATCCTTCATAACGCTCTCTTATGTCCGATTACTACCCTATTTTTGTCGATTTACGCGGTAAAGCCGCTTTGGTGGTAGGTGGGGGTCCGGTGGCAGAAGGCAAGGTGCGTGGGCTATTGGAAGCTGGGGCGTGTGTGACCGTCGTTTCGCCAGACCTTACGCCAGAACTTCAGCAACTGGCGCAAAAGGGGGAATTGCTATGGGTGCAAAGAAAATATCAAACGGGTGACACCGCCGGGTCATTCCTAGTAATTGGGGCAACCAACGATCCTGCCGCTAATGCGGCTGTGTGGGAAGAAGCCTCCGCCCGCAACCAACTTGCCAACATTGTGGACGATATTCCCCATTGCAACTTTATCGCTCCCTCCATTTTGCGTCAGGGCGACTTAACCGTTGCCATTTCAACGGGTGGACGCGCCCCCACCCTTGCGGTGCGCTTGCGTGAAAAGCTCGAACCACTCATTGGGGCAGAATACGCTCGTTTTTTGCAAATGGTTGCGCCATTGCGTGCCGTGCTCTTGCAAAAGCATCCCCCCTTTGCTGTTCGTAAAAAGCTATGGTATCAATTGGTCGATTCCGATATCTTAGATTTGCTCAAAAAGGGTGATGAAGCAACTGCCTGGCAAAGAATCTACACTATTTTCGGGATTGAGCCAGGCGAGTTGGAAAATCCCCCTCAAGCATGAACCCTCCTGTCACGTTCACAATTCGAGTTGCCACCCGCACCTCCCCGCTTGCCTTGCGCCAAACAGAGGTTGTATTGCAAGCCTTGCAAGCGGCATGGCACAACCTAACCTTCAGCACCCACAATTTTGTCACAGTCGGTGACCAACAACTCAAAACGCCACTCGCCAGCATGGGCGGGAAAGGAGTTTTCACCCAAGAGTTGGAAGCGGCTTTGCTTTCCAATCATGTGGATATTGCAGTGCATTCGCTAAAAGATTTGCCGACTCGCCTACCCGATGGGCTAACCATTGGCGCAATTTTGCCACGTGGCTCGGTTTTGGATGCGCTCTTAGCAATCGAGCCGCACACCTTGCACACATTGCCCCGCAATGCGATTGTTGGCAGTAGCAGTCCACGCCGGCGGGCGCAGTTGTTGGCGGTACGCCCAGATTTGCGGGTAACCAATGTGCGCGGCAATGTTGGCACGCGCATTGCCAAATTGGAAGCTGGCGAGTATGACGCGCTTGTCTTGGCGATGGCAGGGCTAGAACGGCTCGGACACAGCCAATACATTACCGAAATGCTCTCGCTCGCCACCATGCTTCCCGCTCCTGGTCAAGGCGCATTGGCAGTGGAATGTCGGGCAAACGACGCCCAGATTCTCCGCTTGCTTTCCGCCATCCATGACCGCTCCACGGCGCAAGCCGTGCAAGCTGAACGGGCATTTTTGAGTGGGCTGGGTGGAGGATGCGCCGTGCCAGTGGCGGCTTATTGCGCGGTTAAAGGGGATGGGCTGTTGCACTTAACTGGCTTGGTGAGCAATGCAGATGGGCAGATTCGGGTGCGGGTGGAGGGCATTGGGCAAGATGCACCTGAATTGGGTCGGCGACTGGCATTGCAAGCGTTGAGCATGGGTGGAGGCAGAATGATTGGGGAGAAGCCACCTGAGTCTGGATAATGGGAAGTGGAATACGGGAAGTGAGATACAGGATATGGGATACGGGATATAAGATATGGGAGATGGGATGCGGAAGATGGGTGACGAAACAGTACATAACGGCTGTACGTTAGGCTGATTTTCACATCAATCCGCGCGAATTCTGCGGTTTTGTAGAGCC
>DKKK01000175.1 GCA_002455215.1 Anaerolineales bacterium UBA6668 | reverse complement strand
CGAAACTTTGAACCGCACCCAATAAATACACCTTATTTTGTAAATTGTTCAAGTTGTAGTAAAATTGTGTTATTAAGTCACACATTTTATACTGGTTGCCTAGCGTTATGAGAAAAATTCCCCTAACTACATATCTCCAAGAAGTTCAATCACTCATTGACAATGGAGAAATTGAAACTGCACTCACCCAATTGCGCCAAGTATTGGAGCAATATCCCCACCATTTGCAAACTTACCAGTTGGTGGGTCAAGCCTTGCTAAAAAGTGGCAGTGTGGGTACTGCGGAAGAATTTTTTCAACGAGTACTTAGCGCTCTGCCCAACGACCAGTTTGCCCATTCCGGTATGGCAACCGCTAGTGAACAACAAGGCAAACTAGATGAAGCGCTTTGGCACGCCACCCGCGCGTATGAGCAACAACCATCGAACGATACGCTACGCAAAACGTTTTTCAGCCTGCAACACAAACGTAATGGAATGCAAGTAGACCGCTTGCGTCTCACGCGTGGCACGCTGGCACGTTTATACCTGCGGGGTGGCATCTACCCCCAAGCAATAGCCGAAGTGCAAGCCGCATTGAAGGAAGAACCTGCCCGCCCGGATTTGCAAACGCTCTTGTTGGAGTGCTGGTGGGAAGCCGGTAATCAAGAAGAAAGCCGCCAGCTTGCCCAGCAAATTTTGCAAGACTATCCCAACAACATGCTTGCCAACCGTGTCATGGCAAAGCTAGCCCCCGAAACAGACAAAGCAGAATATCTAGAAAAAGTTCAACGCATGAATCCGCTCTTGGGAGAGATTGGCACACCCGAAAGTAGTGAAACCTGCTGGCTGGATTTGTCTGGTGAAGAAAGCGAATTCCTAAGCCAGCAAAGTGAGAGTCAAATGCCCGCCAATGAAGCGGTTGAAGACACTTTCTTAAACGATATTTTTGCCCAAGCGTCTGTTTCACCCGCACCCGCGGTGGAAGCACCCGCTCCCAGCCCCGACAACCATTTGCCCGCACTCTCCTTGCCGGATTGGATGCTCAACGAAACACCTACCGATGCCGAGACACCCGCAATCACCCCCGATGCACCCAAAGTGGAAACTTCTGTAGACGGTGCGCCAGAGCGCATAGATGGCGAATTAACCGAATGGTTGGCAAATCCGCCCAGCGAAGTTCTCACACCTGCAAAAAGTGCGGTCACCCAAGAGAGTGTGGTAGAACCGAGTGAGATACCAGATTGGCTAGGTGAGATTCTGTCCGGTACACCAGAGATTCGCCCCGATGAAGCCATTGCCAGCGCAGAAGCACAGGCAATGACGCCCCACGAAGTCTCTGCCCCTGCCGAACCAGCGCTAGAACTACAAGCACCGGAAGAATTGCCAGACGATGACGAAGTGATTCCCGTACTTTTGCCGGTATCCCCAGAACCTGACCGAGCGCAAGCAGGCGACCAATCAGCAACGGCGTTGCCCACGCTAGATTTGGCGGCGATTTTCGGGGCTGTGCCCGAACAACCGCATGTCAGCGAAGCCACATCCGATACATTATCTGACGACTCGTTAGAGCGTACATTGTATGAACTCTCGCAACTAGAAACTCAGCCGGTCAGTGTGAAACGGGAGTCACCTGCCGAGCCGCTAGCCGAAACCCCAATGACAGAAGTAGTGGACTTTGCGGGAGCGCTTGTCAGTGATGAAACCATCATCGAAGGAACGGTGGCCGCGAAAGACATGCCGCAAACCGCTCTCCCTGACAATGCGGAAACCGAACTGCCGCCAGTAGCAGAGTTGCCCATTGCGGCTGAAACCACCCCGGTTAGCGAACCTGCCACCGGCGAAGCAAACTTCATAGAAACCGATTTTTACGAAGCTAGCCTGCCAGTGCGCCCGGACACTGACCTACCGACTGACGAAAAATCTGCCCGCGAATTCTTAGAAACGCTTTTTGATACGGCAGATAGCGCAGAACCTGCACCCGTTGAAGATGAACTCATTTTGCCCGCTGTTGCCGAATTGCCAAGCGAAGCGCTAGCCGAAATTCCTAACCTGCCGGCTGAAACACGGCTAGCAGATGACATCGAAGTAAACGATTTAGCCTTTTTGTTAGAAGAACCCCATGCAGAAACACCCACTGCAAATGCGGGAAATGACTCGGGGGAAACACTAAACATCAGTGAACAGCAAACTAAACCACTGGCTGGCTTGGAAGAATTTCCGGTATTGCCCACCCCAGATTGGGAAGCCATAGAAGCCCATGCAAACCAACAAGCCAAAGAAACGCCGGATTGGCTGAGCAATGTTGTCTCTGCTCCCGAAGAAAATGCGCTGGTAGACGATATTGAGTGGCTACCCGAACTTTCGGAATCGCAAGAATTGCGGGCAACTGCCACCAACCTGCAGGGCACAGACCGTCATGTAGTTGCCAACGAGCCAGATTGGTTGTCATCAGCCAAAGAAGCACTCTTACCCGATGCCAAGAATTTGGAGATTCCGGATTGGTTGCATGAAGCAATGGCAAGCGGGGAAAACACCCCCGAAGATTCGCTCAACCCATTGGCGGATATTTCTGCAACGCCTGCTACCGAAGAAATACCCGATTGGTTACAAAACGTGACCAAAGTGGCAGATGCGGATGAGCCAAGTGCGAAACTGGATACGGCGCTTGAAAAAACCTTCCAGAAAGTTAGTATCCCTTCCGAGCCGATCATTAATGAAGCAATCTCGGAATTGGAAGCCCCGCTGGAGCCGGAACCCGATTGGCTTAAGCCAACTTTTACAGAAAGTCAAAGTGTTGATGCCCTGCAAGCAAGCCCCGACTGGTTGCCAGCCGAACCCATGCCACTGGATTCGGATAAAATTGAAGCTGAATTGGCTGATATTGAACCGCCCACCAGCACACTCAATGATGGCATGGAAGGTTGGCTGAACGACTTGCTACCTGAAGAAGCTGAAAACCAACCCGTGCAAGATGAGATTCCCGCAGTCAAACCGGCGAACCGCCCACATCAGGTGAGCCCAGCGGAAAGAATAGACAATTTTGACGAGTGGTTGAAAAACGCTATCGGCGTTGGTGAAGATACGCAAGGTCAACCCGCTGTTGAGCGTGCAGAAACTCCCGAAAGCGCTGTGATGGCTGAATTGAACCAATTATCGGCAAACTCTGCTCCTGCCGAAGAAGCTAGCACCGAGCCAGCACCAATTGATGATTGGTTTATGCGCCTGCCGGAAGCCATGGGGGTTGAAGTGGAGACACCCATGGCATCGGAAAGCCCGGTCACAGCCGAAGCGCCGACATTGCCAGAAGCTCAACTTGTGCCCGAAGTTGCGGAAACGGTGGAAGTCTCCGCAGTAGCGGAAATTTCCGCGCCAAGTTTGCCCAGCGATGAAGTAAAACCGCAGGAAAATATCGAGAGCCACTTGCGCGAACATGCAATGCTCCCACAAGTGGACGCTTGGAAACCCAAAACTGCCAATTTGCCCGCAGACCATCTGGCGCAAGCCCGTGAAAGTCTCCTTGACGGCTTAATCCCGCAGGCTATTCAACGCTATGGAAAATTGGTGCGCGGTGGTAAGCTAATCCCATCGGTGATTGAAGATTTACAGGTGGCAGTCAAAGAGCAACCACGCAGACATCGCGCAGAACTGTATCAGGTACTCGGCGATGCGCTCTCCAAAGCAGAGCGGCTGGATGAAGCGCTTGAAGCCTACAAACAAGCACTGCAACAACTTTAGTTAATTTCGTGCTGTTTCGTGTGATTTTTCAGTCTACTCGAAAACAGTGTTAAAACTCAAAATTTTTATGGAGATTTTTTCAAAATGGATCGCAGTTTAGTAATTGTGAAACCCGATGGTGTACAACGCGGGTTGACAGGCGAAGTGATTAGTCGTATTGAACGCCGTGGTTATCGTTTGGTGGCAGTAAAAATGTTGCAAGTACCACGTAGTTTGGCAGAGTCTCACTATGCCGTCCACGCTGGCAAATCATTTTATGACGGTTTGGTCAGCTATATTTGCAGTAGCCCAGTGGTAGTGATGGTTTGGGAAGGCAAGAAAGTCATTGAAGCCGTCCGCCAAGTGGTTGGCGCTACCAACCCCACCAACGCAGCCCCCGGCACCTTGCGCGGTGATTATGCTGTGGAAGTCGGGCGCAATCACGTTCATGCCAGCGACTCCCCCGAAAATGGACAAGCCGAAGTTGCCCTATGGTTCCGCCCTGAAGAATTGGTAGCATGGGAACGCATTGGCGAGAACTGGTTATACGAGTGACCTGTCCACTTGACAACAACAAAAGCCTAGCGAGTCGCTAGGCTTTTTTATTCGGTATGGTTTTTGGTCAACACATCTGAAGCGTGTCAACGAACGAATTTCGCCTTGCATTTAAGAAACAAGCACAATTTTCATGCGCAATCCCAAATTGCCTTGCATAAAAAATTATTGCACCTGTACCACCGTATGCGCGGCACGCCACAACTCTTCCAAGTTGTAATAATCGCGTTGTTCGCGGGTAAACAAATGCACCATAATGTCGCCCAAATCCAACAACACCCAGCCACTCGCGGCTTGGTCATCCAGCCCTTCCAAAAGCAAATGGCGCTTTATATCGGATGTGTCTACAATGGCACGCGCAACAGCCTTCAGTTGGCGCTCGTTGTCGCAACTGGCAAGCACAAAATAATCTGCAATAATCGAAATATTTTGAATATCCAAGATAAGAATATTTTCCCCTTGGCGGTCTTCGATAATTTCCAACAGTTTGTAAGCGTAATCTAATGTTTCCAGGATAAACCTCGTAAAAGTGGATTCGGCATCAGTCTATTTTGGGTACACATGCCGAATGTCGAATTGCGCCTTTGTATAAGAACGAGCGCAATTTTTGGGTATGTCGAATATGACAGGTCGGTATCAGCCCTTCTGCACAACACTACCCCCGAATAATTCTTCTAAACTCTGCGCGGTTAGAATGCGCGTGACGGTTGCTTCTAGCCCAATTTCATCTACCAGCCGCTTGGCTCGCTCTTGCATCCAATCTTCCAGCACACCGAATTTCGACTTGAGCATGGCTAATACAGCCATATGTTCCCCAATGTCAATACCCTTTTCCAGCCCAATGTCGATGCCTTCTTCTCTGCCTTCTTCTCTGCCTTCTTCTCTGCCTTTCATTATCCACTTGGTTTGGGTGCGGTCTAATAAATCGCTAAACATGGTGTCTAGTTCCTCCGTGCGGTTGTAGTAGAGATCAAGTAGCTTTTCCGTTTCTGTTGAATTGACTTTGTTTTGCATTTTGAGCAACAGCCAGTTGCCCAGCATTGAGCCGACTTGGTGGTTTTGCTGGTGGATGGTTTTGATTTCATCAATGATGCCTTCCAGTTCTCCTTGCCCTAGTTCGGCCTTCACAATCGGCGAAAATGCCCCAGCCAGTTGTGCCAATTGCGCGACTTGCCGGTCGCCACTTGTAGGTCGCGTAGGGAGATAGGGTAGTAGCCGCATTGTAAGCCGTACTGTTTGGGAATGTCCACCACGTTTTGCACCAGCTCGCTCAACTCACTCGGTGCTGTCCAGCGCTCTCTGCCGTTGTAATAGACGATCGGGAAAACTTGCGGCAGTCGCTTTTCTTTGTAGCCTTGCGCCAACAAGTCCAAGTAAAACAGGCTGATGTAGTTGGCTACCCGCAATGCCATGTAGGTTTCGTTGGTAGATTGCAGTTCGAGCAGGATGTACAGGTAGGCGGATTCTTCGGAGTCTTTGAGCGGGATTTTGATGAGTACGTCGTTTTCGAATTGGCGGTACTGCGGGTTGATGAAGCTACTTTTGAGTGGTTCGGCGTGTTCAATGTCCAGCTTTTCTATCCAGTGCGGGTCCACAAAGGAGCGCAAAAAGTCCGCAACGATGACTGGGTTTTGCAGGAACTTCTTGTATGCGCGGTCATTGAACTGGCTGGGCAGGTTGGCAGTTTCGCTCATACTTTGATTATAGCATGGCTGGGGGCGGGTTGGTAGTGGCTAGTTGCTAGGCAGGCGAGCCGAAGCCGCCCGTGACCGCCCGCCCAGCACAAAATCGCCCGCACTGTCCTGGGCAGGTGGGTCACATCACACACTTGCAGTACACTTCATACACAAACCTTAAAAAAACAGTTCCACTTTATTTTGTCTCATTTTCAAATCCAAAGAGTCTTGGCCACTATAGGTTTTTACTCACAGAAAAACATTGGGTCAAATTTTTTTATAAACACACCTTGATTGTTCGCAATAATTATACTGTTATTAAATTGATTGAAACCAATACTAGTCAGCTCGCCATCATAAAAATTAAAAGGTAATATTGAATAGTATGCAAAGTTTAGGTTATTAATATTGAATTTATAAAAACCTATATCACCCAATATCAAATCTGTTCCACATATTGTTGAGATAAAATTTCCTAGAACTCTTTCATTGGAATATTCTCTTACATAAGACGGTGTATCATTCGAACCTTTCTTTAAAACAAATAACTTCTCATCTTTTACTAACCAAACATAATTATCAGTTATGTAAACATTTCTATAATCAGTATTGTTTTGGGTATTATAAGTATTTGCCTGTACATATATCTGCTGACAATTCAAGCTGAATTTTTGTTGTTGAATGATTTTTTCATTTGCATATTGCTCATCTGCTTCCAGACTTCTGCAAAAAGAATAGTGAGAATATTCCTTTGATATTGTTTTATATTTGTTATCATTTAGTGCTATTGTTTCAAATGTATAATGTAGGGGTTTTCCATACTCATTATTTTCATCGTATACATTATAGAATTCTAATAACATTTCATTACCTGAAATAAATATTCTTCCTTCGTCCGTATTCGACCTTATTTTCTCCCAACCAGACAATCTTAGATAAATACTAGGTATGTTATTACATATCAAAATAACTATAGACATACTTAACATACTTATTATTGGTCCTAGCAATCTTTTTTTGCGAGAGGAAGCTCTTTTTGCCATGTTTACTCACCACCTAATAAAAATTCTGACCTATTAGTCCCGGTCCGAAATTTTTGAATTTCATTAATGCCCTCATATGATACAGAAATATAACCATCTTCTGTAAAGGTTACGAGAATCGGTGTTTCATGCGATGGGATATAACCTGCTATGTGTGTAGTTAAATCATCAGTCTTATTTGCTTCGTTTGTAGAAACAACAGCATACTTTGCTGTTTGAATGGTTCCACCAGCAACCACCGCCGCTAAAACTTGATAACCAATCGATGCCCCTTGTGTAGCCCAGGCAGCTGCCGCGGACCCGAGTACTGATAGCAGATCTCCGGCGTATGAGACATTACTACCAAATTGGGTACTATCATTTTTTTGATTATTTAAAAGTGAAATCAGTTTATTCTTACGATAAATATCAGTAATTATTGCATAATATTGGGGATTTCCATTTCTATCAACCAGACAATAGTTAGCAACTCCTTTTTGCGTATATTCTTCATTACAATATCGTCTTTGATGTGGAGGGATTATTGACCAATATTTGCCATCGAAATCAGCATAAGGAGTGTCAACGTTCAGAGACTCAGGTAGCCTCAGCCTCAATTCTCCAGTTGGATTATACGGGTCTATAAAAGGGTCTCCCGCCCCTTGCCCACCGCCTTGGGTTTGATTGGGTTCGGCACTTGTTCCCGTCCCCGCATTGTTATTGTTACTACCGGTTCCGGTTGATGTACCAGATCCACCTGTCACAGTCTTACCTTGTATAACTTTACCACCGACTACCGTCTTACCACTACCATCACAACTTGGCGTTGGATCTTCCGGGTCAGAACACATATGCCCGCTCGGGTCGTTATACCGCACCGGGTTGTTGTTGACGTAGGCATAGCGGTCAAAGGCTTTGGCGTCCACCGGGCTGGGGACGATCGTGTCTGGCTGGGTGAAGCGACCTAAGTGCGGGTCGTACCAGCGGGCGTTGTAGAAATACAAGCCTAGCTCAGGCTCTTGCCGCTGGCCGGTGTAGCCAAGTGTTGTCGGAATTGTACCGCGCATCAGTAGGTCATCGCCAAACGGTTTGTAACTGCGTTGGCTTTCAATTACGCCGCTGTTTGCATCCAGGCTACCCACCACACTGCCCAAATGGTCTTTGAACAAGTACTGCAAGTTGCCATTTTTCTTCAGGGCATTGCCACCATAATATTTGGTCACTGCCCCGCTGGTGACGTTTACTTCGTAGTGCGCCCCCACATAGGCAATCGTCTCTCCATTGACCGTGCCCAGCACGCGGCTACCTGCGCCGTCATAGACAAAGCTGGCAATGGTTGCGCCGCCTTCCTGCACAGTTGTCAATTTATTTTCCGCGTTGTATTGCAAAGCTTGGTTGTGTTGCACCCAACTGGCAGTGGCTAAATCGGGTTGCCAATAATTGCGCGTCACCATATTGCCCAGCGCGTCATAGCCGTAGCTGTTACTACGCGTGGCATCCACCGTCTTTGCGGATACCGCATGTGGATGGTTGGTGTCATAGCTGTAGTTCGGGCTGGCAGGCGTGCCAGTGGTATTGGGAACTTCATCATACGCGCTCATACTTTGATTGTAGCATGGAAGGGGGCGGGTTGGTAGTGGCTGGTCGCCGGTCAGACGAGCCGAATCCATCCCCCTTAACTGCCTTAACTTTCCCACGTACCCATTATTTAGAACGCAAAGCTTCCAAAGGGTCCAGTTTCACGGCGCGTAAGGCTGGGTAAACGCCTGCCATTGTGCCAACTGTCCCGCATAACAGAAGAACAAAAATTGGTAACCAAAGGGGTGTATAGACCAAAGAAGCGCCTTGCGGGTCAAAGCCCATTTGCTGCGCAATAATCGGCGTCGCCAAAACCCCAATAATATAACCAAGCAAAAGCCCAAAAAGTGAACCAGCGATTCCGCCAAAAAAACCAATACTCGCCGATTCACCGATAAAAATCAGCATGACATCGCGATTTGTAGCGCCAATTGCCTTCATCAAGCCAATTTCACCAGTGCGTTCATAAATTGCCATGATCATTGAGTTAATGATGTTAATGGCGGCAACTAATAAGGCGATAGCGGCAATGCCCCCTAGCACAATTTGAATAATGCCAAAAGTCTGTTTGATGCTACTAATAATTTCAATCGGGGAAAATGCATAAAAGCCGTCTGATTTTACCTGTTGTACCAACGGATCAACTGATTCAATACTATCTAGCTTGACATAAGCCGTCTCATAACCGTCTTTTTTGTAATTTTTCTTCTGCCCATTGGCTAACCATGTATTCCAATCCACCACCTGCTTAATACCGACGTAAATACTCCAATCGGCTTCATTCCCACTTTTCTTAAGGACTCCGGCTACTCGTAATTTAATAGCTTGCTCTGCATAGTGTCCCTCGGCATCAGTACGTTGTAATACCAACGTGATCGTTTTACCGGTTAGATCTGTGCCCGCCAAAACACCATATTCATACGTGCGTGGGTCATAAAAGTTGTTAACAATTTCACCACCTATCACAACTTCGTTAGTATTTAGCCTAAGTTCACCAGTTTCAACTTCAAAAAACTTTGCGGCTTTTTCAATATTGATGCCCGCAATCTGCCCATAACCCTCCATACGTTTGTAACGCAATAGCCCACCTTGTAACATCACTGAAGGTGAAACGCCCAGCACGCCAGGAAATTCCTCATATTCCGCAAGTTTGGTATCTGTCAATTTCTCTTTCTTATTATTGCCACTTGCCGTAGCCCCCCCCCCAGCACCTTCTGCCGAAAATGATTGGTTATTAATGGTTACCAAAGTTAGGTCGCCCGCACCGGTAAAACTTTGAATGGCGCTACGTTGCAAGCCTGCCCCCAGCGAGACCAGTAAAACCACCCCAGCCGCACCAATCAATACACCCAGAGCGGTCATCATCACCCGCACCCGAGTTCGGATTAAGTTTTGACGAATAATGCGGAGTAACTCAAGAAAGCCCATGATACGCTACTCGGTGCTAATTCCAAAAAAGCCAAAAATTACGCGCAATATCCACGGAGTTTCAGTATCAGTGGGAGTCTCCTCTCCACCCTCGGGAACTTCAGGAGTGGGTGGGATTGCATCTACAGTAAGCGAAAATGTTTGTTCAATTACTTTCGCGCTATTAAGTGCATTGACATAATTAACTGTAACCAAAATATCAGCGGGTCCTTCTTGATACGGGAAAGCGTTCACTTCCACCGTTGTAGAAGTACCAGCCGCCAATTGCCCAACCAAGACACCCGTGTTGGTGATATCCATTTGTGGGCTGGTCAAGTCAATCGTGCTGATATTGACAGTGTTCGCACCGATGTTAGAAATTTCAAGTGAGAGTAAGATGGGCGCACTCGCTTGCAAGTAAGGTGCTGTGCCTCCTGTCCAGTTCATCTTTAGTTGGGGTTGGTCAACCACCAGCAAACTGACAATTGCAGAAAAACTATTGGTTGCCGAACTGGGACTACTGGGAGTTCCCCCAGCCCCCGATTCGCTCGTGGGGGCTGGAGTAACATTAGCCGGGTTATTCCCACCGCCTTCTAACGGCGAAATTTTTACCGGCAAGTTATAAATATTCGCTTCGGCTTTGCCAGAAACAATTAGGTCAAATGTCACCTTTAAGACTTGCTGGGCATTAATGCCGTCAAAATAACGGACATTCGCCGAATTTAGCATCGCAAATGGCTTCAATGAGCCGCCATCCTCCCCGCCAATTGAGACGAGAAATCCTTTAGAAGACGCATTTCCAACATTTAATAATTGCAATTCCAGTTGAAACTGGTCACCGGGCTTCAGTTCTCCAGGTGGATTCACGCTATAACCCGTCATAATGAGTTGGGCATTGCCAACAGCCGTTGCAGTCGGTGTAGGGGTCTTGGTTGCCGCCACCCCGCCACCCGTGGCTTTGGGGATCAGTACCGTCAAGCCGACTTCATAAGTGTTGCTTATCTTCTCAGATTTATTGTCATAATAATTCACATCAAATTTAACGCTTTTGGGTCCTTCCGCCACATCCTTGCCAAGCTTAACGGGCCATTCCACCGTCACTGCTTGTCCAACAGCAAGAGTACCCAACGAGCGCACATTACTTCCATCAATTGGAATAATAATATCGGTGGATGCAATAGATACGGTTACATCCAATGCAATTTGATTACCCTTATTCGTCACGATTGTTGAAAGAATAAAAAACTCTGTTGGCGCAACTGTTAATTGATTCGCATTTCCCCTTTGTAGGATCACATTTGGGCGAGAAAAACCGGGCGTTGGAGATGCCGTAGGTTCTGGTGTACTATTAGAAGAAGCTTCTGAGATGTACAGGCGGTTATTCACTTGGGCAGAAGCGCCGCTTTGCACCACCCTAACCGAATAAGTCCCTTGCGAAATACCAGCCGGAACGGTCGCCGTTAAAATGTTGGTGCTGATAAAGGTGGTAGGCAGAGCGCCATAACCTGCAAGAATAACGACAGGATTTAAAGTTTCATCAAAAAATTCACCATAGACCGTTATTTGTCCGCCGGTGCTACTGGGTATTTCGATCGGTTCAATACCGGTGATACACAACTCCGTGCAAGTTTGGGCTTGAACATTTGCAAGGCGAATGGATGTAATGGTTAACAAGGCAATGATAACCAGAGTCATGTTTTTGAGTAATCTCATTGTGTAAACTCACTTGTTTGTAAATTGAAAAAGTTGGCAGAACGAAAATCGCCACTGTGGTCAGCAACTACTTGCCCGTCACGCAGTAATACTTGGCGAGATGTGACTTGTAGGGTTGGGTAATCATGGGTAACGAGAATAATTGTCCGACCTTCTTCTCGATTAAGTCTCGTAAGAATTTCCATCACATCTCGGCTCGATTTACTATCTAAGTTGCCAGTGGGTTCGTCAGCCATTACCACTGCCGGGTTGCTTACCAAAGCGCGGGCAATCGAAACTCGTTGTTGTTGCCCACCCGAAAGCTCAACCGGCTTATGTTTTTGACGGTCACCCAAGCCTACCATCTCTAGCAAGCGACTGGCACGTTCATTGCGTTCTTTTAGGGATACGCCGGAAAAAACGAGTGGAAAAGCGACGTTGTCAAGGGCAGACATGGTAGCAATCAAATTAAATTGCTGGAAAATAAAACCTACTGTGCGCCCACGATGACGAGACAACTGGTCTTCGGTAAGCTTGGAAATTTCAGTACCAGCAATTTCTACAGTACCGGTTGTCGGTCTATCCAAGCCGCCCAACACATACAGCAATGTAGATTTCCCTGAACCGGAGGGACCCGTAATGCCAACAAATTGACCTTGGTAAATTGAAAGGTTGATCCCGTCTAAAGCGCGGACCACTTCACCACCCATCTGATAGTGCCGCGACAAATCTTTGACGCGAATTAAAGGCTCATCTACTTGCATGTTGAAATTTTACCATCTGTTTTCTAATAAGTTGTTGCAAGTTAATGACAAAAAGCTTAATAGAATTATCTCCGCCTTTAAAAATTATCTAAATTCTAACAGCCCATAAATCGGGCTATCGCCGATTAACGATAATAACTATAAATCGAAATATATCCACCGGACAAAACATAGCCATAAGAAATATAAACCATTTTAGGGTTGGCTCGTTTCAGGCTTATCTGATACAAACTATAGTGCTTCAAAGTTGACACCCGCCAAACACATTCCCCAGTAATGAACTTATAACCTCTATTAAGCACAATTTTTTGGCGTGAAATTAGGTCATTAGCAATCCCGGCTCGGCAATCTTGGTAATCACGAGTAGTAAAATGCGTAAAATAGGTTTCTGCATAGGTAATCGAAATGAGAGCACTTGCCAGTAATAAAAACAAAAGCAGACTGAGTCTAAATTGAGTACGTCTGATGTGAAATCAAAAGGTAGCCTGAAAAGTCTGAATATTGATACCGAAATCGCTAAATAAAATACAGCGTAACA
>DKKK01000209.1 GCA_002455215.1 Anaerolineales bacterium UBA6668 | reverse complement strand
CAAATTTCTCGCTACAGGACAGTACGTGACACTCAAAATGACAGATAGTGTAATCACACAAGCTAATTTACAACGCACAAAACAAGGGGAAACGCGTTTGGCAGATACCGATACGCATTCTCCGAAAAACTGAACCGCACCCTTTCAAAAAGGGTGCGGTTCAGTTTTTCGGAAAGATTTCAAGTTAGCCACCAATACCGGGCAATCTTGCTTCGCTCGAAATGACCCTAAAATTAGACCAGCTCAAGTGAAGGGTCGCGTGTGTCGAATAGTACCCGTATCCAAAATAGATTTCACCATGTGTGGTTGCGTGCCAGGCATGCAAAGCGAAACGCCCAACAGGCAGAAACGTTGAAATAAATGAATAAGCCTTGCCAAGTTGGAAATTTCCCCTCGTCAGATTGATGCGTTTTTAAGCAAGGCTAAATAACTACAAAAAAACTCAACCTGCAATTTGCCGATTGAGTTTTTGCAAAAAAGATGGGCAGTCGTTTCGTTTGCTTGTCTAAGTTCAATCGGCAAAATTTATTCCGACAATCTGCCAAATATTTTGGTCGTTTTTGGTCAGCGTAAAGACAATGTCCTGTGTGCTTCCGTCTTCCCATTCGACATCTGCCTGCACGCTACCACGACTTTCACCATTTTCAAAATTGGCATTGCGGTCATTGATAGTCCATGAAATTGGAAAGACTGAATTTGTATTCGCCCAATCTTCCGCACCGTTTACATCCACAAAAATATCTTTCAAAGATGTGTGTGAAAGGTCAAAAAGTTGTTGGTAATTTTTGTCTTTCAGTGCCTGCATTGCGGCAGTGGCAACATCCCCCACTGCACCCACATCAGAGAGTAAGTTGGCACTGTAACCAATGGGGGCTGGGGTGTTTGTGGCGGATGGACTGGCAGACCCGGAACCACCGCAAGCAAGGGCGGTTAGGACAAATACGGCAATCACGGGGAAAATTACAAAGCGGGAAAGGCTGGTTTTCATAGCAGGCTCCTGTGAAAAATGAGTGGTTTTTGTTGACATTTTAAGTGTATAAACTTCTCGTCAAAAAATCGTCAAAAAGGCGCAATCTTTGACATGCGTTCTCTTTGGCATCCGTGTTAGAGATGAAGTTCACAGACCCCGCGTGCTGGTTTGCTTCCGGGAATTAGCGGTACGTTTAAACGAGCGGAAAATGCCAGATTAACCAACAATTGGGTTTTCCCGGTCATCTGCCGAAAATAGCCCAAAAAGAAAGGTCTGTCCACACTTGTTGGGACAGCCCTTTCACCGGATTTGCTAAGCAACTTTTGTTATGGTACGTTGATTTCTTGCCCAACATGAATGATATTGGGGTTGGAAATCTGCGGATTGGCGGCAATCAAGTCTGCCAGATTAATTTTCAGGAGTGCGGCAATGTTAGTCAGGGTACTGCATTGTCCAGCAATGTACAAATGTTCATTTGCCAAATAGCCATAATCTCCGCTGACGCAATTGCCAGTGCCTTGTGGGGAAGCAGTGGCAGTTGGCAAATTGGGAAGGTTCAGTTTTTGTCCCGGGTAAATGTAATTGGGATTGCTTAATTGCGGGTTCGCCTGGATAAGCCGTTCTACAGTGACACCCAATCGGATGGCGATGTTGGTCAGTGTGTTGCACCGTCCCACAATGTAAAAGCCGTTTTCAATTCGTCCGAAATCTGAACTGGCGCATGGGACGGGCGTGCTACCGTTCCCACTCGCAGATGCTTTGGTGGGCGCAGGCTGGGGGGTGGCGCTCGGTTTGGGCGTATTGCTAGGGGGAACTGCGGTGGCAGTGGGCGGGACGGGCNNTAGCGCCAGTGGTGGCACTCGCACTGGCAGGTTGGGTGGCGGTGGCATCCGTAGAAGCAGTAGCGGCGCTGGTAGCGGCGCTACTGGTTGGTGTACCATTGCTGGTTTCGGTGGCGCCTGTGGCAATTGCCAGAATCAAGGGCTTTGTCAAGCCGGGCGCGTCAATTTGCAACTCACCCGCTTCATTCCAAGTGACGGGCAATTTCCAGTTTCCTGCACCGTCCACCTGCACCGGATAGGGCTTGCCATTCAAAAGTACCGTCATTTCCGAATTGGGCTCACCTGTGCCGCTCAAAACAAATGCTTGCCCGGCTTGAACTGTTTCGGTTGGCAAATTCACAGTCGCTGGCGCATGTACCGCAATTGTTGGAATGGCTAGTCCTTCCCCACCCGCATATGAAACTTGCAAAGAACCGCTTTGCGTAGGGGTGTACGCCATCGTCCACTTGCCATCGGCTCCGACTTGCACGGGCACGCTCTCTGCGCCGATTTTCAAATCAAACTTGCTGTTGGGTGCGCCGCTACCGGAAAGTTGGATGGGTTCGTTGACAAAGCCAATTTCGGGTAATGGGTCGAGCGTAATTTGGGGTTGCGCTTCTGCCACTGTCACCGCTGGCAAATTCATCGTCTGTTCCACCGTTGCGCCATCAGCCGAGAGCAACTGCAAAGAAACGGTGTGTGTGCCTGCCGCAAGTGGAATCGCCGCTTGCCAAGCACCGTTGGCATCGGCTGTGGCGCTTCCGGCTGGTTGACCATCTACCAAAAAGTTAACCAACCTACCAGCAGGGGCAATCCCGGATAGGCTGTAGCTACCTGCCACTGGCGCAGTGTCTTGCGGCAGGTGTAAGACAACTTGTTCAAGACCCCCATTTTGGTCGGGCTGTTTGGTGTTTGGCACAGCAGTCGAGACAGCGTTGCCCCCATTGTCCGAAGTTGGCGCTTGCGTGCCGACTGTTACCGCCTGGTTTGTGGGGCTGGTGGTCACAGCAAAATTTGACAAATCGGCGGGCGTTGCTTGGGCGTTGTCAGCCTGGGCAGGGGTGATTGCTTGGCGCGGTGTGCCTTGCGGCACTGCGCTGGAAATAGCTGGCAAAATATCTGTAAACGGGTTACTACTGCAACCGCGCAAAATCCAGAAAAGCAAGCCAATCATCACTCCAAAAGAAATGAGCACGGCAATTAGTTCTTCTTCTTTCTTTCGTTTTTTTTCAGACATGTTCATCACTTCTCTTTGTGGTTTTCTATTCGGTATGCACGCCCAATAGAAAGTAGCTGGGTAATCAGTTTTCCAGGCGTTGTTGAGACAGGTTCCAAAATGTTGGGTTTGAGATAAATCTTATTTCCTGTTGCAATTGAGCATTTTTGTTGATTATTGGTCAAGTCAAAAAAACTCACTCTTTAGACACTTGAAAATTAAGAATGTCACTGAATTTTTTAAAAAGGAAGCTCTCTACTTTTATATTTAACACGGATGGAAACTGCGCTTTTCAATAAGGAAGAATTCGTAACTGCTACTGTCGGAAAAAAGTCTAAAAAGCGGGTATCTGTGACTGCGGCAAACCATTCGATAATCCATCCAATCCGCGTTCCGAATCAGGAGCGTGTCGGAAAAGCCCTTCTGTCCCTAATGCGAATTTTCGGATTTAGAGATTACGCTGAGTTTTGAGCGGCGCAGTTTTCAGTCCATTTTTTTACTCAGTTGGGGAGAGCCATCCAGCATTGCTTGCGCGACCACACCTGAGCAGTTACCGTAATACTCAGCCCATTGAATATCGTTTTCTCCCCGCGCATCCGGCTTTTTCCCCCCTATTGCCAACTTTCCAACTTAGGTTAAACTTCCTTATACACGATTTTTGCATCGCAAACATTTGTGTTTATTTTGCTCTCTGCACAGAATTGCCCCTACTATGCAGAGCATTTTTTCATTTTCTCAGGAGGAAAATTCTATGTCCCTTTTGTCAAAAATTGCAAAATTGACCACACTGGTCAGTCTCCCTGCCCTACTGCTTTCGGCATGTGGCGGCGGCACAAGCGGTGCGGCAAAACCGCTGGAAAAAATCGGCGCTGGCGAAGGTCAGGTAGATATTATCGCGTGGGCTGGCTATATTGAACGCGGCGAAACAGACCCCGCCTACGACTGGGTCACCACCTTTGAAGCAGATACCGGCTGTAAGGTGAACGTAAAAACCGCCGCCACTTCCGATGAAATGGTTTCCCTTATGAATGAAGGCGGTTTCGACTTAGTGACCGCTTCCGGCGATGCCAGCTTGCGCTTGATTGCCGGGGGCAAGATACAGCCCATCAACACTGCACTCATTCCCAGTTGGTCCAGCGTGGACGAACGTTTGCAAAATGCCGCCTGGCACACCGTCAACGGCGTACACTACGGCACACCCTATCAATGGGGCGCAAATGTGCTCATGTACAACACCGAAGTCTTTGGCGGCGATGCCCCCACCAGTTGGGATGTGGTTTTCAATGAGCAAACCCTGCCAGATGGTGCCAGCAACAGTGGGCGCGTACAAGCCTTTGATGGTCCCATCTATGTTGCCGATGCCGCGCTCTTTCTAAAAGCCACCCGCCCCGAACTCGGCATTGGAGACCCCTATCAACTGAACGAAGAACAATATGCCGCCGCTATTGAACTGCTACGCGGACAGCGAAAATTGGTCGGACGCTACTGGCACGATGCCTACGTGCAAATTGACGACTTTAAGAACGAAGGAGTCGTGGCGTCCTCCTCCTGGCCCTTCCAAGTCAATTTGCTTGCCTACGATGAAGAACCTGTCGGCAGTGTGATACCAGTCGAAGGCGCAACCGGTTGGGCAGACACCACCCTGCTCCATGTGGATGCCAAGCACCCAAACTGTGCCTACCTGTGGATGGAGCACTCACTGGACCCGAAAGTGCAAGGTGACCTAGCCGCTTGGTTTGGCTCTGTGCCCGCCGTGCCCGCCGCCTGCTCTGCCAGCGAACTGCTGACCGATAGCGGTTGCACCACCAACGGCATGGAAAACTTCGACCAAATCGCCTTCTGGAAAACTCCCACCAGCGATTGTAACGGCACGGGTGGAACTTGTGTGCCCTATAGCAAATGGGTGGAAGATTATCTCGCCATTATGGGCGGCAACTAGCCAGACGCCACCAAAAGGGCATACCCTTCTCGCACGGTGTGCCCTTCTTTGGCGTTCAAAATCAGCAAGCGCAACTCGCAAAAGCACCCCTTTGGAGCCCCTAAATTATGGAACATAAACTCTGGATCAACGGCGAATGGCAAGACACACAGGGCGGCGGCAGGATGCCCATCGAAAACCCTGCCACCCAACAAACCATCGCCGAAGTTATCAACGCCAGCCGCGCCGATGTTGACCGCGCTGTGCAAGCGGCACGCACCGCCTTTTATGACGGGCGTTGGAGCAAAAAGACCCCCGCCGAACGCTCCAAAACCTTGTGGAAGTTGGCGGACTTACTCGAAGCCCGCGGCGAAGAATTTGGGCGGCTGGAATCGCTCAATTGTGGCAAGCCGCTGGCTTACGCCACCACCGCCGACCTACCCTTTGCCGTGGACAACCTGCGCTTTTTCTCTGCGGCTTGTCGCGATGTGCATGGCAGTCATGCTGGGGAATTTATGAGCGGCTACACCAGCATCTTTCGCCGAGAACCGGTGGGGGTGGTGGGGCAAATCGCCCCGTGGAATTATCCGCTGATGATGGCTGTGTGGAAACTGGGACCGGCATTGGCGGCGGGCTGTACAGTGGTGCTCAAACCCGCCCCCGGCACACCACTCACCACCCTGCTTTTGGCAGATCTCCTTGCCGAAGCGGGCATTCCTGCCGGCGTAGTCAACATTGTCACCGGTGGTAACGATGCCGGGCAAGCACTGGTGGAACACCCAGATGTGCGCATGGTCAGCCTGACCGGCTCCACTGCCACTGGCAAAAAGGTGATGAAAACCGCCGCCGAATCGCTCAAGCGCGTGCATCTGGAACTGGGTGGCAAAGCCCCCTTGATCGTCTTTGCCGATACCGATGTAGCGCTTTTTGCCAGCAAAGCGACCGTTGCCGCCACCTTCAACACCGGGCAAGATTGTACCGCCGCCACCCGCGTTTATGTGGAGCGTAGCAAGTATGCCGAAGTGCAGGAAGCGCTCGTAGAGAGTTTGCGAGCCGTGAAGGTGAGTGACCCTATGGCGGAAGATACCGAAATGGGACCGTTCATCTCGGCTGTGCAACGCGAGCGGGTGATGGGCTTTGTCGCGCGTGCCAAAGCTGACGGTGCGCAAGTGCTGACTGGCGGTGCTGTGCCCAGCGAACTTTCGCAAGGGTATTACTTCCAACCCACACTGATTTGCCCGCTCGACCAAAAGGCGGAAATTATTCAAAGCGAAGTTTTTGGACCCGTTGTCACCCTTATGCCCTTTGACGATGAAGCGCAGGCACTGGATTATGGCAATGATGTGCCTTACGGTTTGGCGGCATCTATCTTCACCAAGGACGTTGGGCGTGCCATGCGCCTGAGTGCCGATTTNNTGGCACGGTGTGGGTAAATGACCACATCCCGCTGACCAGCGAAACCCCGCATGGCGGCTTCAAACAATCCGGCTTTGGCAAAGACTTGAGCGCGGAAGCAGTGGGCGACTACCAAATCACCAAGCATGTGATGATTGCACACAGCTAATTTTATTTTCGACACGGATGAAAACGGCTTCTTTTCTTCATTAAAAAAGCAGGGTAACTGCTCAGCCTTGTTAGGCAAAAAATGGTTAAAACCTGATGCGATATTCGACTATTCCAGTTTGTTTTGCCCAAAATACGGGGCGACCAAGGGGAATCTGCTGTTTTTTCACATCATCCGACATCCATTGCGCAAATTTGTAGAGCCGCAATGCATTGCGGCTCTACGGTTGCCGTATCAACCGATACGAAATCATTTAATTCTCGCAGATGAACCCGTAAAACCATTAAATTTCAGCCTGTTTGATGTTCTAAATATCATGAATATGATGCGTGGCTATGCACCTGAGCAGTTACAAAGCCGGAACATCTGCTGGTGCTGACCCGGCTGTTTATCTCAATCTTTCCAACCCAATAGGTTTTTTATGTCTGTTGCCATTGAATTTAATCAGGTTGTGCGACAATTTGGCGATTTTCGCGCGGTGGATGGGGTGAGCTTTGCCATTGCAGATGGCGAGTTCTTCACCTTTTTGGGTCCTTCCGGCTCTGGCAAAACCACCTGCTTGCGCATGATCGCCGGCTTTGACCAGCCCACCCGCGGGGATATTCGTTTGTTTGGCAAGGATGTCACCCAATTGCCGCCCTACCAACGCGATGTCAATACTGTTTTTCAGGATTATGCGCTTTTTCCGCACATGAATGTGGCAGACAATGTGGGCTATGGGCTGATGGTGCGCGGTGTTCCCAAAGCCGAGCGTACCCAGCGGGTGACCGATGCGCTGGGGATGGTGCAGTTGCAATCCTTCGGGAGCCGCAAACCCGCCCAACTTTCTGGCGGGCAAAAGCAAAGGGTGGCATTGGCACGCGCACTCATCAACCGTCCGCGTGTGCTTTTGCTGGATGAACCATTGGGGGCACTGGATTTAAAGTTGCGCCAGCAAATGCAAACCGAGCTAAAGACCATCCAACAGCAGGTGGGGATTACGTTTATTTATGTCACCCATGACCAGGAAGAAGCTCTGACCATGAGTGACCGCATTGCAGTGTTTGACCACGGCAAATTGCAGCAAGTGGGTGCCCCCGCCGACCTGTACGAAAGACCAGACACCGCTTTTGTGGCAAACTTCATTGGCACATCTAACCTGCTGAGTGGTGAACCTGCCCAAGTGCTGGTGGGCTCGCCCCAAGCGGTTGCCATCCGCCCCGAAAAAATGCACCTGCACTTGCAGGGCGAACCTTTCCGAGAAGAAGCTTGCAAAGGGGCTGGCACGGTCAAGGATGTGGTGTATTTGGGGCTGTACACGCGCTTTTTCGTGCAGATGGATGCTGGGGTTACGCTCACTGTGATTGACCAAAACCGCCAAGTCTCTGCCGCAAGTGTGGCGGCATTGAAAGGGAGCCGCGTGTGGGTCAGTTGGGAACGTAGTGCCAACGTAGCCTTGAAAGGGTAATGCCAATGAAACCCACTCACCCAACCCCCGCTTGGCTGGCAAGCCTGACAGACCGCCTATATCGCAAACCGCGCTTGCTGTTGACACTTTTGCTGGCACCGCCCTTGTTGTGGATGGCGGTGGTTTATCTGGGCTCGCTTTTGATGCTGTTATTGCAGGGCTTTTTCCGCTTGGATGAGTATAGCGGGCAAGTGGTGCGTGAGTTCACTTTGGAAACCTATGCCAAGTTGTTCACTACAGCCAATTTGTTGGTTATTTTGCGTACGTCCGCCGTTGCGGCGGTGGTAACTTTGCTCTCGGTTGTGCTGGCGTTTCCATTGGCATTTTATATGGCAATGCGTGTGCCAGCCCGTATGCGCACCTGGCTCTACCTAGCAGTGGTGTTGCCCTTATGGTCTAGCTATCTGGTGCGGGTGTATGCCTGGCGCTTGATTTTGGCAAAAGAAGGGATTATCTCGTTTATTTTGGCAAAACTTGGTTTGAGCGGTGCGCTGGAGTGGGCACTCGGACTGCCGCTGATTGGGGGTCCTTCGCTGAGTTTTTCGGTGCTGGGCATGATTGTGGTGTTCACCTATGTTTGGTTGCCCTATATGATTCTGCCAATTCAAGCCGCACTGGAAAGGGTGCCGCGCTCCTTGCTGGAAGCATCGGAAGACTTGGGGGCATCGCCGCGCCGCACGTTTTGGCACGTCACCCTGCCGCTGGTGATTCCGGGTGTGGTGGCAGGCTCTATTTTTACCTTTTCGCTGACATTGGGCGATTTTATTGTGCCATCGGTGCTGGGCAATTCCAGCCCGTTTATTGGCATGGCGGTACTCAGCCATCAGGGGACCAGCGGCAATATTCCGCTTGCCGCCGCTTTTACGATGGTGCCGATTGTGATTATGTCTATTTATTTGTTGCTGGCACGCCGCGCGGGTGCGTTTGAAGCGTTGTAACGCCGATTTTGGAGAAAACTTTTATGCCATCTAAGTTTCGTTTCAATGGGTTGGCGCTTGCCGCTTGGGGGGTGTTGGCGTTTTTGCATGTGCCGGTTTTGCTGATTGGCTTGTATGCCTTTAACATTGAAGAAGGAGCGTATAGTTTCCCACCTCCTGGTTTTACAACCCAGTGGTTTGCCATTGCCTTTCAGCGGGCAGATTTTTGGGCGGCACTCAGCCTTTCGTTGCAGGTTGCTTTGCTTGCCACTGGGCTGGCTTTGGTTTTGGGCACACTTGCCGCCGCGGCGGTCAGTCGCTTTTCGTTTTTTGGGCGCGATTCGCTCAGCCTGTTGCTGGTGCTACCCATTGCTCTGCCCGGTATTGTCAGCGGGATTGCCTTGCGCTCGGCACTGGGCATGATGGAGATTCCGTTTTCGTTTTGGACCATTGTGGTGGGGCACGCCACTTTTTGCGTGGTGGTGGTGTATAACAATGTGGCGGCACGTTTTCGCCGCATGTCGTGGTCGCTGGTGGAAGCGAGCATGGATTTGGGGGCGAATGGCTGGCAGACTTTTCGCTATGTGATTTTGCCCAACCTGGCAACGGCACTGCTGGCAGGGGGGATGTTGGCGTTTGCGCTGAGTTTTGATGAAGTGATTGTAACGACCTTTACGGCTGGGCAACAAGCGACCTTGCCGATTTGGATTTTTGCGCAGTTGTTCCGCCCGCGTGACCGTCCGGTGACTAATGTGGTGGCGTTTGTGGTGACGCTGGTTACGGCTGTGCCCATTTTGTGGGCGCAATATTTGGCGGTGGAGAAGGAGTGAAGGGGATGGGCGGTCACGCCGAAATACCCCGCCCCATTTTTTCGCAACAACGCCAACGCGGAATCGCACTATGAGCCGCAATGCATTGCGTCTCTACATTAAAATCCAGCCTATTGACGCGGGTTGAACTAGAAAACCAGTAGTTGCTCCGATTCAACCCGTGCCGAATATATGATGCGAAGTTTAGCCGGTTGGGTGCGGTTCAGTTTTTCGG
>DKKK01000036.1 GCA_002455215.1 Anaerolineales bacterium UBA6668 | reverse complement strand
AACACTTTCGAATTTAGCCACCTAACCATTGCCCTGCCGCAAGGACTAGCCACCCGCGCAGTTTACAGTGAGCTACCCGAACTGACCCCTGCCCCCGAAGAGCCGTACTTTGCGCTCAGCCCTGCCAGTTACAGCCTAACACTGGAAAACTACCCCGCCGGTGACTTCAATCGCATCCAAACCATATCCATTTCATCCTACCTGAGTATGGATGAGCCAAACGGTCTCATCTCCACCGAGCTAACCAACCTGCAAAACTTGCTCCGTGACCGCCCAGCCGCGCCTAGCGAAATTCCCGACCTACCCGTAGTCAACGCCGCGCAAGTATTCGTCAGCCAAGTGGCATATTTGGATTTACCCAATGCTAGTGGCGTACGCTTTTTAACCTACTATGCCCAAGATGTCAGCCCACTTATCAATCCGCGCGTATTTTACGCTTTTCGTGGGCTAAGCAAAGATGGCGCGTACATCATTGAAGCAATCCTGCCGGTGCGCGTCAATCTGCTCCCAGATGCCTATGACCCCAATTTGAATTACGAAACTTTTTCCGAAAATTTTGAGACCTACCTAGCAGACCTGATCCTACAAATAGATAACGCCCCTGCAGACGTTTTCTATCCACGCTTGCAAACACTTGATGAATTGATGCTATCGTTGACTGTCCACTAGCGCCCATCAAACCAGTACGNNATTAGTGTACAAAATACACTAATTGTGATACACTGTTGGCATGGAAACCCGTTCACCACGTTTTGCAAAGCTTGGCATGGTCGCCCGCTGGAAGCCAGTTCATCTGGGACATATGGCTGTTCTGCGCGGGCTATGCCGTGCCGCTGAGCAAGTGATGATCGGAATTGGCAGTAGCAATCGCTACAATGTGCGCAACCCATTTACCGTCAGCGAAACGCGCGATATGCTCGCACTCGCGCTCGCCGCTGAAGACAATTGGCAAGTGATTGAAGTGCCCGATTTGGATGATGGGGTACGTTGGCGTGTGATGGTGCATGAACAATTCGGTGATTTGAGCGCATTTGTNNTGACCGAAAACCCGTATGTGTCCCACCTAATGCAGGCGTTCTACCCCATTTATCGCCCGGTTTACTTTGTTCCACCCACTGAACGCATTGCAGTTGACGGCACAATGGTACGGCTTGCCTTGGCGCGGGGTACCAACTGGCGTACGCTCGTCAGCCCTGCGATTGCCGACTACCTTGTAAAAAACCAGTTGGACAAACGCTTTTGCCGTGAGTTTGGGGCTGAAACGCTTGCCCTGCAAGCAAGCATTCTCCCAAACCCTACTACATAACTTTATGTTACTCTCGGAGGTTTATTATGTATTCATGGGATGACGACACCAGTGGCTGGTATGGCGATGCAAGTTATAAGTACGCCCCTGCCAGCCCCACACGCGATACCGACAAGGCACGTGCCGCCGCCGCAGGTCCACGCACTTATGGCAACAAACGCCAGCCAAATGAGCTAATTACCACCCCCAAAAAAGTGGTACGAAGTACGAGCAAGAACCCGCTCATCATTGCGGTAGATGTGACCGGCTCGATGGCAAGTTGGCCCTTCGAAATTTTTGACCGCCTACCTTTGCTATTCACCACACTTTCGCAGTATCGCGATGATTTGGAAATTTGCTTTGTCGCCATTGGGGATGGCGCAGTAGACCGCTGGCCACTACAAACGACTACCTTTGCCAGTGGCTTTGATTTGGAGCAGTTACTTGGCGCACTGTATGGTGAAGGCGGCGGCGGAGACGCGCCAGAAAGCTACGGCTTATTTGCACATTGGCTAAATACCCATGTGGAAATTCCCAATGCAGAAGAAAAACCTTTCCTAATCGTCTTTGGCGATATCACCATGCACCCCATTGTGCCCAGCAAACAGATTGAACATTGGATTGGCGACCGCTCCCCCGATGTAAATGCCTTGCAAGCATGGCAAAAAGTTGGCGAGCGTTGGAACACCTGGTTCTTGCGCCGCCCAACTGGCAAACCCGGCGATAGCGTTGACCAACAATGGGGACAAGCCATTGGTGAGCAGAAAATCCTGCATATCCAAGATGAACAACGAGCGGTGGACTACGCGATGGGCTTGGTCGCACGTGCATGGGGCTATTTTGAAGATTTCCAAAACAATATGAAGGCTCGCCAGAGCGAAGATAAAGTTGCCGAAATTAGCAAGCCAATCGCGCTCATCTGCCCGCGCTGTGGCGCACCCATCCCACCCACCAGCGGAAAATTCCACACTTGTAAATATTGCGGAGTCAGCGTAAAACTGTAAACTCACGCTTACCAGCTAAAACCGCCAAACCATGAAAGTCATTGTCACCACCCCACCCTACGCCCGCTTTTTGCCGGAGGTTGCCACGCACCCCTTGGTCGCTGGCTTTCGCCTAAATACGGTGATGCCCACTCGTGGCGGGGCTGGAGAAGCCCTTGACCGACTGACTGCGCACGGGCAACCGCTGTGGGTGGACTTAAAAGGAAGGCAATTGCGGGTGGTGGGAGCGGCAATCCCGCCCTTCACTGCGGTAGAACTCTCCCACCCGCTGTCTGTCTCCACCCCCTGTAGCGCCTTTTTTTCCGATGGGCAGGAATACGCCCGCATTGAAGCAGTAGATGGCAAGCGCATTATCCTGACAGAAGGGGTGCGGCGCTTGATTGGTCCGGGTGAATCAGTCAACGTCCCCCACCCTAGCCTACAGATTCACGGGACACTTACCGACACCGACAAAGCTTATTTGGCTGAAATGCAGAAGCGCGGCATGAAACAGGTCATGCTTTCGTATGTGGAAACAGAAAGTGACGTGGCAGAAGTGGCAAGTTTGCTGAGCAATGCTGAAGTGGTACTGAAAATTGAAACCCAACGCGGGCTGGCACTGGCAAAGCGGGTGGGAGCGAGTGCTGGGCAACTGATGGCGGCGCGTGGGGATTTGTTTGTGGAGGTGGAACGCCCGCACCATATCCTGAACGCACTCCAAACCATTATCCAAGCTGACCCCAATGCCATTGTTGCCAGCCGCATCTTGGACTCATTGGCACGCAGTTCCACCCCTAGCAGTGCAGATATCAGCGATATTGCCTGGCTGTTGCAGTTGGGTTATCGTACTTTTATGCTCGGTGATAGCGTTTGCCTGCAACGGGATAGCGTATTGGAAGCATTGAACGTCCTGCAAGCCATTTGGCAAGATTGGCAAGGCTAATTAGCCAGTGCGGCGCATTAGCCAGTGCGGCACATTACAGTGCGGCACATTAGCCGTTGCGAAAGGCTTGCCTACCCAAGCCCCACAGCCCCCACAAGATAACGCCACCCAGCAAAAATGGCGCAGTCGAACCGAAATATTGATAAATTAGCCCGATGGCGAGGGGTGTGAGCGCATTGGCGGCGCTCAGGAAGGCAGATGACACGCCCAAGATTCCACCCGCTTCTTGTGCTGAAACGCGCTTGGTAAGCAGGCTGTTGATGGCAGGGTGCAAAATACCACCAGCAATGGCAGTGGGAATCATGGCAAGCATCATCCAACCCAAACCGAGCCAGCCCTTCGCCAGTTCCGCAGGTGGTAAGGGTACGGCTATCAGTTCGGTAGTGCTACGCTGGGCAAGTTCGCTCTGCATATTGGCGTAGTCATACCACGGCACCGGGATGCGCGGTGCAAAAGCAGATAGCACCAGCCCCAACCCCAACACCAGCAATGCCATATTGATAAGCCAGTGCTCACCGTATTTTTTGCTCCACTTGCCAATAAAGTAGCCTTGCACCAACACGATGATAATGCCCGCAAAAATAAAAAGCGCGGCATTGTCGCGTGCGCCCATCCCCAGGCGGTCGAGGGTGAATAACGCTAAAAAGTTTTCATAGCCACCAAAGGCAAATTGCTGAAAAAACATCAATGCGAGTAAAAAGCCGATCACTGGCTTGCCGAGTGCGCTTAGCATTGCATTCAGCCCAACTTGCACCCGATTGGCAGAATTGCCACGTTTTTCCACTGGCAAAGTTTCGGTTAGCCAAAAGAAGGTCAACAATAAGGAAGCGAGAGAGAAGCCCGCCGCCACAAAAGCAACCAACGGGTAATTGTTATCGGAGATTGCCAAAACCACAAAAGCAATGATGGGACCGATGATAAAGCCCAGCCCGAAAGCCGCCCCCACCAAGCCCAATCCTTGTGTGCGCGTTTTTTCGTTGGTGCTATCGGTGATAACCGCCTGCGCAGTGGCAATGTTTGCCCCACTCAAACCGTCAATCATGCGGCTGATAAACAGGATGGGAAGCGAATTTGCAAAGCCTAATAGAATAAAACCCAAAAACGTGCCGATTTGACT
This sequence comes from Anaerolineales bacterium UBA6668, assembly GCA_002455215.1. Lineage (GTDB taxonomy): Bacteria > Chloroflexota > Anaerolineae > Anaerolineales > UBA6668 > UBA6668. Next base: position 5,033 of record DKKK01000036.1, on the reverse strand, counting down.
GATGAGCAAAATGGGACGCCGCCCATAGCGGTCTGACAGTGCGCCTAGCACCGGTGCGCCCAAAAATTGCATGGCGGGGTAGGTTGCACCTAGCAAGCCAATCAGCATGGGATTTGCGCCAAAACTTGCGGCATAGAGCGGCAATAGTGGCACAATAATGGTTAAACCAAGTAGGTCAACCAGCAAAATNNAATACCGGTAGAATTTTCTTGAAGTCTAGCTTGTCGCTGGTGTCGGTCATAGGTTTAGGGTTAGGAAGAAATTATGGGATTTGCAAGACCTGTCCTGCCTGCAAATCGGCGGGTTGGTCATAGATTAATCGTTCAGGTTGTGGGTCGTCTTTTAGCCAAACTTGTATTGGATATGTTCCACTATTAACAGGCAGATATTCTATCACCGCCACCCGCCCATTGCCAGTTTTTAGCAATTGCCAATGCTTCTGCCACACCACCTGTCCGTCAATGACTAAACGCAAGTCCATTGGGTAGTAGGTGGATGCAAATATGGTAGAAACATCAGCACCCGGTGGGGGGGTGTAGTTAGCAGGCAGTTCGATGCCGGAAACTTTTCCTTGCAAGGGGAGTACCAACCGCACAGCTGATTCTCCCGCTTGGCTACGGGTAACAGCTACATCAGAGAACCAGCCCGCGGCAAAAATAAGCAGTAGCGCCAAACTCCCGGCAATTGCGGCTTGCCAGGATGGTTTGAGTTGCCCGCGTTTCTTTAGCACTGGCAGATTTTCTACGCTGGCTTGAGCGGGTCGCACGCCACTGTGCAAGCGTTCTAGCAATTGGGTTAAAGGGGTTGGGTCGTTTGCGCCTGCCATCACCCAATGTAGATCTGGCGTGTGTAAACGGCGCAAGCGCAAGCGCTCCAATATCCAGTGGGCGTCTTCACGGTGGATTCCATCGTCATAGGGGCTGGTCAGAATCACTTGTTCTTTTACCCCCTGCTGTTGCAATGCCTTGACCCAATCCAAATTAACTGCGGAAGCGCTGGGCAAAACACACCCGACCACTACCGCACTGGGCGACCAATCATAAGCAAGGACGCTTGGGTGTGCGGGAAAATTTCTGAATGAGACGGGCAAACCGCCCAATGCCACGGCGCGTTGCTCGGCATACACCACCGTCACCGACTTGCCGGTTTGCAATGCGGGTGCGCATTGTTGTTGTAGCTCTCGCAATACGGCNNGGGCATCCGCCGGGCATGCCCCCAAGCAAATGCCACATGCCGTGCATTTGTCCGCGTTGATGACTGCCAATTTCCGATAGCCACTTTCATCTTCACGTGCCACCATGCGAATAGCGTCGTAGGGACATTCGTTGGCGCACAGAACACAGCCGGTACACGCGGGTAGAATCACTTGTGCCGCTGGGTGCTGGCGGTTTGGCGCAAGCCAAGGCAACAGCACCCATGCCAGAATGCTCCCGCCTATCAGCAAAGCCACCCAAAGCACGCCCCATTTTTCTGCCAAAGGCAAAAATCCTAAGTAGAAAATATTGAGCGGGACGGTGGTGATGGTTCTCGTCAAGTCAGCGGGTAAGGCAGTGACTGCCGGTTTTACCCATGCCATCAAAGCCAGCAGGAGTCCAGCTTCCAGCATCAACCAACGTGGTGCCCACCAACGTGCCCGCGCCAACTTGAGTACGTGAATAAAAATGCCCATAAACACAATTAATGGTAGCAGGATGTGCATGAGCAGAATCAGCAAGAAGGTCGGATAGGTTGCCACTACTTGGTTTTGGGAAAAAAATGGCAGTGAAGATGGGTCGCTCGACAGGGTGAATAGCCACTCGTTCAGCCACTGCCCGCGAGCATCCCACACCAACCAGTAGCCCAAAACCCCTATCAACCAAGTTAGCACGACCATCACCCAACCACTTACCCATGCCAGCCAACGCGTTCCCCAAAAGCGGCTGGTAACCAACATCTTGATAAAGTGCAGTAAAACCACCAGCATCAAGGCATCGGTGGCGTAGCGATGAACGGTGCGCACCCACATACCAAACGGGTTGGCGCTCAAGGCTTGCGTGGTTTGGAATGCTACGGCGGAACCCGGGCGATAAAATAGCGCTAAGTATGAACCAGTCACAATGAGCAGTAGTAACAGAAATATGCTGAGTGTGCCCAGATGGTAGAATGGGTTAAAATCAAGGGTGGTGAAACGATTAAACAGGCGTTCTACACTGCTGTAAAGCGATTCGATGCGTCTTAGGAAGCGGTTTTGGGCGTAATGGTTTTTCATAGGGTAGCGTAAACCTTGTTGAATACTCGGCAAGGTGTGGGTTTGTGGCTTTTCTTCTTAGCTAAAAAAGCGTGCTTTTTGTGTATGCCGAGTATAGACATACTATTGCCGATTCGAGAAGCTAGGGAAAGGAAAAGGTGATTTTTGTCAGGGGATATGAGGAGTTTGTGACAAATGTGCCTTACAATACAGTATAATCCTTACCAGTAAAATGAGCGTATCCGACCTTCTTTCCCAACTACGAGCAAATGACCGTTTCATGCGCCAGATGGTGGCATGGGAGCGGTTGCCTGCCCGCTCTGCGCAAAGCTTGCCCTACCCAGCGGAACTGAGCCACAGCCTGCGCACCGCCCTTGCCAGCTTGCACATTCATCAACTCTACACCCATCAGGTGGAGGCATTTGAACACAGTCTGCGCGGAGAAAATACGGTCATTGTGACCGGCACTGCCAGCGGTAAGACCTTGTGCTACAACTTGCCTGTTTTGCAGAGCCTACTGACCGAGCCAAACGCCCGCGCGTTATACCTGTTCCCCACCCGTGCGCTCGCCCAAGACCAGTTAAGCAACTTAAACCGTTTACTAAATGCCTGCAGTGCCCAGCATTTGAGCGCGGCAGTGTATGATGGTGATACCCCGCAGGCGCCGCGCAAACGCATCCGCGAGCAAGCCAGTGTGATCCTGTCTAACCCCGATATGCTTCACATGGGCATCCTACCCCATCATCCGCGTTGGAGCGCGTTTTTTGCTGGCTTGCGCTACGTAGTGATAGATGAATTGCACACTTATCGCGGCATCTTTGGCTCGCACGTTGCCAATTTGTTCCGCCGTTTGCGCCGCATCTGCCAATTTTACGGGGCAAACCCGCAATTTATTTGTACCAGTGCCACCATTGGCAATCCACAAATGCTGGCGCAAAATATCATTTCCGCTCCGGTGCAATTGGTAGCGTATGATGGCTCGCCACGCGCCGAAAAAAATGTGCTGGTTTATAACCCGCCCGAATTTACCAGTGAAAATGGCGTGCGCCGTGCCTACACCTTAGATGCAGTGCAAATTGCTAGCGAATGTGTACAAGCTGACGTACAAACTGCGCTATTTGCCCGCGCACGAGTGACAGCCGAATTGATGTTAGGCTATTTACGCCAGTCTTTGCTGGAACGCGGTGTGCCAGCCGCGCAGGTGCGTGGCTATCGGGGTGGCTATTTGGCAGAAGAACGGCGCGAAATTGAAAGCGGTTTACGCAATGGCAGTGTGCGAGCAGTGGTGGCAACCAATGCCTTGGAGCTAGGGGTGGATATTGGCGAACTGGGGGCGGTGGTGGTGGCGGGTTATCCGGGCACTATTGCCAGTTTGTGGCAACAAGCCGGACGCGCCGGACGGCGCGATTTGCCGAGCGTCGTCTTCTTTGTTGCCAGTGGCGCCCCACTCGACCAATATCTTGCTTTGCACCCGCGTTACATCTTCGATACATCCCCCGAGCAAGCCCGCATCAACCCCGACAATTTGGCAATTCTATTTAGCCATTTACGCTGTGCTTTATTTGAGCTACCCTTTGAATCAGGGGAAGGCTATGGGGCGTTTCCAAATTTGCAAGCGTTTTGGCAAATGCTAGCAGAGCAAAACGAAGCCTACCTGCCCAGTGAAGGTGAACTTGCCGCGCAATGGGTCGGGAACAGCTATCCGGCGGAGGCGATTTCACTGCGTACCAGTGGCAATCAACGCGTGCTAATTCAAGATAGCTCGCTGGGCAGGGCGCAAACCATTGGTGAAATTGATGGAGAAGTTGCCCCGGTGCAGGTACATGCCGGTGCTGTGTATCTACATGAAGGCAAGCAATATCTAGTGGAACAGTTGGATTTGGAAAACAATCTGGCAAAAGTCCGACCGACCGAAGTGGAATATTACACCCTAGCCCGTTCAGAAACCACTTTGCAGGTGTTAGCCGTAACCGATGCCAATGAGTATGCGCCTGCTCGGCGGGCGTACGGCTCGGTATTGGTCAATAGCCAACCGATTGGCTTCCGGCGTATCAAGCTCTACACGCATGAAGTGTTGTCTGCCGAAGCGCTAGAGCTACCCAAGCGCGAGTATGAAACCAATGCGTTTTGGTTGTGGTTTTCGCCACAAGTGGTCAAACAATTACAGTTGGAAGGGGTTCACCTACTCCCCAATGATTACGGACCCAATTGGGCGAGTCAGCGCAATGCCGCCCGTGCCCGCGATAGCTATCGTTGCCAACGCTGTGGCACACCGGAAAATTTAGCGGCAGGTGGCGCACAGCATCATGTCCATCATATTCGCNNCGCTGGAAAATTTGCTCACCCTATGCCCAGCCTGCCACCGCCAAGTGGAAACAGCCCCTCCGACCGCGTTGAGCGGTTTGGAACATGCCTTGCTCAATTTAGCCCCACTCTTTTTAATGTGCGACCCGGGCGATCTATCTGCCCTACATGAGCTAAAAAGTACAGAAACCGGCGCACCCACCTTATACATTTTTGAACGCAATGTCGGTGGCATCGGCTTTAGCGAGTGCCTGTTTGAAAAAACCGACACGCTCTTGCAAGCGGTTGCCGAATTGCTGGCACATTGCCCGTGCGCCAATGGTTGTCCGGCATGTGTGGGTCCGGTATTGGAAGACTATCCAGAAAGCTTAAGCTTGAAGGAAACCACGCGGCGCGTGGTTTCTGCTTTGCTGGAAGCTGGGCATCAGGACTAGGAAAGGTGAGAAGATTGCCTTTTGACTGCTACAGGCTGTCACAAATCGTAACTGCTCAGGCATAGCCA